>CAZFER010000003.1:0-177914 GCA_964517495.1 uncultured bacterium | reverse complement strand
CTCCCGCCGAGCCGTTTCCACGAATAACGGCTCGGCGGGAGCCTCGCTCTCTCCTTTATGTTAATGACATTGGGGGTTGACCTATGTGTCAACCCAGTATTGAGACAATCTCGTATCACTCGCCATTTGAGGGAAGGTTTCAAACCTCCCCCTACGAACAAAAGATTCAAACACCTAAAACATTCCACAACCAATGTGGAAATACCTCGTCCCGCCGTTTTGACCGTGCTGAAACAAAGGTTATATGACCAACGCTCCATACACAGGCATGGTCACCCACACGGCCTAAAATTTTGGCATTCTCATCAAGTTTGTATAAATCAGCTGCGACGATCGGGATGATATTATTATCTGCTTGGAGATTCAATTGGCCTTGCATAGGTTTAACAAACGAGCGAATGCCCGTATGTTTTTTATCGATATCAAACAGGTCCGCTCCTTCAATAAATAAGACACATGGTATGTTGGAATGAACATAGGGCTTTAGGGTTTTATGATCCAGCCGGCCTAATTCCGCAAGAATCAATGGATAACGTTTTAATTCATTAGCGTTAATATCCTGAGCGGAAACCGGTTCGAACGCATCAAAATGCCACTGCTGGCGCATCACCACGTCATATAAAATGGTGTCAGTCACATAGGCATCCAAGGGTGGAATACGTGTTTCAATATTCTGAGCATCATCTGCTTTTTTTTGTGGATTGAAAAAGATACCCACTCCATCGGTATAGCGCAACGAACGAACGGTATAGGGGCGAATAACCGCCAATTTTGGTTCAATGGGCGTGCGTTCCATTTGAATAAACTGATGATGTTGCCGGGCGGCTTCCTGCCAGGCCTCTGGACGCTGAAGTGGAAAGGTATAATTCTTTCCCCATCCCAACCACATCAAGGCATCCGGCAAATGGGGTAAATGTTGTTTTATCATACGCTTCACCTGGTTTTTATCAGGATGCGTCAATCCACCACGATTGGCCCAATAGGTATGAGATTGTAGCCAGGGCACCAGATACTTGTTATGGCGTCTCGCCAAACCAGCGGCATAACTCATATCAACAGGGATGGTATGCTCAACATAGCCTCCTGATTTAACCGGATAGGGATCAAGGTGGGCTATATCAAGTTCTTGCACTAACAAATCAAGACCGCTCCCGTCATGATCGTTCATGGTTGAAAACACGCCAGCCCGGGTAATATTGCGGAAGACGGGTAAATCAGGCAATCCCTCTTCTTTCAAAGTTTCTTTGACGACTTTAACTAAATCCGCACAGGCACGGTGATGGGTGTACATCCAATCCGCATAGGCCTGTCGGCCAAATACATCGATCCAAGGTTTTCCACGAGGATATGTTTGCGAAGGATTGCGTTGCTTAAAAGCCGCAATGCCGCTCTTGGAATAATCCCACAGGGGATAGGAACAATCTGCACTATTTAAATGGCCGCTAACGTGGAAACATTCATCCCCAAAGCGCATAGCGACAACCAGATCGTGAGGAAAAGTGCCACCATTGGCTTTGCGCCATTGCTCCACTTCTTTGTGCACCTCCTCCGCTAAAGCCTCTTGCGTGGATTCTGCAGCAGCACTGGCGGCGTCGCCAAACATCCAGTAATCACGTGTACCTTCAGAAATCCAATAGACAGCCAAAATAACGTTGTCCAGATCCCCTTTAATACCGGTCAAATCAAATTTCATCGTCCAATGTAAATCGTCCTTACGTGAAGTCGTGGCCGGGATAATTTTGAGATGCTGCTTTCCATCGAAATTGGCTTCTTTGACAATCACTTCAGCCTTAACGGGATCACGCATGCCAGGAAAGTAACGGCCCAGGGTATCGTAGCAGTTCTCTTTGTCATAGACAGGATTTTCAATCACGATTTCATGTTCTTTGGCAGCGAAAGCAAATCGATGCCGGTCGATGGCTTTGCCTTGATAGGCGCCTGCAATCATCACAGCTCGTTCGACTTTATCCTTTGGGATCTTATAAGCCTGTTCAGATAGTTCCGCAACATCCATAATCAGTTTCATATCATGCTGACGGGCCGCTGCAAACAATTCAGGCAGTTCCGATGAACGTGAACGAGCCTGAACTACCCCCACCCCATTTGCCTTTAATAATTTAAAATCTTTATCAAATCCATTTACCTCTCGATAGGTAACCCAAACCCGCGGAAAGGGAGGTTGCTCAGAGGAATACACATTCTGTGAGGACATGGTAAATGAAAGTAACAGGATAGCTGAAATTGAAATAGGTTTTAAAAATTGTTTCATGTTGTTCTCCCCACTATTATTGCTTGATCGTCATCTCTGATGATTTCGCTTCAAAAAATTCAAGCCATTTCTTCTTTATCGCTGTGGCAATGCTGCGTTCCATATTGGCATAGTCTTCAATCGTCTTGCCCCAATAGAAGGTAATCCATCCATCGGCGATCTCTCGTGAACCATCAATAAATTGTTCCATTTCTTCAATTCCGCATTTAAGAGGGAACATTTCTTCAATCACAAGCGGCTTGCCTAAATCATAAGCTGACAAAGCTTTGAGGGCGGTTTCCACTTCATTTTTCTTTGGGTAGAAATGCACGCTGGTGAAATCCAGATTCTCACCTACTTCTTCTGAGTAAAACAAAGGATTTTGAGCGTTTGGATAAAAATGAAAGGCCCAGGGAATAATTCCCAGGGTGATCATATGGTTCTCATCATGTTTTCGAATTGCTTTGACAAGTTTATCGACCCATGCCTTTGCGACTTGCTTGCGAGAACGCCCCGCCAAGTCCAAGGTAATGCGCTGCACAAAGTATTTCCCCCCTAATTCACCCGCCAGCCACTCGCTTTCTTTTTGTTTTTTTGCCCCGGGAAGAATAGGCTCGTTCATCAAGTCATAACAGAATACAGCTGGACTATCCGCACAGGTTTTGGCGACCGCTTCCCAAAAAACAGCTTGCGCATTCCATCTCTCCGTTTCGCTCATGGAATCATACCAGGCCGGCACATCCTTTTTGTGGTAACAACCCAAACCAGTCAAATCGAGATACAAGCCTACTTTTTCAGCCAAAGAAACCAGTCGCTTGAGTTGCTTAAGCGCTTTTTGATTGGGTTGGTTGGACGCCTCCATAAATTTGGGGAATTGCAAATGAATACGGACCGTATTGGCGCCGAGTGCTTTCATTTCCTTAAAATCATCGACAACCGTTGGCCATTCGTCAAACCAATAATCTTCCAGTAGACGGCCCTCTTCATCATGATCGTAATTGAATCCCCAGGGCGTAAACACAATACCAGAATCCGCCCCAACGAAGTGAGTGTTATCTTCGCTGGGGCGGATTAATTCCATTGGATTCGGCGTGTTTTGTTGCTTTTCCCCTTCATTCACCATTGCCTGGCTATAAAAGGGAATAGACAGTAAAGCGATAAGTATTAAGTAGTGAATCATGACAGCCTCCATTTATACATAATAATAATGTACTAGAGTCTATCATATCCACTTTAAAAATCAGCCATTACTCCGCTTCCTTGAATTCCACTGGCCCGGCATGGGTGAAGGGTCCATAATGGTGTGGACTGCCGGATTCGGTAATCACATACACGAAGAATTGATAGCGATGGCCAAATTGAGGCCCTTCCCGCCATACATTTTTGATTGAAGGATTGGATTCATTCCATTCCACATAATTTCTTTCACTATCAACCGTGCTACCCAAAAATTGGGTTTTCTCACCATCAACAGAAACATACACATGATACGTATCCACATCGCTATGGCTTAAGTTCCAGCGGATAACAAGCACTCGGTCATCGGCTTCATCCCTATCTTCTCCATTGCTGAGGTCTACCACTGAATCCACGTGATCCGTGACAAAAACTTTGTCCTGAGGGATAAGTGGGGTTGGCGTTGCTGTTGGGGTGGGTGTTGGAGTTTGAGTAGCCATAGGAGTTGGGGTTGGAGTTGGCACAATTTTGTTAGGAACAGCAGCGATGGCATTATCAGCATAAAGCAATCCATAACCTGTATAGGCATCAATTCCGGCCTGGTGAATATCTGTTGAATATTCACGCATCAAGTTTCGAATCTCCTCTGCGTTAAGAGATGGGTTGGCTTGACGCATCATCGCTGCAATGGCCGCAGCATGAGGAGCCGCAGCGGATGTTCCAAAAAAGTTGGGAAGATCATCATCATCAAATCCCGAATCCGTAAAGAAAAAGGATGTATTTGTACCATCAACACTGGCAAAATCCGGTTTAAAATTGATTATGGGATTTTCATACACTTCACCCTCGGGTGAGAAAAATATAGAGGAATAACCACCCTTGGATGAATAAATGGCTGGTTCGATTGTCCTTGGATCGGCTTGAGCATACCCTGCGGAAAGTACCTCGAGATAATTGACTGATGCAATGGATAGCGCTTTGTCTGTTTTATTATGCCCACTCATCATCGGTGCATCCGTACTGCGTATAAGAGGACTAATCGTAACATCATCTCCAAAAAAGATGAGTTTAAAATTGACATCCGGTCCGTGATGTTTATTGATGGCTAAATAGGCAGTCTGAATCGAATCCCCATCATTTGTCACACTTACTATTTCCAAGGGATCTCCAAATGGAGAATCAGGAAATCCTTGGGAATTATCTGAATAACTCACAATCGTATCAAGCCAAAATTCATCTTCATAGAGTATATAAAGATCATAATCGGTTGTTGCCCCAGGGCCTAATGTTCCCCCATAAGGATTTTCCCAGTTCATTGAAATGATGGTTCTTTCTCCTGGATCAAGCGTAATGGGGAGCAACGCTCGTGGTGCGCCAATCCCTGAATTCCATTGATGAAGATTATTTCCAGTAGGGATTTTTTTGTATGGATCATCATCATACTCAGGATCAATATCACGGAATACGCCATCAATCGCTCTAGCACTGGAATTGCCGTGAGCAGTTAAATATACAACATCATAGTTTTGTTCCACTTCAATAATGGCCTGAGACACTTCACCATCTTGGTAAAAAGGCTGAGCATAATAGATGACATCATCTACAATCACTTTACAGCCAGCCTTAGCAAGAGCAATGATGCCTTGTGCAAAACTGGAAAGTCCATTAAAGGCACTATGAAAGGCTAATTCAGAGCCTGGAGCGGTTTCATGGATTAACTCGGCCATCGCACGTCCTTCATCACTATAATTAACTGGATCTCCTAAACCATCCTCGAGTAATTCCACGACAGGCGGTACGTCTCCACTTAATTGGGAATCTGTCCCAGTAATTTCCATAATGCCATCCCCATCAAGATCTTCGATGCTGGGAGTTGCAAAAGAAACCAAACCAAATGAATCAGATAGAATCCCAACCTTGACACCACTTCCATCATAGGGAGGCGTACCGTTATGAACCAAATCAGCGCCTAATGCCTCGACCCCTTCGCCGCGAATGGAACGAAGATGTGGAGGAAAATAAGGATAAATGGTTGAAACACTGGATAAACCAGAAAGAGCATATAAATCATCGGGAGTAATCGACCCTGAAACTAATCCCTTAAATCGAGAGGAAATATGGAGACCTTTCTCTTTCAACTTTTTTAGCGTCTCCGCATTAACCTCGTTTAACCGAATTTCTACTCGTACACGCTTGCCATCAAAAACCGGTTGAAATGCATCTTTAATTGGCTGTTTTTGAGTTGATTGGATGGACTGTGTTTGGATGGAACCTTTGTTTATTAAGGATTTGAGGCGTGTGTCCAGTTTGTCCAGTTCTTGATTTTGTGCTTGAATTGTGGTTGTTCCTATTGTAATCAGGGTGAGAATAAGAAGGATGGAGGAGGTTTTTTTCATATAAGTGTTTTCCTTTGCAGAATTGGAATATAATGTACCGAAAATATTTAATATTGCAAATTAATATTGCAATACTATTAATCATACTTATTTAAGTTAGATTTGTATAGATTCTCAGTAATAGAATTAGAGAGATATATTGGTTTTTTTGGAGAAAATGAATAACCAAGACTATTCGAATTTTCATTCATTTGTTCAGCGACAATTAAAATTCCCCTTCCAAAACTGGGAGAGATAGGGGAGGGTTGAAGGATTAGCACACAATCTCGATAGATTCAAAAACATTTAGGTAAAACTCAGCAATCTTGGGTTGGAAATGGAATTTCAAATGGCTGACCACTTACCATTGACCTATCCCTTGCGTTCACCGATAAAATGATCCGCTTTGTCTTTGAATAGGACATTGAAGGTGGTCAAAGTTCCATAAATCTTTGTAATATATTGTTGCAAATGAACTTTATCCTCATCGGTTAGTTTCTTATTGGCATTGATAGCTTGTTCCATTACGCGAAGGCGGTCACGAATCATCACGATTTTATGGAAAAACGCCTCGATGGGGAGTTCTTTAGGGATTTGGCTCTCATCGCGAGGCTGAAGATAAAGTGTTCCCCCATGCCAACGATCTCCTAAAGGCGTGTGGCCAACCGGTAAATCCTCTTGGATGATTTCACGAAGAATGCTTTTTAATTCGTCACGGGTGATCTCCATCGATCCAACTCCTGCTTGCCAAATGTTTAATTGTAGTTTGGTTTAGGATATGTAACATGAACTCCCTCAAAAGGTCAATCTTCACACCAACAAACCACGATATATGAAAGATTTTAGACAGGTGCAGCAATGGGGGGAGTGGAAAGAAGCGTATCAATCACCATATCCAGGAAAATAATTCTCTGTTTATTGGCATTAAAGGTATTGCTTTCAAAATCTATGTTTTCCGCACTATCACATTGAAAACGGGTATAATGCTTATATTCTCCCGTATTCAAATCTTCAAACTGGTGAAGGGTTGCATCCTCTACAGGCATGTCGATAATCCAACCTCTAAAATCGGCTTCTCGTTCATCAATTCCCCGCTCAAAAATATTGAATTTCTTTTGTTTGTTGATGGATTCTGCTAACGGCGTGTGATGCTCCAATGCATTTTTTATATCTTTCTCTATAATTCTTATTAAACCGGGTGGATTGGTATCATCATTGGCGGGACTCCCCATAAAGCGAAGCAATAATTCCAGATGAAGAAGATATTGCTGTGAAGCAAAGTGGCGGGCATTGGCATTTTTCCCAAAAAAAATCACCCGTCTGGGGAAAGATTGAATCAAGTTTTGCAAGGATAAAATGTCAGAATCAATGCTATTTATTATCCGTTCACGAAAACGTGGGGTTAAATCACGGCGGACTAACAGCTGCCTGGCTTGTTTATGGTCAATCATATTGAATGGTGTATTGACATCAAATTGCCATGTGTAAAAAATCACCTCAATATCACGTATTTTTTCAGGGGGAATATGTAAATTCTTACTGGCCACTTCCTGCATCAATGTTTCACGAAATGAAATGGATTCGTTGATATTCTCTTCATAATCATTAAAAAGTCCCTGGATGACACTTCCCCGCATGGAATTGATCAATGCCTGGTTGGATGAGGATGTGAATCCACTGGTGAGTTGTTTTTTTAGCTCCTGAATATAAAGTTGCACCCAATGTTTCCAACCTTCAAATCCACGTAGTAAAAAAGTATGCTCCTTTTTTTCATCTTCAATTCGAAACCCTTTGGAATTCAAACCCAGTATGTCAGCACCCGCCTGACCGAGTTGTTTCCGAAGTTGCATGTTGCCATATCGAAGCTGAACTTTCTCAGGGTCTGTTTTTATGCCAGATTCTTTCAACTTTTCAGTCGCTTTTTCGATCGAGGTGTTTAAAATAGATTGAATCGTTTTCTTGATATAGCCTGAAATCCATTTGGCCAACATTTCGGATCGATCGATGATATTATCGATTCGCTTTAAGATGATTTCATCCTTGATCGGTGTTCCATCATGATGTTGGTTGCATACATTTTCAAAAAACTTTAAATCTTCAAGGGATAGCCAAATCCCTGCGTTTTCAAATGCATTTTTAACGATACGCTCCGCCCAAACACGCTCTTCCTCTTTCTTTCGCCATCCCCATTTGTAGAAGGGAGCGGCTGCATTTCCGGATTTGCTTTTCAGCAATCCCAAATCCTTTAAAATTTGCCGGCGTTTTTTGAAATGAGATTTATAAATGAACCATAAAACAATGATGCTGCCGAATAATAAGGTGGCAATCGAAAGGCCTATTATTAATTTCAAGAGCATCGTCCTGTTTCCGTTCACTTTTCATAATTCGTAAGGAGACAGCCATTTAAAGCACCTTTCCCCTCCCAAGACTGGGAGGGGCTAGGGGAGGGTTGATAAAAAATGGTAAGTAAAATCCTTTAACCCCCTCCTAACCTCCCCCATTTCATTGGGGGAGGAATTGTGGGACTGACTATAAGTTTTCACACCTTTTCAACTTTAAATGGTTGACATGTTAGCATAATTCCATAACAAAATCATAACATGGAAATATTAGGATCGTGGTAGGATTTTAACTTTTCTTCCCTCAACCACTAATCGGTTTTCGGCAAAGAGCTGAACAGCGCGAGAGTATATTTCACGCTCAGCCGCTTGAACACGCTCCGCCAACGACTCCGCTGTGTCATCTTCCCTGACCTCCACCGCTTTTTGCAAAATAATCGGGCCGGTGTCGTAGTTTTCATCGATAAAATGAACCGTGGCACCGGTAATTTTCACCCCATAATCAAGCACGGCTTGATGAACATGATGTCCATACATTCCTTTCCCACAAAACGCGGGTATCAGGGCGGGATGCACATTCATGATTTTCCCATAATATTTGGGATCAGGGCGAAAAAGGAACATAAAACCGGCTAAAAGAATGATATCCGGAGTTGCCTCATTTATCGCTTCGGATAAATCCTGATTGAACAAACTCCACTTCTCATAATCCTTGCGATGAACGGTCTTGGTTGGTATTCCATGTTTTCGTGCACGCTCCAACCCATAAGCATCCCGGTTGCTGCTGATCACCATGACAATTTCTATGGGGAGTGTTCCCTCTTCTTGTTTGTCAATAAAATTTTGAAGGGTTGAACCACTTCCGGATAAAAGTACAACCACCCGTAATGTTCGATTTTCCGTATTCACCTTTTATTCCCCTAACTCGAAATGATGTGACAACCAGTATTGCGATTCGCATGCGGTTTCTTTTGGTTCTGGCTCGCTTTCATCATGGGCAACTGTTATCCAACCTTGATAGGATATATCCCTTAGTGCTTTTTGAATCGATTTATAATCCACTATCCCTTTTCCCAAAGCACAAAAATCCAGGCCACTTTCCTCCTCGTCTTCAGGGATATCACGTAGTATAACATGTTTGATGCATTCACCATATGTTTTTATAATCGACGCGGGATTCTCTTCTGCAAGGGAAAGATGACCGGTATCCGGACAAAGAAACACGGTTTGCTCATCAACAAGGTTCATTAGCCGGTCGATTTCCTCCTCTTTAATAAATTGCGAATCTTTATGGGTAAGTATACAAACATTCACTCCCATATCCTGACAATATTTTCCTAAATCACTCAAAAACAACGCCGCTATTTTAAAATCCTCACGAAAAGTGTTAATAATTCCACGTTCAGGATAGCGAAGGACTAAAAGAGGGGACCGCATGGATTGGAGAAACGATGCAATTCGAAGGCATTTTGTTTGAATCTCATCATGCATTTCCTGTATGCGATACTCCCCCTCGGTCCATAATCCCGAAAGGAGCAATTGATATTTTTCAAGAACATTTTGTGCCAATTCAGTTTGATCAGAATATCGTTCATACAGTTGTATTAAATTTTCAACTCCTGAATATCCCAACTCAGCCAAATCATCCAGGGCTTCTTCCCAATTCTCTTTCCATGTATCCACCAGATGGGCAATCCGCTTAGATTTCATATAGCAATCACTCCTTTTCTCTCAATGTTTAGATCCATATTCTTATCGATCTTTTTTCCTTTGCCAAGCAAGAAGCGATTAAGAATCAAACAAGATACAATCTTTCTAAAGAAAATTATTTTCGGTTTGGATATCGTCGTCGTTTGACGATTTCAAACATACATGTTCATTGGATCTGTTAATGGATCTGTTATGTGCGTCCAGTGGGACGCCCGTTCGCGACTGTGGGGACGCCCCTCCCCTGTCCAGTGGGACACCCGCTTGCGTCTGATGAGACACCCCTCCAGTGTCTGGCTGGACACCCCTGGGGTATGGGTTTTAATTCCATCGGCTGGGTGGCGAGGGCTGACTCCTTCGTCGTCTTGCTCTTGCCGGCGGGGCGTGATATTTATTGGTTTTATGAAAATTGGTTTTATGATAGTTGTTTGAATCGAATTGGGTTTGACCCGAGTTGGATACGATTCGAAATGGGATTGACTAAAATCTGATAGATAGGCGGTTGGTATGGAACCTATTGGTTATGGTATTTTATTTGTTTATTTTGTTGTTTTGGTTTTGATCGGGGCGTTGTGTGCGCGTAAGCAGGATTCGCTGGCGGACTTTTTTCTGGCGGGCCGCACGATTCCCGCCTGGGCGGCGCTGGCGGCAGTGGTGGCCACGGAAACCAGTGCGGTGACGTTTTTAGGGGCACCTTCCTTTTCCTTTGCGGAAGGGGGGGATATGGCTTTTATGCAGGTTGCCTTTGGCTTTATTATTGCACGGGTTGTTCTGTCCATCTTCTTTTTACCCAAATTTTTTGAGAATGAGATTGTTACGATCTACCAGCTGGTGGGTAATCGGTTTGGCCCGATGGCGCAGCGGTTGGCGGGGATTTTCTTCTTTGTTACGCGAGCGCTGGCGTCGGGGGTACGGCATTATGCAGCCGCTTTGGTGGTATCGGTTATTACGGATATCGATTTGACGACAGCCATCGTGGTGACGGGTGTGGTGTCGTTGATCTATTCGTATATGGGTGGCATATCAGCAGTGATATGGACAGAAGTGATTCAGCTATGCATTATGGTTGCGGGAGGGGTATTGGCATTTGTCTATTTGCTATACCTAATTCCTGGTGGCTGGGAAACTGTAGTTTCAACGGCTGCGAAAGAAGGGAAATTTAATCTCATTCATTGGGATTGGAGCGGAACGGGGAGTTACCCGTTTTTTATTGGAATATTGGGTGGCATGTGTTTATCATTGGCAACGCATGGGGCGGATCAAGATACTGTCCAGCGGCTGTTAGCCTGCCGGTCATTGCGCAGTGCTCAAATTGCGCTGGTGGGCAGTGGGATCTTTGTGTTTTTTCAATTTGCCTTTTTCTTGATTATTGGCATAATGCTGTTTGTTTTTTATGGAACCTTGCCGGCGGATCTGGAGAAAACGGATCAATTATTACCCTACTTTGCCATGGAAGAGATGCCAGCGGTGGCGTCCGCTTTGGTTATTGCGGCGGTGCTTTCGGCAGCGTTATCGAGTACTGCTTCGGCTTTGAATTCCCTCTCCTCCACATCGGTTAACGATCTTGTCCTGGCCTTTCGCAAAGAGCCGATTGATAATGCTTCGTTGGTAAAATTATCACGTATGTTTACTTTGATCTGGACCGTTGTACTGATCCTGATCGCGGTGATGGCCAGCGGGTCTGATAATATTTTGGAAACCGGGCTAAAAATCCCTAGTTTTACCTATGGCAGCTTATTGGCGGCGTTTTTGATGGGGATATTTACCTCCTTTCGCAGTCAATTTGCGATTATGATAGGGATGATTGAAGGGGTGCAAGTGGTTATCATATTTGCCCTTTTGGAATTCAATTGGACATGGTTTGTTCCGGCAGGGGCGGCAAGTGCCATATTGACGGCGTATGCCGTCGATTGGCTTTGGACAAAAAGTAAAAGCGAGGTGAATTGATGCTTCAACGTTTATTAATCATTATCTTGTTTATGGTTTTAATCCCGATTATTGGGCAAACGGCTGATGATCCTCTTCCCTGGGCTAACCCATGGGATGTGGGGATGGATGTAGAGTTTATCAATGGGGCATTTAGCCGTGTCACGCAGGTAATTCTAGGTAAAGGTGCACCCGGGGCTGTGGGGACGGTTATCAAGGATGGCCATATCGTGGCGCGAAAAGCGATGGGGAATATGGAGGATTATATCATCTACCGCTCATCGGATACCGGAAAAATCAGTTATCAACCGGTGACGCGCCGTATGTTGGAAAGCACTCTGTTTGATTTGGCCTCCCTAACCAAAATGGTGGCTTGCAATACGTCCATTATGATTTTGTATGAACAGGGGAAGATTGATTTTGATAGGACGGTTGCCGATTATATTCCTTCATTTGCCTCACGGGGAAAAGGCAAGGTAACTGTGCGGCAGTTGTTAACTCATACATCCGGCTTGCCTTCGTGGTATCCCTTTTATCAAATTTGTGTCAATCGGGAAGAAGTGTTCCGAATGATCGATGAGGAGATTAACCTGGAATACAAGCCTGGGGAAAAGCGTATTTATAGCGACCTGGGTTTTATTACTTTGGGACGGCTGGTTGAAGAGATATCCGGCCAGCGCTTGGACCGTTTTACCAAAGCGCATATTTTTGATCCACTGGGAATGGATGAGACTCAATACCTTCCCTGGTTAAAAGAGCGCTTGCATGCGGCGCCCACTGAATATGACGCGCTTCGTGATCAAGCTTTAAAAGGCATTGTGCATGATGAAAATGCTCGTGCTTTAGGTGGGGTTTCCGGCCATGCGGGATTGTTTTCCACGGCGAATGATTTGACTATTTTTGCCCAAATGCTGTTAAACAAAGGGGAGTTTAACGGAATCCGGATTTTGGCAGAAGACACCATCGATACCATGTTGACCTCACAAATCAAGGATGATCCGATAAAAAACGGTTCAGGATTTCTAAGTAACCGAAAACAATTACTGGGGTGGTGGGGAATGGATGATGCCGCCACTATTAGTGGGATCGGGGGACTGCCTTCTCCCAAGGCCTTTGGCCATTCCGGATTTACGGGAACCATGATGTATATTGATCCTGAAAATAAAGCGGCGGCGATATTGCTTAGCAATGCGGTTCATCCACGTCGGGAGAATGCACAGAAATCCGACATATACCGTGGCTTTTTCACCAATGTCAGCAAGGCGTTAAAGGGTGAGAAAAACGTTAATATCGCTCCATAATCATTAGTTAAAACGCATGCAGTATTTTGCAAATAAATATTCACGGCGTCAGTTTTTATCCATGGTGGGCAGTGGAGTGCTGGTTTCATCGTGTGGAGGGACGGATTCAGCCAAACATTTCTTTTCCCCTCCACCCGAACCGGATACGCTGGTGTTTTATGATATCAATGATCCCGCCACTTTGGATCCTGCCCGCTCGTGGGGTTTGCTGGATGGGAAACTCATTGGATTGATTTTTTCCAATCTGGTGCGTTTTGACCGAAGGGCGAGCATCCAAGCGGACCTGGCCAGCCAGTGGAATGTATCTGATGATGGAACGCGATATTCATTTCAACTTAATCCCAAGGCACGATTCTCAAACGGACGAACAGTCATTTCTGATGATGTGAAATACTCGTTTGAGCGCGTGCTTGATCCTTCGATGGCTTCCTCGTCGGCGTGGGTGTTGGAGCGCATTGAACGGATTGAGATTGAAGATGATCATCGGTTAACCATTATTCTTGATCAACCATTTGCCCCGTTTATCAATCTATTGGCGATGCCGGCTGCTTCGATTGTTCCGGGGGAGGAGATCGAAAAAGCGGAAAAAGAGAATAGACCTTTTGGTGAACGTCCTGTGGGCAGTGGGCCGTGGGTATTGCGTGAATGGCGGCATGATCAATATATTGCGTTGGAGCGGAATGAAGCTTATTGGGGACGAAAACCGGCGATGCCTAAATTGAAAATGCGTATTATCAACAACCCCTTCACCGCTATAGCAGAGTTTGAATCGGGGCATGTTAGCGTGATTGACCGGGTTCCTATTCCCGAAATCAAACGCTGGCGTACTCATCCGCAATGGAAGCGGTATACCATGCTGTTTCCCATGCTTAATACAGACATGCTGGTGTTTAATTGCGAGCGGCCTCCACTCAATGATCCGGCGATACGCAAGGCGTTTTGTATGGCGGTTGAGACACCGCTGGTTTTGCAATGTGTGCGTGTGGGGGCGGGTACGGTGAGTCATGGGCCTATACCACCCGGGTTAGCGGGTTATCGTGAGGGGGCAGAGAAAATCCCTTATGATCCAGAACAGGCCAAAGCGATCATTCATCAAACCGATTTACCTCAGCGCGGAGTGGATATTGTATTTCCCTATAATGAGAGTTTTATAAGAACCACGGGTGAAGTGATTCAGGCGCTTTGGAAGCGGTTGGGGATTACTGCAAGACTCCATCAATTGGAATGGGTTACTTATCGCAAATATTTGCGAGAGGGGCGGTTTGATATGGGATGGCGTAATTGGTATGCGGATTATCCTGATGGGGATAATTACCTTTTCCCGTTGTTTCACTCATCGCAAATTGGTTCGGGTAATATGTCGCGTTTTAATGATCCTGAGGTGGATGCCTTGATAGAGCAGTCGCAGCGGGAAATGAAGGTGGAGAAACGCAACCAATTATTGGAAACCGCGGATGCGTTGATTTATGAAAAATCTCCCGCTTTGTTTTTATGGCATCAGGCCAAATATGAGGTTCATCAACCCTGGCTGAAGAATTATACCGAGCCATTGGTATTTAACGGTACGCGATATTTGGATGAGAAAATCATAGATAGAGATCCTTCTGCTTTGAAAGCGGGTGTGTGAGTTATAAAGCATGTTGATGTATATATACAGGCGTTTGTTATTGATGATCCCTGTGTTGCTGGGGGTGGTGACTATCACCTTTTTTTTGAGCCGCATGGTGCCTGGTGATCCGGCGGATGCCATGGCGGGTCAGCGTGCCAGTGAGGAATATCGTCAGCAAATCCGGGAGCGTTATGGTTTTGATGATCCATTGCATGTGCAATTTGGGAAGTACCTATATAACCTTGTGCAAGGTGATTTGGGATTATCGTATGACAGCCAACGCCCGGTTTTGTCATTAATTTTGGAACGATTTCCGAATACCATGATGCTTGCTTTTTCGGCGATGGTGGTGGCGGTGGTTTTGGGGGTGACTGCGGGGCTTTTTTCCGCATTGCTTCCCAATACGTTGTACGATCGCATTGCGATGGTGCTTGCTTTGTTGGGGATTTCCACGCCGGTTTTTTGGCTGGGATTGCTGTTGATCTATCTCTTCAGTATCTGGTTGAAGTGGCTGCCTCCATCGGGATTTGCCGGGTTGGATATTCGTTATTTGATTCTCCCCGCGATTGCCCTGGGCACGCAGTCGGTTGCTTTTTTGGCTCGAATGACGCGTGCGAGTATGTTGGAGGTATTGAATGAAGACTATTTGCGCACCGCGCGCGCCAAAGGGGCCGGGCCGGTTCGAGTGATTTTTAAGCATGCATTTGCCAACGCCATCATTCCGATTGTGACGATCATTGGGCTGGATTTTGCCAGTTATTTGTCAGGTTCGGTGTTGACGGAAAAGGTTTTTTCATGGCCGGGCTTGGGGCGGTTTGTGGTGACGGCGATTGCCCAGCGGGATTACCCTGTCATTAATGGAGCGGTTTTGTTTTTTGCGCTTATTTTTATTGTGATCAATTTGATTGTTGATTTGCTTTACGCTTATTTGGATCCAAGAATTCGATATGATAGTTAATTGTTGAGGATTTATTATCTCACATTTATGAAAGCAGCCATTAATCATCCTTATAGTTTGTTCGGTGGTATTATCGCCGTGGTGCTGATTTTAGCGGCCATTTTTGCCCCTCTTTTAACGGTGTCTGCCCCCGATGAGATTGATTTGCGGGCACGTTATGAATCGCCTTCGTGGAAACATTGGTTTGGCACGGATGAGATGGGGAGGGATATTTTTTCGCGGGTGTTACATGGTACTCGTATATCGCTGGGGATCGGTGTGACCACCCGCACCATGGGATTGCTAATTGGTGTGGTGGTGGGATTAGTATCCGGTTATTACGGGGGCAAGACGGATTTGATTTTGCAGCGAATTGTGGATGTCACAATGGCGTTCCCTTTTTTGCTATTGGTTATTGCGGTGGCTATTTTGTTTTCCGAATGGCATTGGGCTCAGGAAAGCAATGGCCTCTTGCCGGTATTTATCGCCTTGAGTGCGGTGATGTGGGCCAGCATGGCCCGGCTTATGCGTTCGCAGGTGATGGTGGTCAAGGAACGGGATTATGTGATGGCCGCCAAAGCGTTTGGGGCTTCAGATATTTCGGTTATGATTCGCCATATATTGCCGAACAGTTATGCACCCGCTCTGATTTGGTGGACTATGGGGCTGGCACAGGCCATCATGGCGGAGGCGGGATTGTCGTTTCTTGGTTTGGGGGCACGTCCACCCGCTCCCAGCTGGGGGAGCATGATTAACTATAGTGCCAGCGCCATGCGTGAGGCCCCCTGGGCCTGTTTTTTCCCTGGGGCGGCGTTAGCTATAACGGTCTTGGCGTTCAATTTGTTGGGTGAAGGGCTTCGGGATGTGTTGGATGTTAGAGGGGAAGAACGAAGGTAATAGTAAAGGTTAAAGTTTCAACTTTTTCTTTAATTTCATGTATCGTTCATAGGCGTAGCGAAAGACGGCGTCGTAATATTCGTTCCAATCGTAATAGTGTTTTTTGAATCCTTCAGGAGAGATTAATGAGCGTCCTAATGATTGCGCACCTCCGCTCGAGCTGAAAAATTCATCCACAATACCGATAAATTGAATCCCGTATCCGACTGGGAAGGGATAAGGGCAATTGGGGGGCTCGGGGCCTAAATGTTCAATTCGCATTACTCCCAGCATTTCGATATGTGAGAGGGTGCAGCCCAGTTGGTTCATGGCCTCGCGGCGAAAGGTATTTTCTGGTGATTCACCGACATCAATGCGTCCGCCGACAATTTCCCATCCCCGACCGGGGATATTAGCGAGGACTAATTTATCGTCATGAAACACGAAACCACCGGCGATGCTGGTTAATTTTGTGGGGGGTAGGTTTTGGGTGGCTTCAAATGATAGGACGCTGCTTTCCCCCCATTTGGTGGTAGGAAATTCAGGAACCACCATGTGTGAGGATTTTTTCTTGGGGGTGGTCTTTTTTATATTACTCTTGCAAGTGGTGGTTGATTTATTTTTAGTGGTTTTTTGATCGGCTTTTTTATTCCGGGTTGAAACCGTTTTTTTCTCAACCGCTTTTTTTTGGACGCTTTTTTTCGTGGATGTTTTTTTATTAGAGATGGTTTCTGATTTGGAAGGGGACTTTGATGAAACAGAAGATTTCCGCTTCTCTTCTTGTTTTTTTGTATTCGAAGATTGCTTTTTTGGGGACGTTTTTGGAAATTTCGATTTGGCCGCTGACATATTCATGTTTTTCAGCCACTTATTTATATTTAGGTCCAGCGAATCATAAGAATTGCCTTAGTTGCGGCTGAATTCCCATTTGATGGATTAACTGAATTTATACATTTACGTCCGCACAAAGGTTGATTATCTTGTTATATTATAGGCGCTAGTATGGTATTTTGGCAACGTTCAAAACCCAGTTATTTTTGCCATTTTTTATAAGAATTCTAGCGAATCACTGGTTTATTGAATGGCAAATAATAACAATAATTTACGCTTTGGAATATATATTTATTGTTTGTGGAATAAAGAGAAAATTATTATTTGAAAACGGGTGAACTATGTTTCTATCTCGCTATCTAACTTTTGCACTGCTTCGTGTTAGCTTATTGATCCCTCTTATAATGTTTTTATTGGCATGTATAGGAATAAGTATAGTGAATCCTGGGTTTGTTGATACATTGCCTTTGCTTTCCTTGCTGAGTTGTTTTGCTGTAAGTTTAATTATCGCAATGCTTTTTTGTTTTTTCTGTTTTGTGACCCATTTTTTGAAAAAGGAGAAGGATACATTTTCATTGATAGAAAAAGTGGGATCGGTTCGTGTATTTATACAATCGATAATTTCTTTTGTTATTTTGTATTTAGGGTTATTTATGTTTGCTTTGGGTTATCGAAGTAACAATTATGAAATTAACCCTCCCAAATTGCTGGTTTTGGGGCTGGATGGAGCGACTTGGAATCTGATGGATCCGTTGATGGAAAAGGAGAGAATGCCGTATTTAAAAGAACTCTGCGATCGGGGTGCGAAAGGGATATTAACAAGTTTGGATCCGATGTTATCGCCGGTTTTATGGGCGAGTATTTCGACCGGGCGCGAACCGGATGAACATGGGGTGGAAGGATTTTTCTCCACCAAGAATGATCTTAAATCACCGAGAGTGTGGGACTTGTGTGGATTGGGATCATTGCGAGTTGGATTATTTTCGTGGTTATTGACTTGGCCGCCGAGTCATCGATTTGCGTTTGATATACCCTCATGGATGGCGCATGGGCCAGAAGCGTTTCCACCGGAATATTCATGTGTGCAGGAAGTGATTTTGGAGCAGGGGCAATATGGTGGAGAATATAAACCGCTTTCTTCGCTTTTTCGATGTGCGTTGCATGGGGCAGGATTGGGTAGTATTGAACAAATGTTGTGGTTCTATTTGTGGGATGAATGGGGATTATCAGAAGAGGCGCGATTTGCTGCCAAATTAACGAATGAGGTCCGGTTGCAAACCGATATGTTTTTAGCCTTAATGCGCCAGGAAACCCCTGATGTGGCAGCATTTACGCTTTATGGAACCGATAAACTGGGGCATCGCTTTTGGCATTATATGGAGCCGGAAGCGTTTGAAGAGGTGGAGAATCGTAAGTATCGCTTTTCGGATGTGATTAGCAATTATTACGAAGAAGCGGATGAGGCGTTTGGGCGTATATTATCGAAACTCCCTGAATCAACTTATGTTATGATTTTGTCCGATCATGGGATGAAGGCGGATACGGCTTTGCCACGCCAATTTTTTATTGACATCCCTGAACTGATGGAAGCTTTGGATGCTTATGGCCATTTTAACACCTTTTTTATGAGCCGCAGAATGGTGTTGGAAGCATTTGCCGATACGAGCGAAGAAACTATTGATAATATTACTGAAATGATTGAGTCCATTGTGTTTAAAGAGAGTGGGGATAATGTTTTCCGGGTTCAAAAACAATCGGATGGCAGTTTGCATGTTCGCACCAATTTCCCCTTAAGTTGGCATCCAGAATCACCAGTATTGGAGCAGGATGAAATGGTCATTAATGAGAAAACCTATCCTACCTCCCGCTTTTTCTTTGCACGTACATTTTCCGGGAATCACCATCCCGAGGGGATTTTGATTCTTGCAGGACCGGATGTTAAAAAGGGGAATGAAATTAAAGGGGCTGATTTATTGGATATAGCGCCTACATTTCTAGCGATACTTGACTTGCCTCTCAGCCGGGAGTTGAGTGGATCGGTATTGCAACAGGCCTTTGAAAAAGAGAAAAAGGTAAACTATGTGGAAAAATACCAACCGGTCCATTTTTCCAACCAAGATGACACGCAATTGATGGAGCAATACCTGGAGCGATTGCGTAGTGTCGGATATATTGAATAATAAGCTTTTTGTTAACAAATAGATGAATTATATGTTTTGGGGTGGTTATGATGGATAACAAACGTGAATGGCTTATGTGTTCAGCAGTGGCGATTGGATTTTATACCATTGTCTACATATTATTGGCCCATTTCTTTTATGGTTTTACGAATCTCTGGTTGATTGGGATTATCATGTTTTTGTTGGTGGGTGATGTGTGGGGATTGCATTGGTGGATGACACGTCAGGATAATAATCACCAGCACGATAACCATCACCAGCATTAGAACCGTTTATCATAGAGAGAGGTTTTTTCCTGTCGTTCTATTGAGATACGGTAAACGTTGGTATCGTTTTTAACATGGAACGATGAATTAATATTACAATCTGAATAGTCGTAACGTGTCAGTCAGGTGAAGTCGTAATGGAATGAAAACTTAAAATCGACCTCACTATTCCTTCAATGAAATGGGGAAGATTAGTAAGGGATTAATCAACGTTTTCTTATCAACCCTCCCCTAGCCCCTCCTAGTCTTGGGAGGGGAATGGTACTCAAACGGCTGACCCTTTACGAATAGTCTAAGAAAGAGTGGTTTACTATGCGGATTTTGATGATTCTAACAGTTGGGCTGCTTTTTGTATTCAGTGGTTGTGCCTCAAAGGATGTTCAAACATTTTCTTTTAGCCAGCCTTGGTATAGTGACCTGGATCCTACCAATCGTCAGGATATTTTGATGTCCGACTGGGCGATTTTGGATCTCGATGCAGAGATTACAAGATGGCCTGAGGATGGTTTTACGGAATTGCGCGACGATTTGGCTGATTTTTGGTAAGTATACCTTTTGTCTACAAATCCTCAGCTTTCTTACTTCAACCTCAATCCAGAAATCTCTTCGGATTGAAAAATACCCTTTGTTTGTTTTAGTATATTCCAAACATCACCTTAATGGCTGGTCGTTGGTGTGTGAAAATGAGATGAAAATTGTCTCGATAAATCAAGTTATTCACCATCAATTAAAAATCATGGATTAAAAATGAGAGTGTAAATTAATCAATCTCCCTTGCTCCTTTGAAAGGGGGAAGGTTAACGGTAGAGTACATTTTAGGCTTAATTTTATTTTATAATCGTAACACTTTGTCAGATGGATATTTTTAGCTTGTGAGTAAAGAACAGGCTGAATGGGGAAAGAATGAAATTATAATGCGAAGTGAGATTAAGGATTGAATAGCATGAAACAAGGTTTCTTCTTCGAAAAAAATTTAAACATCATAAGAAGGAGTAACCCTGAGTTAGCCAAGACCATTTCTGATCTGGCTCCCAAAGTGGAAGGACGCCTTTATCCTTTGGAAGCGGTGGATGAGCGTTATAAAAACGTTCAAATATTTACAACCTCCCAAACTTCTCAATCTTTGTTTGCCACATCTAATCCTGAGAGTGAAATCAATTCATGGTTAGAACGCAGTCCATTTAATGCTGAAAAAGATCATGCGGTTATTTTGCTGGGATTTGGCTTGGGTTATTATGCGCACCATATATTGGATCGACTGCCTAAAAATGGTGTATTGGTGATTGTTGATCCTGATCCCTTGTTGTTTTTTACCGCCTTTGCCCATGTTGATTTATCGAGATTAGCCGGGGATGAACGGGTTCAATTGTATATCGGCCAGGGGTTGGAGAAAGCGATCAATAGCATCGGAGAGGAGTTGAAATGGTCGCGGTTTTTGTCACTCTCTTACCATGTGTTGGTGAATCCATTGTTGCGGCGCTGCCGGCCTGATTACCCCACGCAATTCACGGAATTTTGGCGAAATTGCTTGCAGCGTGAACTTATGTATCGTAATTCCCGGATTGAGCATGGCAATAATGTGGTTATTCACACCGTTTCCAATGCCGATGCGTTGGTTAATTATCCGGGAGTAAACAGCCTTTTTCATCATTTTCAGCATATCCCTGCCGCTTTGGCGTCGGCTGGCCCCTCGCTGGAAAACGAACTAACAACTCTTAGAGATGCGCAGGATCAGATGCTGATTGCCTGTGTCAATACCGCTTATCCCATATTACGCAAAAATGGGATACGGCCTCATATCGTGTTTACCATGGATCATCAGGACCGTAATTTGCGTTCATTTAAGGATGATCAACCCTCCAATGAAACCTATCTCATTGCGGATCCACGTATTCATCCTGAAATTATACGCCATTTTCATCCACGGGTATTTTTGGCTTCGTGGCGAACCACCTCAGAGATACTGGGGAAACCGGCGCCATTGGGGCAGGTCCCAGTGCCACAAAAGAGTGGAAATTCGTTTTATTTATGGCTTCAATCAACCATCGACTATAAGGGGGATGTGTATGGTCCTGGCAGTGTGGCGGTGGTAGCATTCCATATTTTGGCCCGTTTGGGATGCCGTCCCATCGTGTTAGTGGGGCAGGATTTAGCGTTTACGGAGGATAAACGCTATGCTTCAGGAACCATTTTTGATGATAAAGAGATGCCACAGGACAGCGATGCGGCCCATTGGGTAAACTCTGTGGATGGTGGAAAAGTGCCAACCAGCGAAACGCTTTATCTTTACCGGCAATGGTTGGAACATGAAATCGCTCGTTTTGGCATTCCTGTGTTTAACACGAGTTCAGGGGCAGTAATCAATGGTTCGATAACCACACGGTTATTATCATTATTAATGGAAATTAAACCGGGGCTTCGTGATATTGCTCAGCAACTGTCCATGCTTCATCAATCCTATCGTGCCAAAAAAGATATCATTGATCTGCGCCGTATTTTGTATGAAGCTTACACCAAAATAGAGCGCTTTGGTGAAGTGGCCCGTGAAGGGTTGAATTTGTCATCTCCCGATGAATTCGCATCCTTGAATAGAGGAGAGAAACAGAATTTATTACAAAAACTGGAACAGACCATCAATCAATGTTCGGAAGAACATGAGGAAGCGCTGGAACTGCTTAATGAATTGCTTCAGGAAGCTCACTTTGATTACGAAGACAGCCGCTGGCAGACCTTGCAGTTGGAAAATGAAGATGAAATCCTCGATGAGAAACTGCGTTCTCGCTTTCGGGTATTGGATTCATTTGTTCGGCAGTGTGGGATAATGTGTTCCCTGTTAGAAGATAAAATCAAAGCATTAAGACCATGATTTTCATAGTCGTTTTTTTACATCTTTCCAGGATGATCCTTCTTCTGGATTGGTGGAATAGTCTTCAAGTCTTTTTTTCAATTCTTCTTTATGCCAGTCGGGTATTTCAACCGCCTCAGGCATTTCAGCAATAGAATCCCAAATAGCCTCGACTAACTTAATCCGTTCCTCGATAGGCATTTCCGCAATTAATAATGGTGAAATAGTTTTCATTTAATTAACCTCAATCTCATTTATATGAATTATTATAATCATTATTACAAATTCATACAGGAATATTTACTTATCTGTTTGCTCTTATCTCGTGTGGGGATAGCATTGAATAATCCCTCATTGTTTCCCTACAGTTTGATACAACAAACATGGATAAAGTTTTTCATCATACGAAATGACTTTTCACTCAAGCAAACCTAAGGTTCAAGTTTTTTAGGGATTACATCCGAAGCCCATGATTCCACATGGGAGACCATTTCCTTGAGTATCTCGGGATTCTTTTTGGCGACGTTGTATTTTTCGGAAACATCCAAATGGAGGTTATACAGTTCCGCTTTTTCGATTGGTTGACCGGGTTGGTAGTGAAGTTTCCACTTTCCTTTACGGATAGCGCTTAACTTGTTGCCCTTATAAAAATAGAGAATGTCATGAGGTGATTTTTCTTTTCCTTGTAATAAAGGAAGGATGTTTTTGCCATCAATGGGACGATCATCGGGAATTTGACCGCCAGCGATTTTTATGCTGGTGGCAAATAAATCCAAGGTGATTGCCGGTTCGTGTGAGAGGCTACCAGCAGGAATAACACCGGGCCAGCGAGCTAAAAATGGCTCTCTGACACCGCCTTCATACACAGAAAACTTGCCGTCACGCAACGGACCGGCTGAGCCACCGCGTTCTTTTTTGCTGAGCCAGGGGCCGTTGTCGCTGGTGAAGCAGATAAAGGTATCGTTGGCCAAATCCAGTTCATCGAGGGTATCCAATATATCGCCTACGCCCGCATCGATTTCTTCGACCACATCGCCATACAATCCACGTTTGGAGGTCCCTTTAAACTCATCCGAAGCGAAGAGAGGAACGTGAGGCATGGTATGAGCCAGGTATAGGAAAAAAGGCTCATCTTTATGTTCCCGTATCCAATTTACTGATTCCTGAGTGTATTTTTTGGTTATCAGGGATTGATCGACGGGATCATCCTCCACGACCTCATCATTGCGGAAGATTTGCACGTTTTTCATGTCATTGCTGTATAAAATACCGTAATAGTAATCAAATCCATGCCGCATAGGTCTAAACGGGGGAAGGTGGCCAAGATGCCATTTTCCAACGCAGGCAGTGGCGTAGTCTTGTTCTTTCATCGCTTCGGCGACGGTTATTTCACTATCCGGCATGCCGACTTCATCGCGTGGGAACAACACCCTGACAATACCAGATCGAACCTGGTAACGTCCGGTTAAAAGGCCTGCTCGAGAAGGGGTACATACAGACGAGCATGAATAGAAATCGGTTAAGCGAATACCTTCGCGTCCGATACGGTCAATATTTGGGGTTTCGATGTAGGGTGAGCCAAAGCTGGAAAGGTCTCCATACCCCAGATCATCGATAAAAATGATGATAACATTCGGTTTCTTCTTTTGTTGCGCTGAAGCCGAAGGTGCCAATGCATTCAAGGCGCTATAGCCAGCTGTGCCCAAAGCCAGGGTATTTACAAAACTTCGCCGGTTGATTTGTTTCGACATTGAATCCTCCCCGAGTTAAAAACTGATTTTATATTAATGGATCATCCGCTTAATGTCTATTCCCTGGGAGTCAGGATTTGGATTCCTTCTTCTTAAATGTTGAGATAAATGCAATCACCCTATCCAAAAATAGAGCAAAAAGCAAAGCATAATAAGGCGTTAAAGTAAAGCGAAGGCGGAAATTTTCGTAGCGCAATAAGAAAATGGCAGCGAAGGTCACTAAAAATAGATTGAACGCACAAAAGGCTAACACGGCATGGTCTGCCCGAGTCAATTTGCTGAAACGAGAGGGGGCTGCTATAAGAATAATCCAAAACAAAAACGCCAGGGGGATAAGCCAACATATAAATGTACCGTTAGGATGCACTTTGGTGTTATGGGATGCTTTGGAAAAATCGATGTCCTCCCACCCAAACAGCCAATCATTAAGATTTGAAATATAGTTGAGATAAGAGGGGGATTGATGGATAAAGAATTCATAACTCCAGGCAGGATGGCAATAACGGCGCCATGATTGTTTAATCAAATTAAAATAGTCGCCTGGAGCGGCTTTAATCATGGCGAGTGATTCATCCAGGTATCGACGGTTTACTTTGATAAAGATATGGTGATTGAAATTAACATCCCCATCACTTTTTCGTGCCTGATCCAACGCAGGAATTCCCCAGGGCTGCGAATTGATGAATTTCTCATAAGTGCTGACAGGCAGAAAAGGCTGCACGAAGCTAAGATTGGAAATGCGGCTTTTTAGCAGCAGTTCACGTTTTGTGGCGTTGGGAACGGTCCGGGTCATTTTGAATAGATTTGGCCCCAACCAACTGCTGCTGGACCATGATCCAAATACATAGGCATTTTTTGCAAACAATGCCATCACAAGGATGAAGGGGATGATCGCTAATGTGAGTACCTTCATTCGCTTTCCCTCAACATAGGACCATACAATTGCAACCACAAACACAAACCAGAGCCAATGAAAAATGGATCGTAGATAAACAAGTAAAATCAACAGAATAAAAAAGAGTATGCCATGTTTGGTTGATCCAGTAGACATAAAGGTGTGCATTTGCAGCGCGGCAAAGGTAAGTAAAGCCAGGATGGGAAAGGTATACATTAGCCATTGTTCGTAAAGCATCCAGGATGGGGAAATTATGCACGATAGGACAGTCGTTACGGCAATCACGGGGTGGATTTTAAATTTCATGCAGAGGTGAAAGAGTGCCACTGCGGTACCCAATCCCAATCCCACATAAACAATGGGGTAAACCATGTGAGTAAAACCAAATGAAACCTTTTCTACCAAACCCAGGAAAAAGTTGAACAGAGGTGGCTGCATGTGAAGATACCAGATACTTTGTAGCAAGTGATTACGTAGAAGTTCGATATCCAAAAACTGCCATAACCGGTAATCGTTGGTTATGAATTCCCCCCCCAAACTGTAAAAATGTATATGAACAGCAATAAAAGTAAGGAGAATAATACTATAGGATTTGGGATGTTGTGATATAACCGAATAAAATTTGTTGAGTATATTTTTCATGGTTTTATATTTATTTGAGTAGATTGTGTTAACAATGGATTGACACATTAGGCAACCCCCAATGTCATTAATTTAGGAACAAATTGGAACGTTGAATAGGGAGGGCGAATCTCCTGATGAGCCGTTATACGTGAAAACGGCTCGGCGGAAGCCTCGCCCTCCCTTTGAGTTAATGACATTAGGAGGCGAACCTATGTTTACATTTTTCGTAAAAGTTGGGCTGCCACAATCATTTCAAGAAATGATAAGTATCCTGGTAAGCATACCATTCCTCGACCAGAGTTGAAGCGGAGAGGAGAATTTGGATTTCATGGTGTCCGGTTGGGAGATTGTAGATGATTAGTTGGTTCATTTTTACGTCAATTGTTTCAACGGGCTGCTGATCAATAAAAACATATTCAACAGGTGCAGGAAGAGTAAACTCCATTTGATCGTTAACCTCTTCTGGTTTGTGATAGGAGAGTATCAAACGATCATTGAATAATTTTGTTGCCTTAAGAGAAATGGAGGTTTCTGTGTTTGCCTGGTAAGCCCAATTTTTTCCCTGGTTCACAGCCGTGTTTATGAGAATAAACTCAAAGAGGCCTGAGTTGGAATTAATTGAATTCCAGGCATAAGAGAGCGATTGTGGGTTAAATTCAACCCCCTGGATTGTTTCACCCCTTTTAAATTGGATGGTATTTTCATTTTGAGATATAACCTCCAATGGTGTGGAATCCCGCACATAGGGTTGCAATATGCTTATATGCCGGGTGGATCGTAAATTGGATCGCCGAGCCAGTATGACTGGATGTGTACGAGGGGGATTGGACGATGGCCCTGAGGCAAGATAATATTGGGTGGGTTGCCCCCCCGGGAACAGGAGATTTAATCCTCGTTTTTCTTGTGGCAGTTGCTCTCCATTTCGATAAGCACGCAGGTTGTCGATCAGGATATGGAAGGCATTGCTGCTGTTTTCCGCTCCGGTCAAGAAGAACTGAATTACATGTTTTGATAAACCATGGTTACTTGAACTTTGTGGATTGGTTAAATCGATGTCAGCCTGAAGCCATTGGCTAATAGGAACCCGATCACCTGTGGTGATGGTCCACTGGGCATTGTTTAGTGTGGGTGGGTTATTTACCTGTAAGACGAAGCGGGCAAAGGTGGATGCTTCGATTTTGTAATCAAATACAAGGCGATCAGGTATGGTGGTTTCTTCAATGAATTGGAACTCTTTACGGATGGATTGAAATGGACGAGGTACGATTACCCAATCCAATGCATGGCGACCTTGCTGAGGTGTATCGTTCAAAGCGATATTACCTGACCAGTCATCCACATTTTCAAAGGGATCGTTGAATCCGTACTCCTTTTCAAAACGAAGGGAAACCGTGTTCGATGACTCGATTGTTAGTAAAGCAGGTGGTGGAGAGCCATTGAATAGTCGGGGTGGATCAAGAAACTGATAACCGGTAAGTGAATTTTCCCAGGGATTGTCGTTCAGGAAGGTGAATGGAATGGAGGAATATATATCACCAGCACCATGAAATATGATATCAAAGGGAGTGACGTTGCTTTGGATATCGTCAATGACGACTGAGTAACCTGAATGGATATTCATAATAGTGCGTCGAACGTTTGAGTTGTTAGGATAAACCGGCGGTCCAAAAGAAGCTTGCATGATTTGTAATTCAGGGAAAGTGGTATGGTATAATTCAATGGACCGGTTTTCTTCCGTATCTTCATTTTGATATTGTTCACCAAGCATGATGGTGTTATGGCCAATGGTGTTTCGAAACCACCCTGCAAATTCAGGGATAATAACAGAGCCGGTGCCAATATCGGGTAACCATATGTCCCCAACACTGAAATAGGAAAGGTGCAGTTTATCAAAATGGCCATGAATCATCCCATGAGGGCCGTAATCCATCAATGCCATTTGGGGATTGGTGGCTTGCTGGTTACGTAATATGGATAGTCCCATTTTATCTTTAAGGCTGCTTTGCCTTTGAAGTGACAAGGGTGTGTATCCGCTTCCAAAAAATAACGCCTCCATGGAATTACGGGCATAGCCCAATTGATCATACACAAACGTCAAGGTTTCATCGAAACGGGAATCGTTGTAATGGGCATTGGCATGTTCGTAATGAAAGGCCAGCCTCCAAATGGGCTGGGCGGAAGCGTCATTCAAGGCTGGGAACCGTCCATCGGGGTGCATTACATCAATCACAGAGGAGTAGGCCGCCTGAATGCGTTCATCAAAGGCATGCTGGCTATGAGATTCCAAACTTTCGAGCAACAGGTTCATTGGGATTAAGGCAAAAAAGTGATATCCAAGAGAGCCTTCGTTCCAAAGCCCGTCATCACGGATGGCATTGTATTTCAGAAATTCATGGCCGTTTCTTCCATGAAGGGCTTCATCCAACAAGTTTTCATCTTCAAAGAGATAACCAGCAAAGGCAATGGCAGTGTTGTGCCATGATTGCCAGTTGGTAATTCCCATGGGATTTTTACGAATGATGTTCACGACTGGTTGGATAAGATTGAGTTCAATGTGGGTGCGATCGGCAGGAGAGTAATGGGGGGATAACCGAGTAAAATCGTAAGCCATTATGGCGGGAATCAGCCAGCTGGCTTCACCCAAGGTATCGGTTAAAATGCGTGCCGCTCGCTGGGATGGACGATCCTGGAAATCATCCAAGGGCCAGGATAAGTAGCGGCTGGCATAATCCAATAGCATCCCGCGAATTTTTTTGGCATACTCAGGTTTGGGATTCAAGGCATAGGCGATCCCCAGTTGTTTTAAGCGGCTTCCCATTTCAAAATGATAATGGCCCAGCCAACCCCGCTCATAGCGGCGGCCATGATAACGGCGGCCATCGACGGGTGAGATATAAAAGCCGGGACGGTTGGGATCAAAAATGAGTGACGCACCGGTTCCGTCATCAGGATCATCATCGCCGTCTCCAATGCCATCACAAATATAGTTACTAAACCAGCCTCCCTCTTCCTCTGGCACCTTTAAGTCGTCCTGGATGATTTGATCCGCCCATTGGATAAGGTTGTCATAAATGGTGCGTTGATAATCAGCGCCTTGCCTTCCGGCTTGTCTGATTTGCTCCAATCGCTCCTGGGTTAGGAAAATATGATCATGAGAGGATGGCAGTGGAACCGCTTGAGTAACATGAACGACGGCTAGAGAAGAGACCAGGATTTTATCTTTTTCATGATCAAGCCAATCGATTTGGAATGACGATGTCGTGTCAAGGGGGATATCTTGAGGTACATCAATGGAAAAATATACAACCGAGCGTGATGCGGATGGAATAACCTGCGGTGATTTGGGAGGGATTGTAGTCCAATTGGAGTGGTCAATTGCATTGACTATAAACGATAGATTAAGCGGTGTGGGTTGCTGGTTTTCGATTTCGAATCGGAAAGGGATTCGCATCCCGGGAATGGCGTATAATTCCAACTTATTGGGTTGGATTAAATTTTCGAATTGATCGAAATCGAAATGATCCTCTTTTGATAAAAACCAATAATTGATGTGTGTTGATTGCAGCAGTATATCTTGTTTGGGGATATTTAAGCGCCATCGTGAACCTCTGGTTTTTGTTGGAACCTTAAAAGAAAGAATATAGGACTTATTGATTTCATCGATAGAGACGCTGTTAACCGGTTGATCATTTTCATCGAAGACAGTAATGGTTTGGTTTAATCCAGCAAAATGCATGGTGGATAGGGTAATTTCCACAGTCTCAGGGGGGGCCTGGAAAAAGAGATCGATGCTTTTTGATGGATCAATCAACTCAAGGGGAGTGTGGTAAGCCTGGCTGTCAGCATCGGTTTGAATGAAGAATTGCTGATCCCGGCTGCCATCCGCGGTGATTTGATATAGGCCTGAGGAAGGGAGGGGGATATCGAATTGCTCTGTCTGCAGTGAACCTCGAATAAACGAGGCGTTCTCATCGCCATCATCTTCAATGACTGTTTCAAAGATTATTTGCCCAAATGTATCAGAAAGGGTGATGGGTAATGAATCTTTACCCGCCTGCCAATTCAAATCCTGTTTATAAACAACTAAACGAAGTGTATTGGAACTTGTCCGTAGAGATAAGATACCACTTCGCCGCAAGGCGAGCCGCAGGCCATTCGTCTGATTTATAGAAACACGTTCATTAGGCTTTTTTTCAGAATCAAAAGATGAGGGGGAATCAATGGGGATGGCGTATTTGCTTTGTTCAAACAGATCCCATGCAGAGGGGGAATTGATATCGCCGATAGTCAAGGAGGGAACTAAAGCGAAAATGGAATATAAACATGAAACAATGAGTAGCTTACGATAAAAAATCAGGTTCTTATGTTCTGTCATATCAAACTAATTTTCACATTATCATTTTTTCATGATTTGATTTCAATTATTTCGATGGAGCTATTATCTATAGCTAATGAACGCCGTCCGTTAAGAAAATCGATAATATCCTGTCCAACGAGTTTGGCCGCATTGGGGGAAAGCAGTTCACGCTCAATCAATTCATCAACCGTGTGGGGATGGCGTCGAAGTAAAGGCAAGTAATGATTGGAGTTGATCAAGAAAGTTAATGCAATGTTATGTTTCAACGCCAGCACACCAATGAAACAACGCAGTAGTTCAATTGCTCTGGCTTCTTCTGGTTTGGCGGGTGAAGAACGTTTTGAAGAGATGGGTAATTCTTCTGTTGATTGTTCACCTCGTTTGATGGCATCCAGGATTTGGCCGCCATATTTCGAGAGTTCCCTTTTGCTTAAACCTCGAAAGGTTTTTAAGTGATCAATATCAGTGGGGCGGACACACGAGAGGTTTATAAGCATATCATCACTTGCAAGCCATCGGCGGGGGATATTCAACTCGCGGATGCGTGCTTCACGCCATCTTACCAGTTCGGCCATGATGGGATAATTGGATTCATTAATACGGTGATTGCGCGACAGTTTTTGGATGATTGAGTCCGGATTGGATTCGTATAACGAAGGATCTTCCCAACGGGCGGATTCATCCAGTGCCCATTGTTTTCTCCCCATATTTTCCAATTGATCCAAAAGAGTTTTTCCCAATCGTACAAGCGTGCGAACATCCTCACGGGCATATTTTGCCAGTTGAGTTGGCAAGGGCCGGGCAGACCAATCGGTTCGGGCATGTCCTTTTTTAATGGTGACATTCATAACGGATTTCAACAAATTTGCCAATCCCACATTTTCGCCATAGCCGCACAAACCCGCGGCGATTGAGGTATCAAGAGTGGGTGTGGCAACCACTCCTAAATTGGTATAGAGTGCTTCCTGATCGCCATGAGCTGAATGAACTACTTTTAATATATCGGGATTTTGCAAAACATCCAAAATCGGGGAGAGATCATGGGGGGGAGATTGATTGCGAAAGGGCTGGCAGTCAATCAGCCAAACTTCTTCCAGAGTGGCGAATTGAATGATTTCCAACGCGGGATAGAAGGTTTTTTCACGAATAAATTCCGTATCAAATGCGATAATGGATTCGTTATTTAGTTGATCGGCGACGTGTTGAATTTGATCCGGCGTGGATAGCAATGTCGTGTTCACAGTTTTGTCCTTTTATGGTTTTCACCACATTATTGTGGTAGAATCAATTGAATCAAGGAATGAGGTATCATCATGACTTTGGAAAATCAAAACCTGGTTGATCTATGTGTGACTGAAAACGGTGTTCATGAATTTCAGATAACAAGCGCTTTACGAGATGCCAATATCAAATTTGTGGTGCAGAGTTTTTATGATCATTACTATAACGGCTTGTTTCAAAGACAAATGGGGCATTCAAAAATCCTTGTTTTTGAAAATGATCTACCTGATGCACGGGAGATTGTCAAGCAAATTCCTTACCCCGGCGAAGAAAACCCGGAAGGGAATGTTTAATCTTTGCATCTACAGATCGATCTGATAGATGTGAACATCATAAGGTCAATTAAATTATCAAATAAAAAGGTGGAGATTCTATGGTTTATAACACGTTAAGATGCTCGTTCGTTCTTCTCTTCGTATTCCTTTTTAATACTCCTTATTCGCAAGAAAACTCAAGATGGATTGAACTGACCGGTCCACGAAATGTTCGTGATATTGGTGGTTTAGAACTTCAATCTGGCGAAAAGATACGGAAGGGTTTCATTTTTCGGTCAGATCGTTTAACAGGTGCCACCCCGGAAGATTGCGTGATTTTAAAGTCCCTTGGATTAAAGACCGTTATTGATTTACGTTCGCAGGTTGAGGTGATGGAAGCCCCTGATTCGAACTGCATCCATGAAACCATGGATTATATTCATTTTCCCATCGATATACGTTGGTTCCCCACGTTGGAAGAGGTTTACCTGGATATCATTACCACATACGCTCCTTCTGTTGCGGGAGCGTTAAAAGAGATGGCGAAAGAGGAGCGCCTTCCTCTTCTATTTCACTGCACAGCCGGGAAAGATCGAACCGGCATAACCACGGCATTGTTATATTTAATTCTTGGATTGGAACCCGAAGAAATCATGCATGATTATCTATTATCAAACGAACGCGGATATTATGTCGATCAAGCATGGTTACAAGTGGTTTTTCAGCGTATTGAACAAGAAGGGGGAATCATTCCCTTTTTAGAACAGCGTGGCGTGAGCCAAAAAGAGCAGGAATCGATTCGAACGATTCTATTATCCAAAGAAACAAGTGTAAAAAATTGGTGTGTTTATGAAACTGCTGCCAGTGATTGATTGATGAGAGAGATCACCTTTTCATGTATATGGCCATTGGTTACGATAAGTTGTTTAATCTCCAGTCCTTCGTTAAATTCCAAATCCGTCACTCGCCCTCCCGCTTCTTGTATGATGGGAAGGATGGGGGCGGTATCCCAAATTTTGGTGGTCGGTTCAACAAATGCTTCCGCATGGCCGGTGGCGACAATTAAGTAACTATAGCAATCCCATGTCCTCAGTTGATAGGAAGAATGGATGAGGGCTGATAAAGTGGCATCACCCCAATGTTGAATCACTTGTTTTGGATAGGATGTCGCCAACAATGCGGACTCAATCTCATTAACTGTCGAAACCTGACAGCGTTGATCATTGCAAAAACATCCCTGGCCTTCCAGTGCAAAAAGCGTTTCACCTGTGACAGGATAATGAATCACGCCCAGTTTGCTTACTCCATTTTCTTCCAAGCCAATCATTGTGCCATAAAGAGGGGCACCACGGATAAAACTTTTGGTTCCATCGATGGGATCAAGAATCCAACGCCGTCCGCTTGTGCCGGTTTTGTCGCCGAATTCCTCACCCAATATAGCGTCGCCGGGAAACCGGCGTTCGATTTCCCGGCGCATAATCTCTTCCGTTGAACGATCGCCCTCGGTTACGGGTGAATCATCGGCTTTGGCGTTTATTGCAATCTTTTGTCTGAAATATTTCAGAGTATTCTGGCCTGCTTGTTTTGCCAATTGTTTTGCAAATTCAAGAAGTTCGTGCATATATAGTCCCGTTTTAATTTGGCTTGAGCCTGGTTGGATTATTATCTTTGTTCAAAGAGATAAAGCCCACTTTTGCCAGGACAAACCAGATCCTGGTCACCGTCATTATCGATATCGTCTATCGCGGCATTGAGTCCAAAACCAGCTTTTGTACCTTCATCAACCGTATGGCGATTCCATTCCTTTTTGCTGGTATCGTATGAATACACGTAAATGCATAACGGATCATTTCCACCCGGATCTTTACCATTATGCGCATGATAGCGTTTGCCGGTGATCAGTTCGGTTTTGCCGTCGGCGTCAAGGTCGCTGAGCCATATATAATGAGCCTGCGACCAGCTTTTATCAATCAGGTGCTTTTCCCATGTTCGCTTGCCATCTTCACTTTTCTGTTCCAGCCAATAGACACCATAATCGTGTCCCATACCCCATACGATATCATTTAACCCATCCTGATTGACATCATGGGCTAAAACAGGGATGCTGGCTACGCCTAATTGAAATTCAGGATGCCATGTCCACGACATCCCGGTGCCATTTTTCTTTCCTTCATGCCAGCCAGTTGGTGTGATAATGTCCAAAACACCATCACCATTCAGATCGCCAATCCCTCCGCCATGGCCGGCTCCGTTCTTACCAAGCGAGCATTTTGTCCAATGAGGGGGGCTCTCGCTGGGATTACGTTTTTCGTACCACGCCACTTCGCTGGAAATGTTGGGGAAAAAGTCATCTTGGCCGTCACCGTTAATATCCCCACAATAACCAGTTTCCATATTACCGGGGGTATCGACGCTGTGCCGTGGCCATAATCCTTCTTTATCGCCCGGATTTTCACGCCAATAGATTTCCTTGCTAAACCATGTGCAGGATACGATATCCAGATCCCCATCCCCATCGACATCCTGCAGTTCATTGGCGAAATCATTGAAATAGCTATGTTGTTCTTCAATTTCGGCTATTTTGTGGGGAGTCCAGGAAGGAGCTTCATACCAATATTCCCCACAGACAATATCTTTTTTACCATCGTTATTAATATCACCAATCCCAGCCGCTTCAAAGCGGGATTCAGCATTGATGATATGCTTTTCCCATTTAAAAACGGGTGTTTTCTCTTCTGATGCATGAACAGACAATACACTTATGGTGAAAGCAAGCAACGCTCCACCTAAAATTGACTTTTTCATCTCTTTCCTCCTCATCTCATGTGAGTTTGAATGGGATTTGCTCATTTCTGTAAATTTCCGCTAGATGGCTGAATTGTATAGCTGGGTTGCATGTTCACAAAGCCGGATTAAATGGCAGGACATATTATTGGTTCTTTTTACGATAAAAGGATGGAATGGTAAAATTAATGATTGTTATCATCCCAAACCATAATATCAAAATATAAGGCCAATACATGGTCATATATGCTCCTATAGAAGGAAGGAGCCCCACTTTCCAAACAAATTTCATACTTTCATAAAGGTTATCTTTTTCAATAGGGGCATTAGGATCAATATCTTCGGAGAGACCTGTCATACTGGCATCCTGGACAATGTGTAAAGGGACTATTTCCACTAAATAAAAGACATACCAGCATAACTGCAGCGATAATAAGAGTATAACCACAAATAGGATTAGAATTTTGGCATTCTTTTTTCCACATTGGGGACATTGGGATGAGCGATACAGTGAAAATAGCCGATAAAAAGAAAGCCCAACTAGCCATATTCCTAGAGTGAGAACACCCAAATAGAGATGCATGGTTTGTCCGGCGGGTTCGGTTTCAATTTCAAATGTGTCCCGGCACCGTTTGCATTTAAATTGGTAAAATCCTACCGATGAGTCTTCCACATTCACTATTTAATATCCCATAAAACGGTAGATGGCCCATCCCAATAGAACGGTATCCACTAAGTGAGAAATTTCCGGTTGGGCATAAGTATCCATAAACCATTCCTCATTTTCATATCCTGCAGATAAAACCAATGGAGTAATGTGAGGAGCGATTTTGCTAATCAACAACTCGAATTGCTCTTTCAACTGAGATTCATCCGGCAAGTTCGCAGTTTCCTGATTGAGGAGGTATAAAAAGTAGTCTTTCGAAATAACCGCACGGATTTGTGCAGGGGTTCTAACTTTTTCAAACAGGTTGCGAAATTCAGCTGAACGCCGATCGGCTCCCTGGGGATCAGATGTAATTTCACCCAGGTAATTTTTCGCCGCTTCCTCAGCATCAAAAATATACGTGATAGCATCCCGTTCAACCGCTAGAAGCTCATTGATCGGGAGGAATTCATCTATCCTCCCTTGTCCAATCTTATATCGGGTTGCAGGGAGAAGAGCCAATTCCAGATTAGATGTTTGAATAAAGGGCATCTGTTTGAGTTTTTGCAGAAATGATTCCTCAGGGATCATCCCTGGGAACGCTAAAGCCATGCTCGGTAAATTGTTATAGAAACCAAAAAGGTTAAATCCAACCAGGCTGCCTGGATCAAACCATCTTGAAAGTATCGTCCATTGAGACTGAACCATTTTGGATTTCATTTGTTCACGAATCGCTGGACCCATACGGTTCATGAAACCCGGCGGTGGTGTTCCCATACCACCCATCATCTCTCCACGTTCTCCCCCACGGCCCATTCCGCGATCGCCCCGGCGAGAACCCGGCCCGTTACCCGGGATAGATTGAGGTGGCCGATTCATCTCTGGTGGCATGCTTTCTGTTGGAGCCTGTATTTCACTCGTGGCAGAAAGCACACCCGGCCACCGCATGGTAACTTCGATCATCCCTGCTGGATCTGCTTTGGTAAAAATTGGCTGTTCAACTGGATCCCAGTTGCTTGCCCATTCGGGAGGATTGTTCGCTTTGGCGATCATGGTTAATTTGGAGGATTGTTCCTGGAAACGATACAAGAAGACCGCATGCTCAACTCCCACGTTACTGAGTGAGAGAGGGATTAATCCAGGAGGAGCCAGCCCCGGTTTTTCTTCGGAGGCCGTATTGAAGAATAACGCAACTCCGGTGTTTTCAAAGCGCTCTTTGAGTGCGGGATACGGATCGCTCTCTTCCAGCAAAGAAGGGGGAGGAGGTATGGTCCATAACCTGCTTAAGGCATCTTTTTGAGGTGTCAGCCAAACAATCCCATTTTTTGCTGCTAAGGCCAATTCTCCGAATGGCGTGGATAATACATTAATTGTCGCTGGCCCTGCAATGATTTCTGTGGAAGCGGCATCAGGATAAGAGGCTACGATTGAAGCCATGAGTTCTGAAACAGCTTCCTGTTCTTCTTCTGTACTTTCAGAAACCCGGGCAGCGGCGACGAACGGCGCACCATGTTCTTCCGGTTCGGGTGGGAGAAGAAAAACACGGGTTTGTTCCGAGTTTTGGCTCAACAAGGATATGGTATTGGTTACACCTTGGGGCATGAGTGCCGTTGTGAATTGTATTCCTATATCAGAGATGATTTCATCTTCCCACAAGGTGGATAAGGCTTTGCCTTCCTGGCTAAGGGTTTTGAAATCAAGCAACAACCACATAGGAGATGTATGGGGTAAAACCTTTTCATACAACGTGCTTGAAGTTATCGGAGGACCACTGGGTATTGGTGGTTCCGGGGAATTTGTATCTGTATCATTGGCATTGGATTGATTTTGAGATACAGGGTTCTTTTCTTCAGGTGAAGAGGGTGAATCAATCCATAATTGATTCAATCCCAGTCCACAGACTAACCCGATAGCGAAAATGAACACTATGAGAATAAGATTTTTCATTATTATCCTTGTTGGAGCAAAATATAGGCCTTCAATTACAAGTTGCGTTTTGGTTGATAAACTGAGAACAAGTAACATACTTTATTGCGATAAAGATTTAGTTTTTGGATTGTCCATCAGATCTTTACCAACTTTGACTTTGATATCATCCATTTCTTCACCGAATGTTTCATACAACTCAATTCGACTGCTTTGCCGTTCCAATATGCGTTGACGGTCCTCCATGTCCTCAAGAATGTATGGAGTAATGAACGTCAATAATTCCGTTTTGGATACTTCTTTTCCCTTTGATTTGAATAGATAGCCAACCAGAGGAATATGCCGTAATCCCGGTATGCCCGTTTCCGTGTCGGAATAATTAGTATCAATCACACCAGAGAGCACAGCGGTTTCCTCGTCATGAACGGTTAATTTTGTACGAACCACACGTTTCGCAAATGCAGGAATCTTGGATTCTCCTACTTGCAAACCCAAACGGTCAAGCACTTGCCCTGTTTCCAAATCGACATCAATGGTAACCGTTGTGGCATCGTTGATGTGAGGGCGGACGGTGAGTTTCAAACCGGAATCACGGAATTCAATTTCCTGTGTGTTCAAACCAGTGCCTGTCACCGTGGATTCACCGATAACAGGGACTTGGGTGATGATTTCAACGTAAGCGGTTTGGTTATCCCCTGTCAGAATGTTGGGGCGTGCCACGAGGTTGGTTTTATTGCTTTGCCCAAGTGCATTGAGAATGGTTGTGAAACTGCTTCGTGATAAAAGAGCCACTCGATCCTGGTTGATTCCAGTTAAGGGGCCATCAAAATTGCCTTCAACGGTTATAGGCACATTGTCCGGCCAATCGATTCCCAATTCATTGGTATCCATATTAGTGATTTCCACAATAAGAATTTCTATCAACATCTGAGCAATTTCCTGATCCAATTCTTTGACCAGCTGGGCAATGGGGTCGAAATATTGTGAATTTGTGGTAACCAGTAATGAATTGGTACGTGTTTCCGCCACGATTCGGACATTTCCAATCAGGTTATTGATTTGTTGATTCTGATTGGATGATTGGTTCATATACCAGAAGAAACCTTGGTTTCCACCTTGGCCACCTTGTTCTTCAAACAACTGAGTCAGTTGATTGGTGAGAATGGTGGCATCAGCGTGTTCGAGTTTATAGACCATAGTGGTACCAAATTCCGGCGCTTTGCGGTCGAGTTTTTTGATTAGCCCTTCAACAACACCAAACGCACGAGGTGTACCTGCAATAACGATGATGGAGTTGGTGGTTGAATCAGCAATAGCTCGAACCTTGCCGGAAAGTCCGGTTAGGGAAGTCTGTTCCCGGAAGGAGGAGAAGAAGCCTCCACCTGTTTGAGTCTCGGTGAATAATTCATTTACAAGATAGGCGAGATCAGACGCACGGGAATATTTGACCGGAAAAACCCGTGGTTCTTCTTTTGATTGTGGAAGGGGCTGATCCAGCTGTTCAATTAAGGTACTCACCATTTCGATATCTGCAGGTTTCGCTGTAACAACGAGCGCGTTCAACCGTTGATCTTCGATTATTTTGATATCTTCTTCATCCTGTCCGCCACGTCTCGAGTAATAGTAAGAATAGTAATTACGCCGATTGGATGATGATTCCTCCCCCCCAATCAATTGCATCAGCATCTCTTTCAGGATGATGGCATCGGCATTTTCCAAGGGATAAACTTTAGTGATTTTTTCATAAGTTTTTTTCTCATCCAGAGTTTCGAGAATCTCTTTGATCGATTGGACATCCTCCGGATAGGCGGAAATAATGACCGTATTGGTTCGCTGATCAGCGACCACGGTGGGTCTATAATTCTGTGACGAACGGTTTTGGAGAATTTGATTTAATCCCTGAGCAATTTCAGTGGCTTCGCCATTTTTTAATGTGATGGTTTCATTTTGAATGCTGGAAGTTGAACTGACATCCAATCTATCGATAAATTCGGCCACTTCATCAATGGCATCTTTGGGAGCAGAAATAATAAGGGAGTTGGTTGAACGATCGCCCATCACTTCAACATTAGCATTCCTCCGGCGATCCCGATCATCGCCTCCAGTCATTTTCGAGGCGACGATGTTCTCCAATAGATCATCCAGGTCACGCGACATCTCGGAGGCACTCAGATACCGCAATTTAAAAACGCGAATGGCTGTACCTTCCATGATCCCCGGTTTATCCAACTGGCGGATAATCTTCTCCAACCGGGTGATATTGGATGCCGTATCGGTGATAATCATTGAGCCGGTGCGGTCATCAGCAATCACATTGGCGTTGTCGGGCATTAATTCACTAAGAGATTCACGGAGTTGTGAAGGAGAGGCGTATTTTAAGTCGATGACGGTACTGGTGACACGAGCACCTGTTTCTTGATCTGCTCCCACTTTGACGTCCACCCCCATCTTTTTGGCAGCTTCAATGGGTAAAACAAGGATCATCTGATCTGTTTCCATGTACGTGATCCCTTTCAGGCTAAACGCTGCATCGATGATGTTCATGGCTTCTTCGGCGGTGACTTCGTTGGGATTCATAATGGTGAAATTGCCCTGAACTTCATCACTCTTCAGAACCACTTTCTTTTTCATATCGCTTAAAAATTTTAGAACCTGGTCAATCTGAGCATTGTTGAAATTCAATTTGAATTTCTGCGGGGCATCCGGGTCATCTTCCTGCCCTTCCTGGGAAACCGGCTGGGCTGTTTGACCATTCGGGACGAAGAGTTGACCATCCTTTAATAAGTCCTTAAGAGCTCGAGCGAAAAGTGTGCCTAGTCCTTTATTATTCTCATTTGTCGTATTTGTAACATCGGGGTTATCCGCTTGTTCATCTTGAGCAATTGAAAAAGTGGGAATTAGCATCAGGCTTATACTGACTAAAATAGCGACGATTGTGTTAGGGGTGCGAAACTTCATTTTTTTAAACCTCGTATATACACGTTTTTTATCTATTTAAAAAATCCACATGGTAGCGGAGTTATACGCATCGGTTTTTAATGGATGTTATTATCTCATACGCTGTATATATTCTCTCCGTTCTTCTGGACTCATGCTACGCATTCTTTCAGCAATTTCTTGGCGTTGTTCTGATGACATGCTGCGAAAGCGATCCATCATCTCCCGTCTTCTCGCAACTCGAGCCGGTGGTGGCCCCGGCTCGCGCTCTCGATCTGGAGCACTCCGGACAGAGGGAGCCGGCCGTGATGGGGATGGCTTGCCCGATGGCCGGGAGGAACTCCCGGAAGAACGGCTCATACCAGGCCCTACGGGGCCACTACCACCTCCTTGGAAGAGTTGAATGACTTTGGGTTGATCGTTTCCTTCTTCTTGAATCGTTACGGAATCAACACCAATGTGTGTCAAAGTGGCATTTCCTATTTTTGAGCCAACCGCAAAGGGATTTCCGTTGATCACGGCTTTGTCCAGATAGATGGCGGTTAATTTATAATTATGCTTGGTCTCTTTAAAAATATTTCGTTCGGGTTCTCTCTGTTCAGGCCGGGAATTTCCACCGTTCCCACCCGGACCGGGACGTCCTGGTGGATTTGAACCTTCTGAACCTTCGCCGCTTTGGTCTTCTTTGTTCGAATCCGTATCGGAGGCCTTATCGAGCATGGTTTCGACTTTATTCAATTCGGTAATCGAAGCACTCCAGGAATACATTTGAAACAAGACCAACACCCCAAGCAACGCAATCAGTGCTGGTTGCCAATAGACTTTAAATAACAAATGCAATTGTTTATTCATGGTTTAACCTCGTGCAATGGCAGATGGGCTGCTGGTTTGAGTGGATGCATCAATTAAAAAAGTGGATACCGTGATTTGAATATCCAAATCAGGCCGGTTTTTATCCATCAATGAACACCGTAACCGGGATGGCTGACATAGAATTTCGGCTTGACGAAGATTGTCCAAGAACGTAATTAATTTCTCAAACTGGCCTTGGATGGTCAAACGGACATCCAATCGGGGAACAGGCTTGGTTCGTTTGTTTTCATTGTATGAATAACTCTTGATTTGCATACCACTCTGGCCGGCAACCTTTTCCAATTCAGCGACGAATTTCAGGATATCATTTGCTTTGATGAAACTGGCATTTTCATTACCCAGTTTATTTTTCAGCAAAAAATTTCGTTGTTTTTGTTCCTCAACATTTTCAATATCCGCCAAAATCTCCTTGAATTGATCCTGGGTTGCCACCGACACGTCGGATGAAGAAAAGTTGGAGGAAATAATCTTCCAACCAATAAATACAACTCCAATGACACCAACAAAAATGGTTATTCTCAATAGCTGTTGTTCACGTGCAGAAAATGCCATGCCATTACTCCTTTAGGACGAGGTCACACATTTGCCTTTTAAATAGATTAAAAATTGTCCCGATTCCATCACGGAACGGTCCAGGACGATTTCTTTAAAATGAGGGCTTTCGTTTAATTTATCGATTAATTCCAATTCGATCAGGCGTTGGTGATTAACCCCCATTAATGCCAATTCCAATCCGGTGTCAGTATCAATGGTCAGTGAATTTACCATCACACCCTTGGGGAGCACTTCAGACAAGAAGAGAATGATATCACCGTAATTAATATTTTTACGAACCATTTCCCGCAAGACCATCTCTTCATGATGAAGACGGGAGGCGAGTTCTATCATGTCCTCGCCTTTATCAAGAATGGTGTTTACTTTGGATTGATACCAGTATTGTCCACCTCCCCAAATACCGACAAGGAGAATAAGCAACGATATTGCCAATGTTATCATGGATTTGGATGGAGCGGCGGCTTCATGCAAAGCGGCTTGCCAACTAAAGGCTTCCTCTGGTTTGTCAAGCAAATTGAGGCCTGTTATGTTTTGTTGAAGCCGGCAAAACGCGATACACAAATGCGGAAGGTGAAGAGTAGAGATATCACCACCGCTGTGATGGAAGAAGGATAAAATATCCTGAGGCAGCAAGTGGTTAACCGTTAATTGATTTCGCTCAGCTACCTGTTGAATATTATTCAATTCCCACTCGGCAAAACCACACAGAATCATGTTCTTTATGGTGCCTCGAGGAAACCGGTCCGAACTGAATGACATGGTGCGTTCTATTTCAGTAGCCAGAATTCGTTCTTGTTGTGATTCAGTATCTTCAGATGTTTCTTTCATGGTGGGCCGGGATAAAGTCACGGAACGGTTTACATAAATGGCTCTCCGATTGGCAACCGTAATCGTGGCACGATCCCCCTCTTGGGAAACAATGACGGTTGGTTCACTCAATGATGCTTCATCCAGGTTGATTAAAAATTCATAGATGGCCCAAAAATCGGGAGTGACTTGAGAGGGGGCTAAATTATTGTCTGCCCATTCACGCACCAAAGAATGAATAAAATCCTTTCGTGCGGCAACCCACAGCACATGCTTTTGCATGTCAATGCCATGTGTAGAGGAAATCAACATATCCCAGGCAACATCATCAATGGGTACTTGTAAGGTCTCAGATACTTCAAATGAAACCAAACCACTGATCTCATCCTCCGCCGCCGGTGGGGTCTCCATAAATCGAGCAGTAAGGCGGTGATTCGGAGCAATAAGGATGATTTCCGGTTTAGCAAACCAACTCAGCTCAAGTTTTCCTATCACTGCCTTAATTGATTGTTTGAGACGCTGACTTAATGTTGAAGTGGAGTCCTCATCTTCATCGGGAGGAGGGATTGGTTCCACTCCGCCACCTGTGATTGTCGTATAGCCTTCAGTTTGTTTGAATTCCATCCAAATCAATTGATCGGAAATAACTTGCAACAGGACGTAATGGTTTGCTCTCTTTTTCTTATTCATCGTAACAGTTTCCAATAACGTATTTTTGGGGGACTCTCACCTCGATCGATCAGTGCATATAGTTCCTTATATGCTCGGGTTTCTTCAATGGTTCCGACAGCCCGTACAGAAAAAACGGATGATTTTGTGCATCCTAACGACATAACTTGCCGAAGGACATTATTGGCGATTTGATCCAGGTCGCACAACTCGCCAAGGTCATCAAAATACCCATTATCGGATTGCCGGTATTCCAGGATTTGTTCGACTGCCTCTTCATTGTTTGGAAACAGGCAACGTAGCACAACAGGTGAGGCGATGTTAAGGTTAACCTTTCCCCATAATTTCTCTTCATCCGAAGTGGTTATTCGATCGGCAATTTGTTTGAATTTTTCTTTACTTAAATTCAATTGGTTTCCACCGCCCCCCCCGCGGCCGCCGCCGCCGCCGCCACCACCGCCTCCACCCAAGAGGTCGGCGATGGATTCGAATTCCTCTTCGTCGCGTGTATCGATGATGGCCTCAATTTCATCGTCTGTAAGAACATCACTTAAAGCTTGTTCCAAGGTATCTTCATCGGCGGAATTAATGTTGATACGCTGATTCCCGGTTTTATCCACATTCTCTTCATAGGAAAAAGCGGTGATATAAGGATACCAACCATGATCAAGGGTTCCGTCACTGTTATCCAAAGGAAAGCTTTCTGTGCCATCATTTTCATTCATATCCAAAACACCGTTGGTGTTATAATCTTCGCCATATAATATGTCCAGCGTCATCCCCTTAACCAGAAGCAACTCTTCAACAGAGTCAAATTTGCTATTTTTAGCCGAATACGCCTCCGCCAACGTCATATAATAATCACTTTCCGCCCCAAACGTGCGGGGATTGTCGTCCTCATCACGCCAATCCAAAATGGCCTCGACGATTTCTTCTTCAGCATTGGGTAATTGCATCAGCATATTTTTGGTGGCGATATTGATGTTAAGTTTTCCACATTCATCCATCGCTCCGTAATGGTACATATTGGTTTCTTCCAGGTTCGGATGGTAAACATGGTACATCCCATTACCTAATAGAACGTTATAAAACTGCTCTTGGTCGTCAAACCAGGGTTCATTTTTATGATCCGAGGTGGTTTCCAATTCATCCTGAACCAAAATAGCCATCATATGGTGAACCGCCGCTTCGGCCAGCAGTTCAACTTGAGCTGTTTGTCCTGCGTTTTTATTGATTTTGACAGAGAGCCTGGATTGGCGTGAGAACATCATGGTTATGGTGCCCATGATAGCCACGATCCACAGCACAACAATTAACGCGAATGCTTTTTCTTTTCTACCGGCCACCTGAACCACCCCCTCCAGTTGATCCTGACCCGGAACCTTCCCCTGAGCCGGCTTCGCCTTCTTCTGTCATCCCACCGGTTGAGGGTTTAGCGCAAGCAATCCAAACATTGGTAGAAAATTGCTCGATGGTATCTTCGGTGGGTTCATCTCCCATTTGTTCAGGATTAAAAATCCCCAGTGTAATATAAACAGCAATGGGTAAATCAGAGGTTGAATCCCATTCCGGCCACCACATCTCTCCATCAAAATATAGTAAATCGAGGTGAACCACTTTGGGTCCAAGTAAAGATATTTGTCCTCCCGAAAAAGGATCGATATCAGGAGTTGGGTCATAACGGCGAACCAGCCACTTTTCTGGTGTGCTGCTGTCCAGATCGATAAAGTATTGAATTTCTGTAAGATCGCTGGTTCCGCCTCCCATTTCTGTTGGATTATTAATCGTACTAATAAACGTCAAGGTATCCGTAGCAAAGGCACCATTTTGTTCGTCCATCCCCACAAAACGGGTTCGATCTTCGTGGGGGGAGTAATAGGCGGATTGGAGATCTTTTCTCATCCTGTCCAATATCAAGCGGGCTATATCATTGGTTGACGCTTTGCCCGCCTGTTCTTTATAGGCTTGAAGTACCACGGATAAGGAAATAAACGCCCCTGTAAGCACCAATGCGGAAATGGTGACCGCCATTAATAACTCAACAAGGGTAAATCCGTTCATTCTTTGATTCATGACTCAACGCTCTGAGGTTGTTGATTCCGTTTCACCTTCTGTTATTTCAACATAATGATACGTGGTATAATTCAAAGTTAATTCACGCCCACCTCGCACCCAAGCAATCATCAAATTCACCTGGTAAAGATTTTCCATATCGGTATAGAAATATTGAACCTGCCAGGAAAAATCAGGATGGTTGGTGAATGTTCCCTCATTCACTTCCAATGGTGAGAGTAAATTGGCGCGGACGTGAGTTTTAAGTTCTTCCATCATGGTGGCCGCCAGGGCATAATCCTGTGAAATTCTTCCGGCCACCATACTGGCTGAAAAAGCCGTCAAAATGCCACTAATAGCGACACCTAAAATCGTCATGGCCAATAAGGCTTCGACCAGTGAAAAGGATCGCTGCCCTTTATTCTTCATAAAACGACTCCACTGGATGATCCCATACCATTATTTGCCCGGTTATCCCTACCACACCAATGGTATAAATGGTTTGTTCTTCATTTGTTAGGTAGATAAAGGTATCTGATGTTGAACCATCTGGATTAAATCCCAATTCATTTTCATTTTGAGTTCCATTGAGTACATGTTTAACAATTCGTGCGATCTTTACTTCTTCCTGATAGTGGCGCGGATAAGCAACTGGCAGTGGCTGAGGAGCAAACATTCCAGGTTGAGTCGATGATTCAGATTCTGTCATAAAAGCAATTTCACCGCTTTCTTGTGAAAAAACGATCTTCGTTTTGATGCTTTGTTCCACGGCCACGCTGCGTGCATAACGTATGATATATGAGAGGGATTGGGATGCATTTTTGATGGTGTCGCCAGTCAGGTGAGAGCCTAAATTAGGTACGATCGCTCCCGCCATGATGGCCATAATGGTCACCACCAATATCAATTCGATCAACGTGAATCCTGATTTTTTATATGTATGGTTATATTTCATACCATTCCCATTCCCGAGCCGGTTGTGATATATACGTAATTAGATACGGATTTGACGATCAAATGTTACCCCATCATATTTCCAATTTTCATGATGGGGAGCAGGAAAGCAAATAGAATTCCCCCGACGCCAATAGCCATTAATATGATAACTAATGGTTCAAAGAGGGTTATAAAGCGTTTTATGGAGTGTTGAACCTCTTGATCATACGTATCAGCGACTTGAAAAAGCATTTCATCCAGCGATCCAGATTCTTCCCCAACAGCGATTAAGTTAACCACCATGGATGGAAAGAATCCTGTCTCTCGTAATGGTTTGGCTAAGCCTTCACCTTTTTTGACCTTTTCGGATACCTGGCGCAATGATTTTGATAAAACAATGCTCGAAGAGGTATCAACGACTAAATTTAAAGCGTTTAAAACTGGAATCCCGCTCTTGACCAAAGTCCCCATCGTCCTGGAAAAGCGGGCTATTTGAGCTTTGATGAAAACTGTTCCCAAGGCAGGGATTCGATCTTTTATCAAATCAAATTTCTCTTTGCCTGCCTCCGTGTCATATGCCTTTTTTATTAATAGACCAACCCCTATTAGTGCCAGCAGGATTAACCACCAATAGGCTAACACACCATTACTAAGTGAAATTAATGTTCGGGTTAACCAGGGTAAATTGTCACCAAAATCAGCAAATACACCCCCCAGTTTTGGAATAACAAAAGTGACAAGAACCACGATTGAACCAATCCCAACAAGCACAACCAAACCTGGATAGGCCAATGCAGTTAGAATATTGTTACGCAGATTATTCTCCGCTTCCATAAAACCGGCTAACTGCTTCAAAACAACATCCAACACCCCACCACTTTCACCCACTCGAACCATACTGCAATATAACTTGTTGAAATGTTTAGGGTAACGGCTTAGAGAGTCAGAAAGACTGGCGCCGCCATGGATTTCATCACGGACGTTGTGAATAATTTTTGCCAGTGATTCACTCTCAGTCTGTTCTTCAAGTATTGACAAGGCTTGAGACATGACAATGCCCGCCTTTAACAACGCAGCCAACTGACTGGTAAAAACTTGAATATCCCGGCTGGTAACCCGGACACGCCGCTCAATTTTTTTGGCTTCTCCACCGATTTTGCGTGCTTTACTTTCCTCATCAACAGTGATCGGACGTACGCCGCGCTCTTTTAGTTGTGTAACAGCATCGGGCCGGTTTCCGGCTACAATCGTACCCGTAATACTTTGGCCTTCGTTGGTCATGGCTTTGTAGTGATATAAGGGCATTCGGATATAAGCCTCCACGCCTTAGTTAAACTTAAATTTTAGAAGAGCTTATGCTTTAGTCAAAAATTCGGGTTATAAATTCACCCCGGCAATTTCTTCTTCTTCGGTGACTCGCACAATTTCTTCTATGGTTGTTTCCCCGCGCTTTACTTTTTCAACTCCATAATCCCGTAGACTTTGTATTTTGGCTGCATTATGGATTTGATTGGCGGAAGGCCGGGTTAATATCAGTTCCCTGAGTTCATCATTTAGAGCCAGTAATTCAAATATACCCGATCGGCCTTTATAGCCTCGATTGTGGCAATGTTCACATCCGGCTCCCCGCATGGGTTTGACATCATCCGATAATTGAATCCCTGCGAGCTTGGAAATTTCCGTCTCCGGTTCGTAGGGTTCCGAGCATTTCGGACAATTACGTCGGACCAGGCGTTGAGCCAATATTCCAGCCACTGAAGATGAAATCAAATACGGATCCACCCCCATATCCAATAATCGGGTAACAGCCCCCGATGAGTTGTTGGTGTGAAGTGTGCTGAAAACAAGGTGCCCTGTCAAAGCGGAACGAATCGCGATTTCGGCTGTTTCCAGGTCACGGATTTCACCCACCATGATGATATCGGGGTCTTGCCGCACAATGGCTCTTAATCCATTGGCGAAAGTTAATCCACGTTTGGGATTAACATGCATCTGATTAATTCCCTCGATGTTATATTCAACCGGATCTTCGATGGTGACCATCTTAACCGTTTCATTCTTTATTCGGTTCAATGCGGCATAAAGCGTTGTGGTCTTTCCAGAACCGGTAGGACCTGTAACCAGGATAATTCCATGTGTCCGGTGTAATAACTTGACAAATTTTCTTTCCATATCAGGAAAGAAACCCAAGTCAGATATTTGATACAATACATTGGTTTTATCCAGAATACGCATAACCACACTTTCACCGTGGACGGTGGGAATGGTTGAAACACGAAAATCCAATTCCCGATCACTCATGCGTAAACGGATATGGCCATCCTGCGGGGTGTAGCGTTCAGCAATATCCATTTCAGACATAATTTTGATACGCGAAATAACAGCTGACTGGAGATGTTTGGGTGGTGGTGGCATTTCACGAAGAAGCCCGTCGATGCGGTAACGCACTTTTAATTCGTTCTCAAACGGTTCAATATGAATATCGCTGGCATCTTCCTGAACCGCTTGAAAGATTATCAAGTTTACCAGGTTGACAACGGTCGGTTCACGTGCCAAGGCGTGTAAGTCAGATATATCATCATCTTTGAAACTAAGGGTTTCATCCTCTTCACTGCTTAAATTGGCGATCATTTTTTCTATACTAGCACCAAAGTAACGTTCAATGCTTTCAAGCAGTTCCTTGCGCCTTGCTAAAACCACCTCGATCTCGCAACCCGTTAACATCCTTAGATCATCAAAAACTTGAAGATCATTCGGATCCATGGTGGCGACTGTGAGTGTCCCGTTTTCTTTCACTATGGGTAAGACGCAATGCCGAAGGGCAAATTCAGCCGGAACAGCATTTACGACACTCGGGGGTAATTTTTCCGGCAATTCCATCCAGCGAACCCCATAAGCATGGCTAACCGCATCCAATAGTTTTTCTTCGTCAATAATATGGTGACGTAAAAGGATTTCCTCTATTGGATCGCCGGATTCAAATTGTTCTTGCCTGATATTTTGCCATTGGTCATCGCTGATCAGGCCGGAATCTTTCAAAATTTGTTGCAAGTCTATTTCGTTCATTTCTACCTCACCCGATCAGTAATGCCATATTCATTCGATAGTGCGAGCCTTCTATTAATTCATAAGTGTCTTCAACAGAGTTTCTTCTATCAAGAATAGCAAAATAAGGATACATTGTCCGCAAAATAGCCCCTTTCTATAATCTAAACGAATTTGTCGAAGAAAACGTTTCGTTTGTTCTGTAAAAAAGGCAAGATATCATAAAGTAACATGTTGGAAATGGATGAAAAAATCTGAAATCCAACATTATAATCCTAATGAGTGACGATTGACTATCCTTCCAGTGTGTATAAACTAATATTAAAAAGAAGCAATACAATATTTTAATTTTTCAGCAAAAATTATTTTATCTAAAAACTATTTTGGGGTTAAAATTATGCCTCTATTTGAGTATCACTGCAAAAAATGCAATGCTTCCTTTGAGGAATTGGTCTTTTCTAATGATTCGGCTGTGAATTGTCCTTCATGTGAAAGCGTCGATGTTGAGAAAATGTTATCCACATTCGGTGTTTCATCCCATGACTCAAACCCATGTGGATCAGGAATGTGTGGATTGCCCGATACACCTCCCGCGTGTGGAGAAGGGGCTTGTCCCGCTTGCATGAATTAATTTTCTGTGGAAAATGACTAGTTTGACCTTTATTTCAAATTAATAATTTAAAAGGATAGTCCATGTCATCATCGAAAATTGATCATAAAGAATTACAACGCCGTCTCAAAGAAGATGAATTATCAGTTTTTCTGCAGGAGTTTTCCTCAGGAGCCAGATCATTTTTCCAGAAATATGGACGGGCGCTTGGTTTACTTATCGCCCTGATCGTGGTTATTTTCCTCGGGGTTTACTTTATGCAAATGAAGGCACAAGATGATTTTCAGCAGTCTCAAATCTTGTTTAGTAATGGTGCATCTTTTGTCTCACAAGGCAATTACCAACAAGCTATTACAACTCTCAACGAGTTAATAAATCAATATCCCAACCAGCCTGTATCTACCATGGCGCATGTGTTGCGTGGTAATTGCTATTACAACACGGAACAATATGACAATGCTCTCAGTGATTATTTGTATGCTCTTCCTCACCTTGATGAGGTCGATACTATTCCTGTACAGATTGCGATTGTTCAAACCCGGCGAAGCCTTGGCCAATATCAGGAAGCATTAAATGAATTGGATAACATGGATGAAAAAGCAAAATCAGATGCCTTAAAAGAACAGATTCTTTTTCTTAAAGCCAGTTGTTATGAAGATTTAAATCAAGATGAAAAAGCACTGGAACTTTATAAAAAAATCCCTTCCGAATCTGGTTGGTATGGACGCGCGGTTGAACGCATTGAGTGGCTGGAAGCCAAACCCGAGGGTGCGATCAATCCAAGCTAATTTTAACAAATTAAGGAGTTCAATCCATCTATGCGCGATTTTTCTTCATTGAAAGGTCGTGCCTTTTCTGAGCCATGTACCTTCACGAAAGAGAGTTTACGCCAGCAAATCCGTCAAAAACGCAAAGCGTTGGATTCTCGCTCCCTCCGTTATAAAAATGAAAAGATAAGTGATAATCTTTTAAATTTACCAGAGATAGATTATGCCAACCGCATCGCAGTTTATGCGAGTTTGCCATTGGAAGCGGGAACCGACTCCATTTTGACTAGCTTACTTGATATGCATAAAGAGGTTGTGCTTCCTCGAGTGGATGGCAAGGAGTTAGTCCTTCATAAGGTATCGGATTTGAAACGGGACCTGATCCCCCAAGGGGCGTTTAAGATTATGGAACCAGATCCTGCTTATTGCCCTGTCATTCCACCTGATTCAGTCGATCTTTTTATTTTGCCTGGTCTTGGCTTCGATGTTTTTGGTTCACGAGTGGGTTATGGTATTGGTTATTATGATCGGTTACTTTCTCAAAGCCGTGCGGATGCCTTAAAAATTGCGTTGGCGTATGAATTCCAAGTAGTTCATGCCATTCAACTTAAGAAATATGATGTCCCCATGGAGATGATTGTGACCGAACGAGAAGTCTACGAACCATCGCAATCAATATTTTTCACCCGAAATGAAACAGAGACCATGAACCTCGCTGCTCAAGTGGTTCAAACTGGCTTAATTGAAGGCGATGTCCTCGCTATTCATGGTGACTTGGGGACGGGTAAAACCATATTCGTTAAAGGATTGGCAGAGGCTTTAAATACGCCTGTTGAAGCCGCCAGCCCCACATTTGTTTATTGCCGTGAATATCATGGCCGGATACTTTTAAAACATGTGGATGGCTATCGTCTTGATGCAATTCCAGATGAGGAATCGTTATTTTGGAATGAATTGATGGATGACAATTGCATCGCTGCCATTGAATGGGCTGAAAAATTTGGTAATTTAATCCCATATTACTCCATGCATTTGTTTGGAAACGTATTGGACACATCAACGCGTGAATGGATTTTATTTACTCCTTTAAGAAGACAAAAAAAGTTTCATTCAGCGAACTTTACCCATAAAAATAAAAATGGTACTGAATCATGTTAATCCTGGCCTTTGATACTTCCACCACTATCGGTTCTATGGCTTTATGGAGCGAGAAGGGATTGGTTTCTCTTTTTACCACCAACGTTGAACAAACCCATAGTGAGGGATTAATCCCAGCGCTGAAGTTTGTTTTAAATTATTCAAATCATTACGTGGATGATATTTCTGCTGTGGCATGCGTTTGCGGCCCTGGTTCATACACTGGTTTGAGGATTGGAATCTGTACGGCTCAAGGGGTGGCTTACACATGCAGATTGCCCTGTTTTGCGTTTAATTCTTTAGATATTTTGGCCCGTGCTGCCGGAAAAACACCTTATCTTCTTGTTCCCCTTGTTCCCGCTCGCAAAGATTGGCTTTACACCCGGCTTTATCGCTGGCAAAACGATGAAGTGGAAGCAGTTTCTGAAGAATTGAATATCCAACCAGATGAACTTATTACCCACATCCACGAACCTGCCATGCTTTATGGTCCGGGATTAATGCCCTATGTTGATCAATTCAAAGGGATGCTCAAGGAATTATTTATTCCACTGCCAGACGTTTTTAACCAACCCCGGGCGGATATTGTCGCGGAATTGGCCGCTGAGCGTTTCGCCAAAGGAGAGATGATGCTGGAACCCGATGAATTAACACCCCACTATTTGGGACCATCACAGGCGGAAATAAACTGGAAAAAACGCTAAAAAGACCTTTAACCCCAATGATCAACCTGCACATACGCCCTGCCAATCAATTTGATCTCACTCAAATTTGTGCTATAGAAAAAAACTCATTCAGTGATCCCTGGTCAGCTAAGATTTTTAGTGAAGAAATGATGAATAAAGGGTACAATTTTCATCGAGTTGCGGTTGATCAGGAAACAAATCAAGTTATCGGGTATTGCTTTTATTGGATTCTTCCCAATAATGAATTACACATCAACAATATTGCTGTTCATCCATCCTTCCGGCGCCAAAAAATTGGTGAACAGCTCCTGTTTGAAGCTGAAGGAACCGCTCAGCAAAAAATGGCTCATTCGTTAACACTTGAAGTACGTGCATCCAATCAATCAGCCATTCAGTTTTATCGAAAGCATGGTTTTTTTGAGGAAGGAAAAAGGCCGAACTATTACGTTAAACCACGAGAGGATGCATTAATATTGCGGAAAACATTAGCAAACCAATAAGTGGACTTATTTTTCATAAGACCAAACCCCCTTTCTTTGCGGCGGGAAAGATGATATCCGCCAATTGAAATTTTTTGCTTATCGCTTTTGTATTGCGCCGATTTGTAAACATCGACCGCCGCCCATAACGCCGCAAGATCGACGCCTTGCAAGTGGTGGATCTTGCCCGCCCGAACGGTTTCATGCGCTTGTGAGATTCCGCACGAAAGCGCGGATTTCCGATCCGACTTGAACGTCGAAGGGGCTTTCGGAAAGATCGATCCCCTTCCTCTTCTTTAGTTGATCCGCCCGGTAATTTTCCAGACCGAAAAACGTTTTGATCCCTTCGCCCGTCGTGATTCCCGCATACAAGCGGCGAAGCGTCTTCCTTTTGTGTAGTAGGGAATTCCGGGACGTAATAGGGGGTTTCGCTGAAACGGCGTAAGATAGGGGATTCCTGAAGCATGATAAACCTCTTTCAACCCCCGAATTTCCTTAATAAAGATAGGATGGATAGGGGTTATCCATATTATCGACTTTTTCTCACGTAAACTTTGTTTATTCAGATACTTACGCCAAAAGGGAAAAATAACACAGGGGGGGTACTTGTACGCGGTGCGTACAAGTGCTATTATCAATTTATGATTCAATCGTTCCGGGACAAAGAAACTGAAAAGGTTTGGAACGGGCAACGATCCGCTAAATTTCCCCGCGAAATACAGGATCGCGCCCTTCGAAAGTTGCGTTTGATCCACGCGGCGCAAACCTTGAACGATCTTCGTTCGCCGCCCGGAAACCTCCTTGAATCGCTTAAAGGCATGACGGCTATGAGTATTCGGATTAACGATCAATGGCGTATCCGCTTTGTTTGGGAAGGAACGGACGCCTACGACGTGGAAATCGTTGATTACCATTGAAAGGGTTTATCATGACTGAACTACTGAATAACCCGCATCCGGGCGAAATTTTACTTGAAGAATTCTTACTCCCCCTGAACCTATCTCAAAACGCTTTGGCGAAGGAAATCGGGGTTCCCGCGAACCGCATAAACGCGATCATCCGGTCAAAGCGGAATATCACAGCGGATACGGACTTGCGCCTTTCCCGGTTCTTCGGCTTGTCTGAAGGTTATTGGCTTCGCCTTCAAAACGCCTACGATATCATGGAAGCGCGGCGCGAATCGGGCGACGCGATCCAGCATATCAAACCGTGTTCCGCTTGTGCGTAACGACCCCGCCAAGATAAACACGCAGGGGGTTTACTATCAACACTCTTATAGTTAGTAACAGTGAGTAACGTTAGTAACAACCCCTGTAAACAGGGACTAAAACGTGTTACCAACACAAAAAATGGTTCGTTACACACAGTAACAAATCCCCTGTGTTTTTTGTTCTTTTTTCGCCATTCTTCCGGGGGCAATGCTGAATAAGTGTATTTATTTCTCTTTCTTTTTGAAAATTTTATCCTTAATCTGTTCAAAATATTTCCGTATAAACGGACTATCCACGGATAGTATACCAAAGCCCGCAAAACACATAATCGCGCCAAACGGAATAGGTAACGGCCAGATAATGAGTCCGGCTATGACTAACAGAGAGCCACAAAAGATACGTCCAGCTTTTAATATTAACGCTACCATATCGATGCAATTCATGGCATGGCCAGTTGATTTAAATCTCGCTTAATTCTTAGTACAAAAACGATTGTGCTTATGAATTATCTTTGTTTTTGGGTTACAAGGTTACATTTATTTTTCAAATGGTATAATTTCTCCGCAGAATTAATATGAAATCTTATAACCGAATCCTGAAAAAGAAACCTTTTAATTGAGGGGCGGGAAGGAAAAAATCACTCCGTGTGGTGGGGGTATCCCAAAACCGCCCTGAAAAATGAATCATATGAACTGTAAAATCAAAATCTGTGGTATTTCCAATCCAGAAGACCTCGCCCTGGTTGCCAGGGCTGGTGCTGATTACGGTGGTTTATTGATTGATATTCCTTCCGTACGTGCTAGTCGGTTGGAGGACGCTGTCGAAAAATTCAAGAATCCACCTTTACCCATCGTGGCGGTCACATTGGATAAAACAGTCGAAGAAAACCTTCAAACGGTTCAATCCTTATCACCGGCAGCTTTGCAGATGCACGGGTATGAAACCCCAGAAATGGTGCAAACCATCAAACAGCGTGTTGAATGTGATGTATGGAAGGTTATCCATCTTCCCGCGGGTGAAAAAGAAGAACAATCGGATATTGAAGCCTTCGTCAGGGAAATGAAACTATATATTCAAGCAGGGGCCGATTCCCTGGTGGTTGATGCCATGTGTATCCAGCAAGGAGAAAAGCAATTGGGAGGAACCGGACAAACTGTTGATTGGCAAACTGCCCGTGAATTATGCCAACGGGCTAACCATCCAGTGTACCTCGCAGGCGGCATTAATCCGAATAACGTCTTCGAGGCAGTTACTCGCGTTCAACCCTATGGCATTGATCTATCGTCGGGGGTTGAATTGACCAAAGGGAAAAAAGACCCGGATAAAGTTCTTCAACTGATCTCCGCTGTCCGATCGTTGGAAAGACCAGACGGTGGGCGAAATGTTGTCACTTAGGAATAATCACGCTTGCTGTGGACCATGTGTTGATATTCAAATTCAACATCCTGTTTCCACCATAATCTTCCGGCCAGCACAGTAATTGCCAGTCCGATGAAAAAGGTCCCAGGTGATAATGCAGGTGGGAAATAAAGCAGACCTGTACTTAAAATGGTGATGAACAAACCTGCAAACATGGTGTTTCGTATAACCCGCCGTTCCGGGGGGGCAAAACTTTTTCGCATAATCCGGCGATCAAACCAGGGAGCAGAGCCTAGTAAGATAATCCAGCCGCCGATCAAGGTAATGACGGCATGGTGGTCTCCAATGGCATAAGCACAACCAAATCCAAGTAAAACAACCAGCAAGCCGCCGAAAAATAACACTTTACGATTGCTCAACATGCCCGGTAATTTTTCCATCATGGTGAAATTTATTCTGTCGGAATAAAGGCCAAACAAAAAGCCAGTCACTCCTATCAAAGTATAGAGAACAATTCCGGCCAAATTCATAGCTTTCTCCCATTATTCCGTGGTTTAAAAAATCCACGGTGTATCTTCAATTTATTTTGAGCGTGGATTTATAAGAAATATATTTTGATTTAATTTTGGTCATTCTCAAGGTGTGTTTTCGATGACTCTTTGGATTTATTCTTCGATTCAAATTGATCCAGCCGTGATAACACATCTTCAACCGGAACAAGTCCCCAGTCGGCCATACCAAGTTTTTTCCGTTTATCCATTATAGCCTGGATCATTTTTTTGATCGCTTCATCACTGGCCATGAGCTCATCTCCATATTGCTATCATCTATCCAACAAATTCATGTTGAATAAACGGGGAAAAATACCTGCAAATATTCCCGATTTCCTGGTTAGAGATACAATATAGTCTATGATCATATCTTTTATCGACAGAAATTCCACCCCACATAAAATAAGGGGTAATTTGCCTATAAGAATCTAACATCCTGGGGGGCTGAGACTTTACAGATAGGGCTTATGGATGTATACATTATCTTCGTTGTGGCCGGGTAGCTCAGTTGGTAGAGCAGAGGACTGAAAATCCTTGTGTCCCCAGTTCAAATCTGGGCCTGGCCACCATTAATGCCCTATCAAACCCCTCTTTGAGGGGTTTTTTCATATAGGCTAAATTTGTTCTTAACCTCGTGGCGTAATAAGACATTTTCAACTTGATTTCTATGATCAAACAAGAGAATACATATGACATCCTGATCATCGGAGCAGGTCCCATTGGCCTCGCGTGTGGGATTGAAGCCCAAAAACGTGGTTATAGTTATCTCATTGTTGAAAAAGGATGCCTGGTCAATTCGATTTACCATTACCCCGCCAATATGAAATTCTTTTCAACCCCCGATTTACTCGAATTGGGTGGATTACCTTTCGTAACACCCAATGAGAAACCCTTTCGCCGGGAGGCGCTTGAATATTACCGCCGGGTGGCGGAAACCTTTGAATTAAACATCCATCTCTTCGAAGCCGTTGACAAGGTTAAAGGTGAGGATGGAAATTTCACTGTTATTACCGATCAAAATGAGTATAAAGCCTCAAAAATCATTACCGCCATCGGTTTTTACTCCAAACCAAGATTGTTGAATGTTCCCGGCGAAGACTTGCCAAAAGTAACTCACTATTATAACGAACCGCATTATTATTCCTGGCAGAAAGTCCTTATTGTAGGGAACGGTAATTCAGCCACACAAACAGCGTTAGAATGTTTTCGGCATGGAGCGGAAGTTTCGATGGTCATTCGCAGCGCCGGGTTTAAGGAAGGGGTGAAATATTGGATACTTCCTGATATTGAAAACCGGGTTAAATCCGGTGAAGTAACCGCCTATTTCAATACAGTAGTCAAAGAAATAAAACCTAAACAGGTGATTTTAAGTGGCCCTGAGGGGATATCTTTTGAAATTGCCAACGATTTCGTCATAGCACTAACCGGCTATGAACCGGACTATACACTGATACAAAAAATTGGCATCGAGATCGACGATGACCCTCATCGCACCCCCATCCATCATCCTGACACTTACCAAACCACTCGGCCAGGTGTATACATGGCCGGTGTTGTAGTGGGTGGCATGCTAACCAGCCGCTGGTTTATCGAAAACAGCCGGTTTCATGCCATTGTCATTATGGACCACATCGATGAAAACCGGAACAAAACCGATTTTACTTTTTAATTCGATGAAAAATCATCGGTCATAAACATATTGCGATAACGCAAATAGATAGGATCATCGATCAAACCGGCCGCTTCTATAATTTCCTGATAATTTTCAAACTGTTCACTGAACATTTTATTCACTCGCAACCGTTTTGAAGTGGAGGATTCAGATTTACCAGGAATCACAATGGTTTGATCAGGTGTGTCTTCATAATCATGTAATTTCTCATAAGCAATCTCAAATGAACGTTTTCCCTCCGCTTGATAGAGCCTTTGTTTATAAAGCCCGGACAGCCATAAAATTAGTTCTCCCACTTTTTCATAGGTTCGGATAATGCTTCCCGGATCATCCTCATGCATGGCGCCTTCTGCCATGGCGATGATCATGTTCTCTTTTTGAGCAGGAGCAGGCAAAAATTCAATCAAAATCCGGGTTAGATAATCAAGTGCAAGCGGTTCAGGAATCCAGTGGCAACGTATAAACGCCCGAAATAGAATTTGGCGAAATATCGATGTCAATTCCGCATACGCTTTCCCATATCGTTCTTTTACATCTTTTTCCCATCGCTCATCAGTTGGGTGAACTGAAAAAATCATAAGCAACCTCATACAACGATATTGTCATATTTGCATTCAGTTAGGCATAAATAAGTATATTCATCTCCATACTATGCATTTTCATTTTTCCCCCAACGCTATGGGGGAAGGTTTACGAGGGGGTTAAAGGGATTTGCACAACATTTTTTCAACCCTCCCCTAGCCCCATCCATTCTTGGGTGGGGAATGGATGTTTTATCCTCAAAATTGACTTGTCTTTATTATAAGTCTATTAGGACTATAGTGTAAACAAAAAAATTGGAAATTCTTTCAACAAATCCTTAAGATAATTCAACTTGGGACATTATTCATTCGATGGAGTGTGTCAACGGTAATGAATGAGGATAACAAAAAGAAATATCGCATTTTAATGCTCACCTCTGATTCAGAAATTTGTGGAACTGAACGCATCATTTTATCGTTGCTTCGTCATTTGGATCGTCAATGTTTTGAGCCTATGCTGGTCACCATGTTTGGACCGGGTGATTTGATTGATGACGCGGGAAAACTCGATGTTCCAGGTGTTAATCTCAGGATGAAAGAAGATTCATTCTTCTCCGGTTTAAAAAGATGGAGAAAGGCATTAAACGACTTTAAGCCAGACTTGATCCAAAGCCTCCTGATCCATTCCAATGTTCTAGGCCGGGCAACTGTGATGTTTAAGCGTAAAATTAAAATGCTGGGGGGAATCAGCACTGTTTACACCACTGAAGGATATGGACGGTTTTACGCCTGGATTGAACGCCTTACCCACCCCTTGGATACCCTCTATGTGGTTAATTCAGAATTGGGTATGGAGAAGGTTCTAAATGTAATTCGTCTCCCTGAACGAAAGATGACTCTGGTTCATAATGGTATTGAGTTGGAAGAAAAAATAGACCAGGAATCTGTTCGGGATGTGGTGCGGAGAGAATTTCATTTTGCGGATGATGATTTGGTGGTTGGTATGGTGGCTCAATTGCGCCCTGCCAAGCGGCATGACTTGCTGATTCAAGCGTCAGCTGCATTGGTTGACAAATTTCCCCAGTTGCGTTTATTGATAGTTGGGCAGGGTGAGATGGAAGAAGCCTCCAAGCGTATGGCAAACGACCTGGGAATCAATAAACATGTATATTTTGCTGGATACCGTAACGATGCCAGACGGCTGTTGCATGGTATGGATATCTTTGCCTTGCCATCGGATGTTGAGGGAGAACCGATTTCGTTGTTGGAGGCAATGGACGCCGGTTTGCCGGTCGTGGCAGCGAGAACCGGCGGTATTCCGGAAATCGTTGAGAATGGCAAATCCGGCCTAATCTTCACCCCTGGGAAGTTAAATGAGTTGCAGGACCTTTTACATGAATTGCTGAGCGATGAATATAAACGTGAAACACTGGGAAGAGCGGCTCAACAACGCATTCAAGAGCGCTTTTCCGCCCAGCGTATGACCCAAGAGTTTCAGGAATTATATCTTCGGTGCTTGATTTAGATAAAAAGGCGCATAACTCTCATATCCCATGAAAGGTATACGCCTTTGATCACAATGTGATTTGTTTTTGCCGAAATATTTATCGAGCTTGTTTTACGGCATAAAACTCAGCGCGGCGATTTACTTTCCAGCAGCTTTCATCTGAGCATGTCTTTAAGGGCTGTTCTTCACCAAATGAATTTGTGGTGATTCGGCCGGCATCCATTCCTTTCTGAATTAAAAAGTCAGCTGCCGATTTCGAACGCCGCTCACCCAACGCCATATTGTATTCGTTGGTGCCTCGCTCATCGCAGTGGCCTTCAATGATCAGATCATATTCAGGACGCTCTGTCATGTACTGAGCGATCAGTGTGAGGCATTCCACCCATTCTTGCTTGATTTCCGACTTGTCATAATCGAAATGGATCATATCACAGATACCTGCAGGTACACCTGGTAATTCAGTCAGTTTAATTTGCTCACCTACTGGAATCCTTGGGTCAAAGGGGTCATCACCATTGTTGTCTTTTATTTCCCCTTCTTTTTCGGCCCGGGCATAGGCTCCTGCTGAAGGCCCGTCAGGTGTTTGAGCGCAGCCCATCACAAATCCTGCAATCAGAAAAATGACTAAAATCGGCATTAGTGTGTTTTTAAACCTGGTCATCTAATAGAACCTCCCAGTTCGTTTATTGATTCCTGTTTTTAATATATCTTTGGAATTCTCTACTGCTTGCTTTTATATGAATTCTTTCGGGTTGAACCGGCTCCACAGGAGCGTCCCCCCCTGAATTCCCTATGCAAGTTTTTGTGTGAATTCCTCCCTCAGACCACTATTTACTTAATGGTATCGCATAAAACTCAACCCGGCGGTTTAAGGCATAGGCTTCCAGCGTTGAGTGATGGTCGAGTGGTTTTTCTTCGCCCCAACTGCGAATGGTAATTCGTTCAGGGGCTATTCCCAACTCAACCATATGCTTGCGTACAGAAACCGCCCGCCTTTCACCCAGAGCGAGATTATATTCATTCGAGCCCCGCTCGTCGCAATGGCCCTCTAAAAGGATGTCATATTCCGGATGTTTCTTCAACCAGGAAGTATTGATTTCGACTCCTTTTTTTGCGTTTACCTTTAAAAACGATTTATCATAATCAAAAAAGACTCTTTGGACTAGACTTCGGTCCAATTCATCAAGGGGAATAAGTCGATCTTTTATCTCTTTTCGATCTAAATCGGGTTCTTCTTCGGCTTCTTTTTCAGCGTGTTGATAAGCAGGGGTTGGTTCCACCTTCTTTTCTTTTATTGATCTGAATTTGTTAAAGATATCCGGATGGGTAAATTCGGCATGATCCGCCCTGCCAAACAACTTATCCCCCGTGCTCCACGCCTGATCAAAACCGATCAATGCGCTGAACAGAACAACAAAACCTATGAATAGCGCAATATTTCTTCTCACCACTTAAATTTCCCTTACGGAATTAGCCTAATGCATTAAACCTAATATCAAATGTCAGGATAATTTACCTCAACATTCATTCGATTGCAAGAAAGATCAGCGGCTGTTAAGGAAAATTTCGCTAAATTCTCTTAAAAAAACCAGTTATTGAGGAGACCATGCCGGTGATAGATTATCGCCAGACAAGGTATATGTTACCCGGTAATACTTTTCGCCATTATATAGCCGTTTGGCTGGATTACTGGGGGTGATGAAAATCTCGTGTTTTCCCGTTCCCAACATATTGGAGGAAAAAGCGATGTATTTTCCATTGGGAGACCATGTGGGATTCAAATTTTCCCATTGATCATCGGTATGTTGAATTTTCCCCCCACCATCGGCCCATATTGAAAAAATATCAGCCTGATTTGAATCAAAAAAACCAGTAAATGCAATTCGATAGGCTTTCTTTTCTTCTAATCCCGTTACGTTTAATTTAATCGGTACCGGTGACCACATGGGAGTATCGCATTTACGCTCAATATATGAGCGCCTTTTAATATTGGTCCCGTCTGCATCCATGATGTATATTTGAGGCGATCCGACACGATCTGAGGTGAAAACAATCTGATTGCCGTCTAAAGAAACATCTGGAGAGATTTCGGCGGCTTGGTGATGGGTCAAGCGGTTGGGGCGTTTTGATCCTTCGCGGGGCATTTTGTATAATTCCGCATTGCCTTCGGCTGAGAGGGAAACCACCAGGTTTTTCCCATCCGGAAACCAGCGCGGGGTGGTGTTGGTGCCTCTAAACTTGGCAAGGGGGAAGGCTTTACCTGTTGAGAGGGTATGAATAAAGCAATCCGACCAGTTGTCTTTGAAGGAAACATAGGCCAGTTCTTTTCCATCTGGCGACCAATCCGGGAAGAGGGTTTTGGAATTATAATAGGTCAGTCGAAACAAACTGCTTTCATGGCCATCATAATCGATCAAGTATAACTCTTTGATATCCTTGACTTTATTGTAATTAACAAAGCAGAAACGGGATTCCGTAATGGGGGTGACTTTATCGTTGGTCAAGGTTGAGATTATATAAGCTGTTGCCCGGTGGCCAGCTCGGCGTAAATGCTCCATTTTAAAGGGGGGATGAGGATCCGCCCCATAAGCCCGCCCGATCGTACGCTCATTTCGCTGAAGATTATACACCAACAAATTGAGTTGTAACCCACCTTCACCACGCGGGATCAATACAGTTTTAACGACATAATCGAGAGGTTCGTCTTGAAAACGCAGTTTTTGCCAACCGGAATAATCGAAAACCTTGTTTTCTAAATCCTGCTTATTCAAATAGGCGGCTTGGACACTTTCTTCATATACCTTGAATACATCGGCGAAATTGAGGTCGAAGAGCAATAATTTATATAATTCCTCAACCACATCCTGCTGGTTGGGGAACTCACCCTGAACATGGGGCTTCAAGACCAAAAGGGGTGGATTATCAAATTCGAAGACGACGGGAGGGCCGATGATTTCTTTTTGAGACCAACCCACCTGAGTCATTCCCCATCCGAGTACAACAAAGACAAATAAGGTTAGAATAGTAAAACGTTTCATAAAAATCCCTCAACTCCTATTTCAACGGTAAAATAAATGGAAAACGCACACGAATGCTGTTTTCTTTAAATTCAGGGGGTAAATTCAATGTCCCACTTACCCCTTTGATCGCTTCAACAACAGAATCATCCAATTTCTTCCATCCGGAAGAATTTTCAATAATGATATTAGTTATGATTCCATCCTTGTAAATAGTGAAAGCCGCCAGGGTTTGATATTCTTTCTGCTCCGGCCGGTTGCTGGTTGGGGGTGACCAATGACGAAGAAGAAGGTTCCTTAACATACCCGCATAATTGTTGAAATCCACATTTGAGTTTCCCGCATCGATAGTGAATTTATATTCCGTGGATGATGCTGATTGTACCGTCGGCGCAGAGGTGGACTCGGCAAGCGGCAGTTTTGAAAGGGGGATCATCTTATATGTCGGAATCGGCGTAGGCGATGGTTTCTTGGGTGTAGGGGTGGGTTTCTTTTTGGGTGTTGGCTTTTTCTTAACGGTGGGTTTGGGCGTTGGTGTCGGGTGTTTCTTTTTCAGCCGTTTTTCGATCATTTCCCGAATTTCATCTGATAATTCCGGCTTTTTTTTCTCTGGTTCAGGTTCGATTTCAGGTTCCGGCTCTGGTTCGGGTTCAGGAGGTTTCACCTCTTCTTTTGGTTTTGGTTCAGGTTCCTTTTCGGGTTGGACCGGTTCTTCCTCAAACGACTCCAAAGCGACCGGGACGTAATTATCCTGCAGTTTAAAATCAGCCCTTGGTGAAATAATCAAAAAAAGGAAAACACCAAGATGAAAAAGAAATGATACAATAAATGAACTGCGTTCTTTCATGGTTTTGGTCCTTATTCCGTGCTTTTTCTTAATCGAGCGGGTAGATTGACTTTTTTAAAACCCGCTTTCGCCCCCACGGATAGCACCTCCCAAACGTCCTTAACCAAACTCATTTCATCGGCGCGAACAAAAAGTTGTTCGTCCGGATATTCTTCTTTTAATGTTTTCAGGTTGCTTAGCAATGCATTGGTATTAATGGGTTTGCCATTGACGGATATTTTGCCGTTGGCATCCACCCCCACAATGATTTTTTCTTTTCCGGTTGCCTGTACATAGCTTACTTGCGGGACGGTGATTTCCAATCCGGTTTGTACGAAGTTGGAAACAAGTATAAAGGCGATCAGCAATACCATCACGATATCAATCAGGTTAGTCATGTTGATATCGGCCATCGCCTCGGATCGATATCGGACTTTACGTATTGGCATGGCTCTTCTTTCTCATTGTGGGGCGTTCCCCTGTCTTGCGGGGTGTTCCCACAATAATTTGCCGATCGAAATGATTGATGATTTCATAGGCAAAACTTTCCAGCTGTGTTTCAATATTTCTGACCGCCCGCAAAATCCCATTATGAGCAAAAACGGCTGGAATGGCCACCAGTAACCCAACCACCGTGGTCAAAAGTGCTTCTGAAATACCGGGACCAACGGTTTGTAATGTAATGTTTTCTTCCATTCCCATACGCTGGAAAGCAAGATATATGCCCCATACCGTGCCTAATAAACCAAGCAAAGGGGCAATACTCGCAGTCGTAGCTAAAAAAGTCGTTCCCCGCTCCCATCGTTCTTTTTCAATTTCGATGGCGCGGTCCAAGGTACGTTCCAAAGCAGGCACCACGGGGCGTTCAGCTATAATCGTGTTCCGTTCTCGATCCAGAGTGGCCCATAGCCGCAGTTCCTCATAAGCGGAAACAAATAACCGTGCCGGGCTGTTTGCTGGAAGAATGCCCTCTTGCGACAAGGCTACAATGTTGCCTTCCATTTTGTTAAAGAGTTTGCGAAAGGATTGAGCCTGTTTTCGTTCCGCCCTTAAATCCATGATTTTTTTGATAATGATGCTCCAGGTGATGATGGAAAGGGCAAATAAGGTCAGATAAATCAGTATCGCAAGGAGCGAACTTTGCTGAAGATTTCGAAATGCATTGGAAAATTGGTTAATCGTAAATAAATGCCAAATAAGTGAGTTCATTCGCCAAAGTCGCCTCGTCCTAAATCTTTTGTACTATTCTGTCTAATGGGTCAGAAAATTAAAGAGGCAAGCAACGTAATCAACAGAATCAACGGGTGGTATGTTACATAAAACATTGTATTCACTTTTCGAGTTCAAACCACCATCCATTCTACCCTCCCCTGGCTCCTCCCACTTTTGGGAGGGAAATGGTACTTCAAACGGCTGACCACTTATCTTTAAATATGATTCATATCCATGAATATGGTATATTAGGGTGCTAATTTATAGTCAACATTAATGGATTTAAGGGATTCGAATTTTTTGTCCTATTTTGATGAGGGAAGGATTGGTAATCCCGTTTAAATCCTGAATCGCTTGCACAGAGACATCATATTTAGCCGCGATGTTTGATAAGGTTTCGTTCTGTTGAACGATATGTACTCTCCCTGAAGTTGATACATCCTTGGGCACCTCCGCTCCCAATTCAGTTAGTATTTGTTTGAATATCTCTTTGTTGCTTTCGTCTAATGTGTCAATACGCCGACTTAGTTGGGAATGGATATTTTGGATGGAAGATTTTGCCTGTGAAATTTCTGATTCGGCATGATCTTTCAGGGTATTCATATCATTAGAAAGGGCGGTTAAACGATCTTCCAACTTTTGGCGCTCGTTCGCACTGGATCGTTGAACATCCTGGGCTAAATTCGCTGTTTGTTGAGCCAATGTATCAATTCGGTCCACCCGCTCTTTCAATAGGTCCAGATTGCGTTCCACCTTTCCCAAACGGGATGATAATTGTTCCACCATTGATTCCAAATTGGATTGGGAATAGCGAATTTCACGAAATGAATCATTGATGGATTTATTAACTTCTTTTAATGTTCCGGTTGTTTCAGCAGTATCGATTGACGTCTGTTGATGATAACGTAGTAGCCGTTGGTCTAAATCTTGCACGGATTGTTGAAGGTCTTTAATTTCCCGGGTAGAGCAAGAGGTTAATAATAAAAAAGAAATACCGAAATACATTATTAATGAAAAATGAGTCCATCGATTCATTGCACGTTTTCCTTGAATAATTTAATTAACCATTTTGTAATTGAATGAGGTTATGTATAATATTTAGATACTATAACAACTGAGGATATGAATACAAGAAGAGGGTTTGATTTTTTGATCCCTTATGCTGGTGAAAAAGGGAATAATCCTTAAAGTATGGCAAACTTATGACGGATGAACAGTCCCACCACACATCAACCGAATCGACGGGTGAATCAAAGGGAAATGAACAAGCACAGCAGGATGCTTTTGTTTGGGGTGATGGCCTAAACCTGGATGTAACTGCTGATAAAATGACTGCCCGCCTTGAAATCGCTCTGACCGCGGCTGAACACTATACCCCTGAAGATGTCATTCAGTACCTGAACGAAAATAACTTGATCTCGTCTGTGGATACCAAAGCGGTTAATCAACTTTTTGAAGAAGGTCTGTATAATCAAAGTGTTGTGGTCGCTAGCGGGATTCCTCCCAGAAACGGCGATGATGGTTATGTCGAGTGGGATGTTGACTTATCCATTTTGGAGGGAGCGCGTTTAGTTGAACGTAGTGGCAGAGTGGATTGGAAAGAGCGCCATCACGTGTTACAAGTGTCTGCCGATCAACGGTTGGCGCGTTTGATTGAACCAACAATGGGTGAAGCTGGTGTTAATGTTTATGGAGAAGAAGTCCCTCCCACCTCGGGTAAACCCGCCAAATTCCCCGCTGGAAAAGGTGTTCGAATCAGTGAAGATGGACAGGAACTTTATGCAGATGTTTCCGGTGCAGTCTGCATGGATGGAGAAAAAATTGCCGTTAGCCCGATATACAGTATTCAAGGGGATGTGAACTTAAAAACCGGTAATGTGGATTTTGAAGAATCTGTTGTCATTTCTGGGGGAGTATTAAGCGATTTTAAAATTCATGCTGGTCAGGATATTCATATCAATGGTTTGGTGGAAGCAGCGGAATTATCCGCTGGAGGGAGTATTTATATTAATGGCGGCGTTCAAGGCAATCTCAAAGCAGCGATTCGTGCAGCGGGGAATGTGGCCGCCAAATATTTAAACAATGCAAAGATTATCGCAAACGGGGATGTTTATGTGCAAGGTTCGGTTACGAACTCCATTGTTCAGTGCAAAGGTAGATTAATGGTTGAGGGGAGTAAATCTGTCATTGTCGGGGGGCATATTTGCGCGGAGAAAGAAATATCTGCAGACGTGATCGGATCCCAAATCGGCTCTCGAACCATTTTGGAACTTGGTGCAGAAATTGTGGTATTAATGGATGCGCGGAAAGATCACGAGAAAAAAAGTGAATCGCTCCTGGCTAATTATAACAAATTACGCCATGCAGCCACCCTTTTAAATAAACTCCGCGATTCAGGGAAAATCAATGAAAAACAGGAGGAATTACGCTTAAAACTCATTCGTGGCGCTTTGAATGTTCAAGGCCAAATCAAAAAAATGAAAAAAGAGATTGAACATTTGAATAAGCAGATTCGTATGAGTCAGTTGGAGCAAATTGGGATTGTTTCCAAATCCGTGGCATGGCCGGGTGTGATTTTAAAAATAATGAACCAAAAGTTTGTCATTAAAACCATGACAACAAAGGCAATTTTTGCCTTGAAGGGAAAAGAAATCGAAGCGTATGCCTATAAAGAGGATGAACTAAAGCGTAAAAAAGAGAAAATCCAGGAAAAGAAATCCAACAAAGAAGAATATGCACCAGCTGAAGAAGTGTTTTCCAGCGAAGAAAAAGACCCAAAATAAACGGGCCTAATAAATGCGGAGGGGGTGGGATTCGAACCCACGATACGGTTCCCCGTATACCCGCTTTCGAGGCGGGCGCCTTCAGCCAGACTCGGCCACCCCTCCTATATGGAATTCATTTATTTTTATATATGCTTATCGTAGCCGCTCAAAAAAATCTTTCAATAACTGTTCACATTCATCCCGCATAATTCCAGTGTGGATTAAAACTTGATGATTTAAACGATTATCTTCCGCGATTTGGTAGAGACTCTCTATCGCGCCTGCCTTTGGATCAGAAGCCCCGTAATATAAATGTTCGATTCGAGCTGCAACCAAAGCTCCTGCACACATGATGCATGGTTCCAGTGTGCAATAAAGTGAACACTTGTTTAGTTGCCATTGGCCAAGCTGCTCGGCTGCATCCCTTAAAGCAAAAATCTCGGCATGGGCGGTTGGATCATTTTTTTCCTCGCGTTGATTACGGCCTCTCCCTATAACCTCTCCCTCCCGAACCACGATGGCACCCACAGGAGCATCCCCAAACGCTTGAGCGATTTTCGCCTGGTTAATAGCAAGCCGCATAAAATAGCTATGGGAACGTTCTCGAACCACTGGATCTCAATCTAATCTAGGCTGGATCAATCGACTGATTGATTTTTTTTATCTTATATCACACTGAACTAAATTTAACAACACGCCTGGCAATAGATGAATAAAATACCAGCATTTATTCGATTAAGAAAGTTCATTTTCAGGACCTTTTCAGGTGAATAGAACATGAAACTTAGATATTTTTTTATCCTTATTGATGATTTTGTTGTCTCCCTTTATTTAACTTGGATTCACTGTTTATTTTGCATGATACTCATTCCAGTGAAGACCGGTAAATTTACTTTTTTTATTAATCCGAAAGGGTACTGTTTTGCATAAGTTATTATTTATAAGTATGTTATGATTTTGTAAATAGCACTATCTATATTTGGATAGACTTGAATGTTTATTAAATATATCAAATTAATAATCAATCGAGTCGGTAGAAATTTCTCTTGTTAGAATGGTGTGAAGAGGCTCACACGAATTGACATTGAGAAAAAAATAACTATGATTTGCATCGAATAAAAAATCTCAAAAAATGGATGGATCGGGTGATACACCCATTAATTCGTGTCCTTTTTTTGAGAATCATCTCCCTCAAACATCCGAGGAGATTGTATTCGACAGCATAGAGAGAGGAGAGTGTCTCATGCAAGAATGGCGGGGACAGCGAAAAATGAAATATGAGGCGGAATTGGATCCCAATTTCGCTAAAGACATTGTCAATACTCTGGGTAGTGACAACTTGTATGGATGTATTCAATGTGGAACCTGCAGTGCAACATGTCCTGTCAGTCACTACATGGATTACACACCTCGGCGGATTATTGCAATGACTCGGGCAGGTTTCAAAGATGAAGTGATGCGCAGCTTTACTATATGGTTATGCGCATCGTGCTATTCCTGCACCGTGGATTGCCCCAAAGAAATCAAAATCACTGAGTTAATGTATGCCTTAAAACAAAAAGCGATTGAGGAAAAGGTTTATCCAAAACGTTTTCCGATCCCTGTTTTGGCCCGGGAGTTTTCCAAAAACGTTCGAAATTTTGGTCGTAACCATGAGGGACTTTTGATATTGAAAATGTTTTTGAAAACCAATCCCTTTAAATTGTTCAAAATGAGTGGATTAGGATCGAAACTGTTTTTCCGGGGCCGTATGGAAATCCTTCCAAACAAAATAAAAGGGCAGAAACAACTGGTAAATATCCTTAAGTCGGTTGAAAACGGAAATGGTAATGGCAACGCTAACGGAAAATAGCCACAAGAATTTCGACAGTATAGAAAAACATCGAGTGGAGAATCGAAAATGAGTTATCTTTATTATCCAGGTTGTTCGTTAAAAAGCACCGGCCGAGCCTATGAAGAATCATTGTTGGCGGTTTTTGATGCTTTGAAGGCCGGCTGTCAGGAAATAGAAGACTGGAATTGTTGCGGAGCGACAGCCTATATGGCCGTTGATGAAATGAAATCCATCGCTTTGGCTGCCCGTAACTTGGCTTTGGCGGAAGAACAAACCAACGGCGCTGGCCCGGATGTCATGACACCCTGCAATGCGTGTTATCTGGTATTAATGAAAGCCCAAAAAGCCATTAAAGATCATCAATATAAAAGTGACCGTGTCTGTGACGCGCTTAAAGAAAATGGATTGACCTATACAGGCAAAGCCCGCATTCGCCATCCTCTGGACATACTAATAAACGATATTGGGTTGGATACCATTAAAAACCATGTCAAAAAACCGTTGGAGGGGATGAAGATCGCCAGCTATTATGGCTGCCAGATCGTCCGTCCTTATGCCACATTTGATGATCCTCATGATCCACAAACCATGGATCAAGTGATGCAGGCCTTGGGGGCGGAGGTTATTGATTGGCCTTTAAAAACACGGTGCTGTGGTGGTTCGTTAAGCGGGACCATTGAACCGGTTGGCCTTCGATTGAGCTACATTCTATTGAAAGAAGCCAAAAAGCGCGGTGCGGATACCGTGGTTACCGCATGCCCTCTATGCCAATTTAACCTGGAATGCTATCAGGACAAAATGAACGAAATGTTCGATGATCGACTTCACCTTCCCGTAGCCTATTTCACTCAACTTATGGGAGTGGCATTTGGTTTACCGGAAAAATCTCTTGGATTGAATCGATTATTTGTTCCCTTGCAATTACCAGCAGCCGTGTAAGAAGGAGTACACCATGATCATGCAAGAACAAAAAACCAATGGAAATGTTCCCCGTATTGGCGTATATGTTTGCCACTGCGGTATGAATATTGCTTCAAAGCTGGATGTATCCGCGGTGGCGGAATATGCAAAAGCACTGCCTTATGTCATTGTGAACCGTGATTATAAATTCATGTGTTCAGACCCTGGGCAGGAGCTGATTCAGCAGGATATCAAAGAATTTAACTTAAACCGCATTGTGGTGGCATCATGCTCACCACTACTTCACGAAAAAACCTTTCGCGAAGCCTGTGCAGCCGGTGGCCTGAATCCCTTTTATTTTCAAATGTGCAACATTCGGGAGCAGGTCAGCTGGGTGACAAAAGACTATGACCTAGCCACTGAAAAAGCCAAATCACTTTTAACAGCAGCGGTTCGGCGTGTAGCTCACCATGATTCACTTGAGAAGAAACAAGTTCCGGTTCATCCGGATGTCGTGGTGGTTGGTGGTGGTATCTCCGGGATTCATGCGGCATTAACGATTGCCGAAGCAGGACGTAAAGTGTTCTTAATCGAGCGTGAACCCACCATCGGTGGCCACATGGCCATGTTCGATAAAACCTTCCCAACTCTTGATTGCGCGGCCTGTATTTTGACTCCTAAAATGTCGTCAGTGAAATCCCATCCCAATATCACCCTTCTTACCTATTCAGAGGTAACCAATGTCGATGGGTACGCGGGGAATTTCAAAGTCAAAGTCAAGAAAAAACCTCGTTATGTTATAGAGGAAGAATGCGTCGGCTGCCTGCAATGTATCGATGGTTGTGTATTCAAAGAAGGCAAAACGGACGATGAGTTCAACCTGGGAATGTCGAAACGCAAACCCATTTATATTCCGTTCCCCCAAGCCACTCCATTAATGGTATTGCTGGATCCTGAAACCTGCCTGCAGTTGAAACGAGGCAAATGTAAACAAGGATGTGTTGCGGCTTGCGAACGAAACGCGATCAATTTCGAACAAAAAGAAGAAGAACTGGAGATTGAAGCGGGCGCCGTTATCGTATCCACAGGCTTCAAACCCTTCGATGCCAAGCGCATTCCAAAATATGGCTATGGCCATTATGACGAAGTCTACAGCAGCCTTGAAATCGAGCGCCTGGTCAATGCCTCCGGCCCCTCGAATGGCGACGTGGTCATGAAAAATGGTGAAGTTCCCAAATCGGTGGGAATTATCCACTGCGTTGGTTCAAGAGATGAAAAGACCAATAAATACTGCTCACGTGTCTGCTGCATGTATTCCCTTAAACTGGCGCATTTAGTGAAAGAACGCACCGGCGCGGAAGTGTATAACTTCTATATTGATATGCGCACACCCGGTAAAGGATACGAAGAATTTTATGACAAGTTGATGAAAGAAGGTGTGCATTTTATCCGCGGGCGTGTGGCTGAAGTGACTGATTGGGCGGTAACACCGGAAGAGGATGGTAAATTAATCATTCGGGTGGAAGACACCATGATTGGTACGCCACGCCGTATTCCAGTCGACTTGGTTATTCTTTCCGTCGGTCTGGAGCCACAGCATGATGCGGATGAAATGCGGCGTATGTTCGGTATTTCATGCAGCAAAGAAGGCTGGTTTACCGAACGCCATCCCAAGTTGGCCCCTGTTTCAACATCTACAGATGGTATTTTCCTGGCGGGTGCCTGCCAGGGGCCAAAAGATATCCCCGATTCCGTCGCTCAGGCTGGTGCAGCTGCTTCAGAAGCCTTGGTGTTGGTCGACAAAGGGTTTGTTGAGTTGGAACCGGATACCGCTCATATCAATGAAGAAACCTGTTGCGGATGCCGCACGTGTATAGCCATGTGCCCCTACAATGCCATTTCGCCAGACCTTGAACGAGGCGTTGCTGTTATCAATGAGGCGTTATGCAAAGGTTGTGGAACGTGTGTCGCCGCCTGTCCGTCAGGATCGATATCGCAAAATCTATTTACCGACGAGCAAATCTTTGAAGAGATCGAAGGAGTGTTGGCTTATGTCTAACGAAACGTTTGAACCCCGAATCGTCGCTTTCTTCTGCAACTGGTGTACCTACACCGCTTCTGATCTCACCGGAATCTCGCGTTTGGCTTATGCGCCTAATGTTCGAGTGATACGGGTTATGTGTTCCGGGCGAATCGATCCTCAGTTTGTGTTGACGGCGCTTCGCCAAGGGGCGGATGGTGTATTAATCGGTGGCTGCCATCCCGGTGATTGCCACTATCAGGAAGGGAATTATAAATGCCTCCGGCGCATGAAACTGTTAAAACGCATGCTGAAAGATATGGGATTGGAAGATGAACGTGTGCGTTTGGAATGGATTGCTGGATCGGAAGGCGACAAGGTCCAAAAAGTGGTCAATGAAATGACTGAGCAAGTACGAAAACTGGGTCCGCTCAAATTATACCCCATTCCCAAACCCGATTTGCGTGAAATAGAAGAAGACGTCAGAACAGCAGAAGAGGTGGTAAAATGAGTAAACCTAAAGTCGGATTCAACTGGTTGGCATCCTGCGGCGGTTGCGAGGAAGCTATAATCGATTTGCATGAAAACATTCTCGACGTGGTCGAAGCGGTGGATATCGTCTTTTGGCCTTGTGCAATGGATTTCAAAAAAGAGGATGTACGCAACATGGCGGATGGCGAGATCGATGTCTGTTTTGTGAATGGGGCTGTTCGGACGTCGGAAGAAGAAGAGGTCGCAGAACTATTGCGGAAAAAATCAAAAATACTTATCGCTTTCGGGAGTTGTTCACACACGGGAGGGATTCCCGGTTTGGGCAATTTCTTTGAGCGGGATGCGATTTTGAAAAATTCATATGCTGAGAGTCCATCAACAATGAATGGTAATGGAACGTATCCTCAGCCAAAAACGGAAGTCCCTCAGGGAACATTAGAACTCCCCATTTTCCTTGATCAGGTACGTACCCTCAATCAGACGGTGGATGTGGATTATTACCTGCCGGGTTGTCCACCACCAGTACGTTTGATATTGGATGCGTTAAAAGCGATTTTGGAAGGGAATTTACCACCCAAAGGCACTGTTTTGGCGCCTGATAAAGCCCTTTGTGAGGAATGCCCCCGGAAAGAATCCAAGCCGGAAAAACTTGAAATTCAAGAATTTAAACGTCCTTATGAAATCGAGATTGATCCGGAAGAATGTCTTTTAGCTCAGGGATTGCTCTGCCTGGGACCCGTCACCCGGAGTGGATGCGAAGGGGCATGCACAAAAGCCAATATGCCGTGTACGGGTTGCCAAGGTCCGACCAGCCGGGTTAAGGATTATGGCGCCAAAGCCCTCTCTGGTTTTGCCTCAGTGTTAACCAGCAAAGAAGAAGATGAAATAGATACAGTCCTGGATTCAATTGTCGATCCAAATGGGACATTTTACCGATATAGCCTCCCCGCTTCATTAATGTTCAAAAAACTCGGGGCGTAATTATTAAGAAAGAAAGGATGTGCAGCATGAACCGCGAAATCGTCATCGATCCCATCACACGTTTGGAAGGACATGGCAAGATCGATATTTTTCTAAATGATCAAGGTGACGTTGATCATGCTTATTTTCAAGTCCCCGAACTGCGTGGTTTCGAAAAATTCGCTCAGGGGAGACCAGTGGAAGAGATGCCGCAGATCACGTCGCGCATATGCGGTGTGTGCCCCATGGCACACCATATGGCGGCTACCAAGGCGCTGGATAAAGTCTTTAAGGTCGAGGCTCCCCCCACCGCCCATAAAATTCGTGAGATGGTGTATAACATCTTCACCATTGAAGATCACGCCCTTCACTTTTATTTTCTCGGCGGACCGGATTTTGTCGTAGGTCCTTCAGCACCCAAGGCGGAACGCAATATCCTTGGTGTATTGGGTGTGGTTGGAATGGAAGTTGGCAAAAAAGTCATCGGCCTCCGGAAAGAAATGCGGGACCTGATGGCATTGCTCGGCGGAAAAGCCATTCACCCTGTTCTTGGATTACCTGGTGGTGTCTCACGCGGGATCACCAAAGAAGAACAACAACGTTTCATTGATGGCGCAAACAATGCTGTGGAATTCGGTAAATTCAGTTTGCAACTCTTTAATGATGTTGTTTTGAAGAATGAACAATATGTCGAGTGGATTACATCCGATACGTATACCCATCAAACCTATTATATGGGGTTAGTGGATCAAAATAATAAAGTCAACTTCTATGACGGCACCCTTCGGGTGGTCGATCCACAAGGGAAGGAATATCTTAACTTCCATCCTGACCAATATTTGGATCATGTCGCCGAACATGTGGAACCGTGGAGTTATATCAAATTCTGTTACCTGAAAGATATCGGTTGGAATGGATTTGAAGAGGGACCAGAAAGCGGTGTGTATGCCGTTGCTCCTCTCGCGCGCTTAAATGCGTCTGAAGGTATGGCAACCCCCTTGGCACAGGAAGCTTATGAACAAATGTATGCCACGTTAGGTGGTAAACCCGTACACCATACATTAGCGAACCACTGGGCACGATTGATTGAAATGCTTTATGCCGCTGAACGGATGCAGGAACTGGCCAATGATCCGGAACTGACCGATCCTAAATTCCGGGTTATTCCAACAGAAACACCGGAAGAAGGCATTGGTGTAGTGGAAGCGCCGCGTGGAACCCTTTTTCATCATTATCAGACCGACGAAAAAGGATTGGTCAAGATGGCCAACTTGATCGTCGCCACCCAAAATAACGCAGCACGGATTGCCATGTCGGTCGATAAATCCGCTAAAGGCATGATTAAACAAGGTAAAGTGGATGATGGTATTCTGAATATGGTCGAAATGGCATTCCGGGCTTATGATCCATGCCACGGTTGTGCCACCCATGCTTTACCCGGGCAAATGCCATTACTGGTTCGTATTTTTGATGAAGAAAAGAACGTTGTGAACGAGATTAAACGAAACTAGGACAAAGCGCTCATGAAAATAGCGATACTGGGTCTGGGGAATGATATTATTAGTGATGATGCCGTCGGGTTGTTGGCTGCACGGCAGCTGCGCCAAAAACTCGACGGCTTGGCGGACGTGATTGAAAGCTCCGTCTCCGGCATCGCTTTAATGGAACTCCTCATCGGCTATGAAAAAGCGATCATTGTTGATGCCATTCACACTGGATCATGTTCTCCTGGAACGATCAAAGTGCTTCAAAAAGATGAATTGGATGAAGTGGCTGCTCCATCTCCCCACTACGCGGGTTTACCTGAAATTCTTGCGCTCGCCAATCAACTTCAGCTTGATTTTCCCCAGGATATTGAGATATTCTCCATTGAAGTAGCGGATCCATTCACCATTGGTGGTGAAATGTCTGAACCGGTGCTGAAAGCTTTACCGGATTTGGTCCGAACCGTGGAAGAACAGGTTCAGAAATGGTGTGGAGAATTGATGCATGCATGAGTATTCCATTGTCGAACAGTATGTTGAACAGATATTAGAACAAGTAAACAAAGAAAACGTGGCTGATGTCAAAGAAATTCGCTTTCGACGGGGAAGTACCTTTGCCGAAGGCCCTATGCGCCAAGCCTTTGAAATGCTGGTTCAAAACACCCCTCTGCAAAACGCCAACCTTATTATTGAAACATTCACAGAGGAGTATACCTGTGAAAATTGCGGCAAAACACAAGCTGTCTCCGCGGATGATTTAATCGGCCATATTTATATTTGCTCTGAATGCGGGTATTCAAAGCAAATTAATGAAGCATCCGGTTTGGAATTACTCCAAGTTGTTGTGTAAGTCTTACAGCAAGGTTTTCCATTGCTTAACGTGTTGGATTTTCGTACCAGATCACCCCAAGATTTTCCCGCTCTTCACATGTAATCACATCGAGGTCACCGTCTTCATCGAGATCAACTGTTTGAAGCAAATCAAATTTAGTTCCGGTTAAACCGCTTATGTTGTGATAATCCCATTCTTTTAAGGAATTCTCATTCTTTTTGGATAGCCACCACAAGCCAGTTTTGTTTTCAGCGTGTTCACATGAAAAGACAATATCCATTACACCATCCATATCCACATCCACTATGCTGACGCCTTTGCCTGTACCGGTTTCAGGAGGGAAGGGAATGGTAAATGGATTCCATGAGGTGTTTTGTTTCACATAACAAATGAGTTCACTGCCCCGAATGGGAATAGCGATATCGTTTAGGCCATCACCGCTTAAATCACCGTAATCCATGAACATCACCTCACGATCATGTCCGCCAATCCGGTGTTCTGTCCATGCTTCAAACTGTTCGGGAGTGCCTTTCCCGGGATTTTCAAGCCACAGGCAGCCTCGTGATTGGCCTTTTCGGTCAGTCGCGAGGATATCCTGATCGCCATCACCATCCATATCCGCTTTCATTAAGGACATAATCCAACCGGCTTTATATAAGGGATACCATTCCCAATCGCTTAATTTCTCGGGATTTTCGGGGGATTTTAACCATCCGATAGCGGCATTGTCTCCTTTGGCAGAGAGAACAAGGTCAATCCCGTTTTTGCCATCAATATCCATTGGCAGGCAAAACATCCATTGCATCTTATCTTTGCAGGCCGGTATGGCTTCTGTTTTCCAGGCTGAGGGAATGAGATACTCCTGTTTTTCTGTAGGCGCCCAATGAACAAACATTGATTTCGTGCGACCTTCACAACTACTGAGCACATCCACCGCGCCATCCTGATTTATATCAACAAATACGGCATCTTCAGGAGACGCAACTTGTCCCACGGTTACCGAAGGCCAGGCCGATGTTACCTTTGATGGGCCAGGGTGAAGATAAACCCGAATGACACCGCCTTCTTCCCACCCTGTAACAATGTCGAGGCGGTTATCATTGTTCACATCAGCCATGCGTACTCCATCCGCCCCCCGGGATGATGCATCGATGGTATGGCGATGCCAGAAGTTTTCTTTGACTTCAGATGCATGAGCAAAGGAAATGAAAATCGTGAGTGGCAATAGGATGAATAATTCTTGTCTGATCCTCGAAAAACGCCGCATATTCTCCCTCCAGAAGTTGTATTAAAAATGGGTATTTAGATTTTATTTCTTATTTGTAACGTGTCCGCCATATGAAGTGAAAAGGGAGGGAAAACTTATAATTGGCCCCACTAATCCTCCCCAAATAAAATGGGGGAGGTTTAAGGGTTTTACTCCAGGGTTATTTATCAACCCTCCTCTTGCTTTTCCCAATCTTGGGAGGGGAATGGAACGACACATGGCTGACCATTTACTCTTATTTTATATTGGATAGATTTTATTTAACAGCATCACCAAAAGCGGGATAGTTATAAAACTCCCGATAGCTGTTAGGATAATGCAAAAAACAGTGAAGCGTTTTTCATTGGAGCGGCCAAAAAAACTCACAATCAAAGCAGCAAAAATTCCAGTCGGTGCAGCGGAAGAAAGAATATACGCGCGTAATAAAACTGGCTGGTCGATTGCCATCAACTTGGTGATGATAATAGCTATGGCTGGTGATATAATTAATCGAAGCATAATACAGAGGACCAAGCCGGGAATTAATACGGTGTAATCTTTTGCCTGCAGAAGATAAATATGCTTTCCCCATATTATACCGATTACAATCAATGAAACAGGAATAAACGCATGGAGGAGTGAATCAACGCCATCGAGGATTTCATATTTTAAGGGATACCCAAATCCAGCCAACAGAATACCGATAAACAATGCATAAATGGTTGGAGATTTGAAAAGATCAAATGTGCGTTCCAGCAGCCGTTCACGATTCGAGCCAAACAGAAAGCCTAATAAAATAGAAATGGTGAAATGATAAAAGATAAGCGAATTAATTATTTCAAAAGCATCCGGCGGTGGTTCCAGCATGGGTTGGAAACGTCGAATGGCAATGATGCTGGTCAGGGTGACATTTAAAAGATATAAGCGGCTGATATTTTTGGGGATATTCAACAGTTTAAATATCCCTGCTGAAATGAGAATAAGAATCCCCGTGTGAAAGAGGAGAAAGAATAAGTTGAGAGTGAACAGATGCTCCGTGATCTTTTGGCCTAATGCCTGGCGGAAAATAAAGGCAGGCGCAAAAACACAGAGGCATACTATTGCAAGTGAGCGATCCTCCAGTTTAAAAAAGGAACGCCCCAGCACAAAGCCAAACAAAATCACTAGAAACGAGTATGCTATGCTGTTTATTCCGGAAATTTCAAATAAATTCATGAGGATGACAAGTTTTATTTAGTCCTAATCGGTTTAAAGAATCTACCCAGCGCTCTTTTCCAATGAATTATTCAGGTCCATGTTCCTAAAATAAAGAAGAGCGTTATATTTAGGTAGGTACATTTGAGTCAATGGAAAATACCTTGGAATTACAACTCCATTTCAAAAGTTGGAACAATTGTATATGAAAAACATTATCCTACGAGGAGCGAAAGAACACAACCTTAAGGATGTTGATTTAGAATTTCCGCGCGATCAGCTCATTGTCTTTACCGGGGTGAGCGGATCGGGGAAATCCTCTCTTGCGTTTGATACCATCTATGCCGAGGGGCAGCGGCGCTATGTTGAATCTTTGTCAGCGTACGCCCGGCAATTTTTAGGGCAGATGGAGAAGCCCAAAGTGGATTACATCGGTGGATTATCACCCGCCATATCCATCGAACAAAAAAGTACCAGCAAAAACCCTCGATCCACCGTTGGAACCGTAACAGAAGTTTATGATTACCTGCGGGTTTTATTTGCCCGTTGTGGTACTCCTTACTGTCCCCACGATCACATTCCCCTGGCATCTCAAACCGTGGATGAAATTGTGGACCGCATCATGGAACTCCCTGAACGTACAAGGTTTATGATCCTGGCACCCAAGGTGAGGCAGCGAAAAGGGGAGTATAAGGATATATTTGAACGAGCGAAAAAAGATGGTTTTGTCCGGGTTCGGGTTGATGGCCATATCATGGACCTGGATGAAAAGATTTCGTTGGATAAAAAGCTGGCTCACTCTGTTGAAATCGTGGTTGATCGCCTGGTGATGAAAGAGGATATCGCCTCCCGGTTGTCTGACTCAGTTGAATTGGCGATGGAACAGGGAGATGGCATTATATTGGTTTCGATTCCGGATCAGGAAGACAAGATGTATAGTTCCAAAAATGCTTGCCCTATCTGTGACTTCTCAATCGGTGAATTGAATCCACAGCATTTTTCTTTTAACCATCCATTGGGTATGTGCCCGGAATGCCATGGTTTAGGGCGAAAACTGGAATTGGATCCGGATTTGGTGGTACCCGATAAAGATCGGGCGGTAATCGACGGAGCCATTCTGCCCTGGAAGAATATTTTCCAGGATGGCAATGATTCCCGAGCTGCATTTTATGTCCGCAGGCGATTGGAAAGTTTTGCCGAAAAAAACAAAATCGATCTTACTAAACCCTGGCGGAAGCTTAGTAAAAAAGCACAGAATCTGCTTTTATATGGGGAAAAAAAGAAGAGCAGCAGTTACCAGGGCATTATCAATGAAATGGAGCGTTGGTATTCCAACACCACGTCTGAAGGCTTTCGTACCTATTTGTTGGAAACATTCATGCATCGAGTACCATGTGAAACGTGTCAGGGTGGCCGATTGCGTCCTGAGTTTTTGGCTGTCAAATTTGCAGAGCAAAATATTCAAGACATTACGAATATGAATATATCCAATGCCTTACATTTTTTTGAAGGCGTGAATTTAAGTCAGCGGGAGTTTGAGATTTCTGGAGAGGTGCTGAAAGAGATAAAAAACCGGCTGCATTTTTTAGAGGATGTTGGATTGGGATATTTAAATATGAGCCGGGCCGCTCCAAGCCTATCCGGTGGTGAAGCGCAGCGCATCAGGCTGGCAAGCCAGATTGGGAGTGCGTTGGTTGGGGTTCTTTACGTTCTGGATGAACCGAGTATTGGGCTGCATCAGCGGGATAATCGAAAGTTGATAGACACACTGGTCAAATTGAGAGATCTTGGCAATACCGTGATCGTGGTGGAACACGACCAGGAAATGATTGAGTCAGCCGATTTTATTGTCGATTTTGGGCCGGGTGCTGGTAAAGATGGCGGAGAAATTGTTGTGAGTGGTCCGTTGGAAGTGATTCGTAAGCACTCACGTTCATTAACTGGTGCCTATTTATCGGGCGTTAAAGAACTTGTTATTCCGCCAGAGCGCCGAAAAGGCAATGGAAAACATGTTGAAATCATCGGAGCCGTGGAAAATAACCTCAAGGAGATTGATATTGCTTTTCCGCTGGGAACATTTACGTGTGTGACAGGGGTTTCCGGCTCGGGGAAAAGCTCTTTGGTGACGGAAATACTGTTCAAAGCATTGGATCGCAGCCTGCATCGTGCACAGGTTATCCCAGGCAAGCATGAGGTGATTAGGGGAAGTGAGTATATCGATAAAGTGATCGAAATAGATCAAAAACCAATTGGTCGAACCCCTCGCTCAAATCCAGCCACCTATGTGAAAGTGTTTGATCCTATACGGCAAATGTTTGCCCAACTTCCGGATGCGAAAATGCGGGGGTATAAAGCCGGGCGATTTTCCTTTAATGTACGAGGCGGACGCTGTGAAGCCTGCGAAGGTGGTGGATCAAAATGCATTGAAATGCATTTTTTGCCCGATGTGTTTGTCACATGTGAAGTTTGCCAGGGCAAGCGCTTCAACCGTGAGACGCTGCAGGTTAAATATAAGGGACATTCCATTGCCGATGTTCTTGACTTGACGGTCAAAGAAGCGATGGAGTTATTTGCCAATGTCCCCCGTATATATCGTATATTGGAGACATTAACTCGAGTGGGATTGGATTATATTCATTTAGGGCAGCCTGCCCCCACCTTATCTGGAGGTGAAGCCCAGCGAGTAAAATTGGCCAAGGAATTATCACGCCGGGATACCGGGAATACATTATATATTCTGGATGAACCAACGACTGGACTACATTTTGAAGATATTAAAAAATTACTGCACGTGCTCAATGAATTGGTGGATCGAGGAAATACGGTTGTGGTGATCGAACATAATTTGGATATCATCAAATCAGCAGATCATATCGTTGATTTGGGCCCTGAAGGGGGAGACGGCGGCGGCACCCTGGTGGTGGAGGGAACACCAGAAGAAGTCGCCCACTGTAGCCACTCTTATACTGGCCTTTTTTTACAGCGTATGTTCAAGGATGCCGTTCAAAGAAAACGATCGGCTTAAAAATCATAAATCATCATGGTTGATGCTAAAGAGGAATAGAATGAATGAAAACGCCTTAAATCGACCGAGTGGCCGACGCATCGGAGAAATGCGTGATCTCACCCTTCAACGAAATTACATGGATTTTGCCGAGGGTTCCTGCCTGGTTATGGTGGGCCGAACCAAGGTAATTTGCACGGCATCAATTGAAGACCGTGTGCCCCCCTTTTTGGTGGGTTCAAAACAGGGCTGGGTTACGGCGGAATACAGCATGCTTCCTAAATCCACCAAGCAGCGTATCTCGCGCGAGCGCGCCAAAAGCGGGCGTGCACAGGAGATCCAGCGGTTAATCGGACGGTCGCTTCGATGCGTAACAGAATTGGAAAAGTTCGGAGAACGCACCATATTTATTGATTGCGATGTGATTCAAGCAGATGGGGGGACACGCACGGCATCGATCACGGGGGCAGCAGTGGCATTGTATGATGCGTTGCGTTTTATGCAGGAAAATGAGTTGATTGATGAATGGCCCATGACAAATTTGGTCGCGGCGGTCAGTGTTGGATTGGTTGATGGCACCGTTTGTCTGGACCTCGATTACAGTGAAGACAGCACGGCCGATGTGGATTTCAATGTGGTTAAAACAGATAATGGTGATTATGTGGAAATCCAGGGTACCGCGGAGTTGGTGGCCTTTGACCGGGATAAATTGAACCTCATGTTAAACGTGGCTGATGAAGGCATTGAGCGTATCATTGACCTGCAAAAAGAAGTTTTGGGAATCAAATAAGCGATTGTTTTCCAAGAGGACAAATTTCTTTTCCAAGACTTATGAGATGCTATAGAAGCACATCTTAATATTCCGGATTCGTCAGGAAGGGTGAAATCATGATATCGTCACCCGATTCCCAGTTATAATCGTATAAACTCCTGGGTGGGAGAAGGATTCGTTGATCGTGACGATTGCTTAGGGTGTCGTTAAATTCATTTAAACGATGCAAGTAATCGGGACGAATGGGTTCTGGAACCTGTAAGACCAGTTTTTTCCCATTATTCATAGACCACAAGCGTACCATCTGGCCAGCAATAACACTGGCGCTTCGTCCGGTGGTTTCTATCAGTACGTTTCCTTTTCGTACCGCTACGGAGGTGATTTTGGTTTGGCCTGAGGTAACGCTCACATAAAACTGAGTTCCAACCACTTTTACCATGGCGTTGGGGCAGATAACGCTGAATCCTTCATTTCGGTGTTTTACATCAAAAAACAGCTCACCTGATTGCAGGCGGATGCGGCGTTCCATACCAACGCTGTCTTTCTCTTCGTTTTCCGGGTAGGCTTCCACAGAAAATAGAGTATAAGGAGAGGCATAAACAACAGTGTTGTCGTGAAATTCAAAAAATTCACCTTCTGGGCGAATGGCCTTATCAATATAAAAAGGTTGGCGTAGTATCGAGCTGTAAAGAATGCCGCTACGTTTGATATGAACCAGGGGCAGTTCCCCGATGTTTCCCATCGATAAAGTAGCGTAAATACCTAAAACGCAAATTAATATCGATACGGCAATCGCATAATGCCGATAGCCTTGTTGAAATAAAATCCGCGTTGCGGTCAATGACATCTCTCTCAAGCGCCAACTCAGGGTAACCGGTTGGACAAGGGGGAGATCAGACATGACTTGATTAACGAATGCCAGGGAGTTCAATGCCGGTTTGGTTTCTTGCCGTAAAGAACCGGCTAATAGTCTTTCTTCCCGCTCTACATCAAAATAGAAGTCCGAACAGTGGTGGCATCGTTCAAGATGCTTTTCGACGTGTGTGCATCGATCGGAGGGCAATTCATTATCCAAATAAAGGATAATTTCCTGCTCCCATTCGGTGCAACATCCCTTAGCCTTCATTATTCACTCTCCGTGCTTTTTGCATTCCTTCCCGCAAGATTCGCCGTCCTTCAAATAATCTGGATCGAACAAGATCGATGGGAAGGTCTAACATCTCAGAAATTTCTTGATACGAGTAGTCATCCAAATATTTAAGCCGTAACAGCGTTTGATATTTCTCAGGTAACTTTTTTAATCGTTTCAACAGTAAATCTTGAAGATCTTCACCTTCATCCTGATTCGGCTTTAACGATATAATATTCAATGAGTTATGATATGCTGGAATGGCTTCCAGTGATTCTGGTTCAACCTTTTTTTGGCGTAAACGAGTATAACAAAGATTCCGTGTTATACCAAACAACCAAGAGGAAAACTTAGTTAAGTCTTTTAATTCTCTCAACTTACGATAAGCAAGTAAAAATGTTTCTTGTGCTATATCCTGTGCTTCTGCTGTATTGTGTATCATACTATTGGCAAGCAGAAACACCTTTTTTTGGTATTTCTCTACCAGGGGCCGGTAACAATCCCGCCGGCCGGCTAAAATTTGTTGAATTAAGGTGAATTCAGCATTATCCATGGTCGTTGTTTCGTGTTTAGCTTCGTATTTAATGTGTATCACAAAGGTTTAAAAGTGTCCGATTTCTTTTCTGACTCTTTACATTTTTTTATTAATGGCACTCAATTAGGTACATTTTTTTAAAGAAATGAATTGTTTTAAATGAATAAGTGGGAAAAACTCATTTCCAAAAAGATTTCCAGTTTCTCTTCACCTCAAGGGAGTATTCAAGTGGTCCCTCTTTATGTGGGAGCTGAATCTCAGGCTATTCGGATACAATGCCGATCCATTTATATCGGGCAAAATAGAGAGATTGATCCCTTATTTAAATTTTACACGAATCATAGCGAAATTGGAGTGAATCAGCGTGAATTGTTGAATGAAGGGTTTTATTCGGTTATCCGGCATAAAATTAAACACTTATACGCGGTTTTTTTCTTTGATAGTGAGCAAGTATTTCGAGGCCGATGGGATCCTGCCTTTGAAGAGTGGAAAATCATATCCAAGTCGTTTTCTTCGCCGGGATTTATTAACCGTCCTTTACCGGTTGGTGAGTGGAAGGCGTATGTTTTGATTTATCCTCATCAAATTGGCAAACTCGGTTTTGAACTGGTAGTTGAGTCCAGTTCAGAAGAACCGCATTCTTTGGAACGCTCTACTCATTTTCAACTCGATGATCTGGATCAGCAGGTTGAAGATAATGAATCAGCCCAATGGATGGTCGGCGAACTCCATGAACATTCTGCTCGCAGTGCCGAGGCTTTACCTCCGGAAGAGGTTATCAGGACGTATCGTGATCTTGGATACCAGTTCATCGCATTGACAGACCATGATATCCCTCCGTTGGACCTTTTATCCGAACCTCCCTCTCTTGGCCTTATCCGAGGGCAAGAAATCAGGTCGTTTAATGGACATGCCCTTTTGTTAGGGACAAAAGAATTGCTGGCATGGCATGTATTTGATGATGCTTTCGAATTACATGACTTAATTCACCAAACGCATATGCAGGGTGGATTGTTTTGCGCGCTTCATCCATTCGCTTTTACTTTGGATGAAGAAAAAGTGTCCTGGCAGTGGAATGGTGAGATGTGGGCTTCGGTGGACTTGATAGAACTATGGCCGGGCCGTTGGAAATCCCGCTTCCCTGAGATTTTGAAAGGATTGGATTTTTGGGATTCCTTGTTAGATCAAGGGATTCGGATTTACGCAACCTGTGGAAAAGGTTCTGCTGTGCATATGGATCATTCCATAGTTGAATCCTTGCCCAAAACCATTATTTACAGTCAGGGAACCTCAGAAACCCACTTGTTAAGTGCATTAAAACAAGGGCGTTTTTATTCGAGCATTGAACCGGCGGTCAATTACTGGATTGAGTCGCAACAAGGGAAGGCCATGATCGGGGATGAATTGCGCCTGCCGGTGGGTGAGCCTTACCTGATGTTCTTGGATGTTTCACTTATGGATCGGAGCGGTTTTCTGAAAATTAAAACCAATGAGGGTATCTACTGTGAAATGCCCTTATCATCCACGAGGGAAACTCACATCAAATTTATGGAAACAGCTAAAATGGGGATTACCTGGTTTCGAGTGGAAATATACCAATATGGACGTCCCCTCGATGAACTGGCGGCAATCACCAATCCCATTTTTATCCGGGGAATTGTAAGTTATTAATCAAGCACATGAATGAAAGACCATATAAAATGAACATCATCGTAACTTTAAAGCCGGATTATTATTTTACATCATCCAATGTTTATGGAATTATCGCTGAAATTGATTGGGAGAAAAAAACGGTTGTACGTCAGCTAAAGATTCCCACGGCCTCCTTTCAGGATGACCAGGCTTTTATGACATGTTTTTTAAACGGTCTTTGTTCGATTGGCAGTCGAATTTTTGTTGCCGCCTGGAACTTTATCGTTGAAATCGATTATGATTCATTTCAAGTTGTGAATGCTTTCTCTTTACCCTATATGAGTGATCTACACGGCTTGGAAACCGATGGCAAAAACATCTGGGTGGCTTCCACCGGTATCGATTCGGTTCTATGCCTGGATGCGGAAACTTTGGCGTTGAAATGGCGATGGGGGCCGGATGAGCCTATTTTGGATTGGGAGTATCCAGATCATCCATCACAGAAAAAAGGAGTTTTTGCCTATCTGAGCCGCCTATTCAAAGCAAAACCTCATTCGCCTGAATTACAGTTTATTGATAAGGAATACCGCTACGTTCATAAAACAAAATCACCTTATCACCGCCATCATTTGAACGACATGACATTTCATCAGGGTCATTTATATGTCACCACCAAGGATTGGAACAAGGTAGGAAAACGTAGCGCGGTTATTCGCTTCAATCCTCAAACCTGGGATTCTGAGTTCTTTGTTCAACCTGGAGGTTTTAGCGGGATGCATGATGGCATCTTTTTGGATGGAAAGTTTTTTGTCACTGAATCCGGCTCACATTCTGTAGCCTGGCGTGAGGAAAACGGCAACATTACATCCAAAACAATCGAACCTCAACCCTATTTTGTGCGGGGGCTTTGTTGGACTGGTTCTTCCTTCCTGGTTGGATTCTCAACCTGGCGGGATACCCAACATCCCGCTCAAATAGTGGAATTTGATCCCACCTTCGAAAAAACACTATCCGCGATGGATATAAGTGGTTTTTATACCCAGGAACAACAAACCACGATTCATGCAATTATGCTGTCACCGGGGGGCAGTGAGTAGACTTACATAAAGCAACCTCGTCAGAAAAACCAATGGGCAATGCAAATGCAGGTATTTGCTTTGGTACACTCTCAGCCAAGGGTTTCTTATCTCGTTGGAAAGCACAAATCAAATATTTTGTTTCCTGGCTTAAATCTGCAACGTGACATAGCGATAATGGTGAATAAAGCAGGATCTCATATGGGAGATCAAATTCCGATTTTAAAGTTCATTTCATCTTGTCCACTTTTATACTTGGGCAATAATTAAAAAATGCTAGAATAATCTAGACTATCTAGATTGTTAAGAGGTGAAGCTATGGAATGGAAAATGGCCGATGCTAAAAATAAATTCAGTGAACTGATCAATAAAGCCTTGCTGGAAGGTCCTCAAAAAGTTACTCGTAGGAAAGACAGCGTCATAATCATAAATGAAGAAGAATATAAAAAATTAACGGGCCAGAAAAAATCATTTAAACAAATTCTTATGGATGGTCCAAGTTTTGAAGGATTGGAATTGGAACGGGATCGATCTTCCATGCGGAATGTAGACATATGAGAGTGTTACTCGATACATGTGTTCTCTCAGAGATTCGTAAACCCAAAGGTGCAACATCAGTTAAAGAAGCTGTTAATTATATTCCTGATGAACATCTTTATATCAGTGTGATTTCGCTTGGAGAAATTATCAAAGGGATCGAACTTCTTAAGCAAAACAAGCAAAAAACAGTATTGAAAAAGTGGATTTTTAATCTTGAAACGGATTATGGAAATTCTATTCTACCTATTGATAAGGAAACCGCAGAAATATGGGGTAGGATGACTGCTTCTTTGCAAAAAAAGGGCAAAATTTTGTCTGTTTGTGATGGCTTAATCGCTGCAACAGCGAAAAGGCACGGACTTTATATTATGACAAGGAATGTTTCAGACTTTGAAGATACTGGAATAGGCATAATAAATCCTTGGACATAGAATTTATGTCAATCTGCCTGATGATTAAACGGCAAGTGTGGATTTATTGGGTAGTATCCCCTCAATATTTATTCCTCACAAAAAAACTAAAAAATCATCCCCCTCTACCGATAATGATTTAATAAAGAAATTTTTTGTTATGTTGTGTCATTATACATTCTGTTTTTACGTTCACTTTGTAAAGGCTGAATTGGTTGAAGGGATAAAACGTTTTTTTTTCTTTTATTCCCATCTTTTTTACCAATCCTATCATAAACAAACCTTAGGAGTAATGAAAATGAAGGTGAAATGGTTCGCTTTGTTCATACTAGCCGTCTTGTGCTTGAATACCGCATCGGCATCGGTTGTCATCAAGAAGAATTTGGGATTATTTGGTGGGCATATCGAGGGATTGGCCTCGTTTGACCTGCCGGGAACGCCTAACCGGATTTACGCGGATGTGTTAGGCGCCAATGCGCTTTATTTCACCGATAACTATGGTCTAACCTGGAACCTTTCCATTTTTGCGGAAGATACTTTCGGGATAGCAACAGATTCCACGTATGTTTATGTTGTTGTCAATAACTCAGAGGTTTGGCGTTCAGCCGGGAATGACGGCATAACCTGGACAAAAATCTTAACTCCAACTACCCCAGGATATTTTGGTGAAGGTATCACAAGCATTTCTCACGATGGCGTTCGTTTAATGCTGGGCTGCTCAAACGGCGTTGCTTATTTCAATCCGACGGGAAGCCCAGCGGCATGGACGCGTCACGTGGTCAAGGCAGGAGCAGGGCACGATACAGCGGTTATGTCACTTGCCTCACGTCCGACTGATCCTCTTTCAATTTATGCGGTGATGAACAGCATGCGCAACCCTGATGTCAGCCACAATGAATTGTTTCTATCCATCGATGGAGGGCTTACCTGGGGAGCAGTGGCCTTACCAGCGACTATTACCACAGCGATAGAAGTGGTCGCTGAAGATCCCAATTTCCCTGGATATGTTTACCTGGCAGGTGACTCAGCCTTTGCCACCATTTATGAAAACAAAAATTTCCTTGATCCGGCAACCTGGGTGAATATCACTCCCATGAGTTTTGAGCATCACTATCCCCAATATATTAATTTCCACAACAATCGGTTATGGACCACTTCCCACTGGTACGATGTTACAACCGGTGTCTGGCATCCCTTGCCTAATACCACCGTGGGCACCCATGTGAATGACGGCGCTATTGCATTTGATGCTGATGATCCCAATATCATCCTGATGGCCAGTGATGTCGGAGTGGCAGCATCCATCGATGGGGGAATAACGTTTGAAGAACGAAACACCGGCATCGCTGCGGTGGGCGTTAATGATGTCGATGTGGATATCATCACAAAAGATGTTGCCTTGGTAGCCAGTAAAAGCGGATTGGCCATCACGTCAGTGTTTCAAAAACCGCCTCTTCCATCCGATTGGATGTTTCCTGTTTTTCCCCAGGGACATGGTGGCCCGCCATTAACAGCATGTGCGATTTTGCTGGATAGTACGGAAGAATTCCTGGCCGGTGATGGCAATGAAACCATTTATAAATCTGACAATGGCGGTTTAACCTGGCGTGATGTTTTTCATTGGGTGGCTTCACCAATCCCCAGCCGTTCCACCGTAACGGATATCGACCATGCCGCTGGGAGCAATGTGCTTTATGCAGCGCTCGGTTTTAGTGAAGAAGGAGACGCGGGGATTATCGTCCGGAGTGATGATCGTGGTAACACCTGGACTATAACCAACCTCACCGGTGTGCATCCCAATGCTCTTGAGATCGTTGGCACGCAAGTGGTCTATGTAGGTGTTGGCCATGAGCGTGACCTTCCCTCGATGAGTAATATTGGCTTGTGGGTAACCGGTGATGGTGGTCTTACCTGGAGTCAGGTGACTTCAACGGCGGGACCTTATATCGGAATTGTGAACGATATCGCCCAACACCCGGTTAATCCACAATTGCAATACATCACCCTTCAAATTGGTCCCAGCTCCGGCGTGGTTTTTGAAATCGAATATGATGCGACCGGCCTGAATGTAGTGGCGGATCGTGACTTGACCATGCTGCCCGGTGCGCCTCTTCATGGTGAATTCAGCGCGATTGAAACCAATGATTTGGGTACAGAGGTGTATGTGGGTGTGAACGAGAGCATTTATAAGTTCGATTTAACCACCAATACCTGGTCGCTCTATTTCGCCGGTATACATGGAGAGCGCATCAACCGCCTTTATTGGGATGATTTGGTGATGGGCACTTCAACAGGTTTTTACAGCTTTGTTGAGGAGCCCACATCCGTTCGATTCTGGCCGTTCCATCGATAAGGATTAAAAAATGTGATTAAGAAATGTCCTATAACGGTGAGTTGTTAGAGCTTGGATAAACGGATACAATCATTATCCGTTATGGATCCTTCTATCTACTTATACGAAGATACGATTGCCGCAGTATCCACACCCGCCGGTCGGGGGGCGATTGCGGTAATTCGTATTTCTGGGCCAGAGGCAATCGATATAGGCCAAAAACTTGTTCATTCAAAGCGATCCAACCCCCCCTTTAAACCGCGTACCATGATATATGGCGAACTTGTTGATCCCGATAGTCAGGACACCGTCGATTCCGTGTTATGTGTGGTTTTCAACGCTCCACATTCTTATACCGGGGAAAATATGGCGGAAATTCACTGTCATGGCAGCGAGGCGGTGATTCGAAAAACCTTGGAATTGCTTAATCGTTATGACGTAAGGTTCGCTGAACCAGGCGAATTTACCTTCAGGGCGGTTCGAAACAGCAAAATGGATTTGGTCCAGGCGGAAGCGGTGGGAACCTTGATTGACAGCCGGTCACAGTTGGAACGTTCGTTGTCGCTTCGTATGATGGAAGGCGCCTTTTCACGTGAATTGGCTTCATTGAAGGAAATGATCATCACCATGGCGGTTGAAATCGAGACTCAAATTGAGTTTCCAGACGATGCCGCCGAAGAGATACTGGGTATGGATTTAGCGCAAAAAATTCATACTCTCTTTGAATTTACGAATAAACTCAAAATGCGGGCGGTGCGGGAACAGCGTTTTCAACAAGGAATCGCTGCTGTACTGGCGGGAAAGCCCAATGTAGGGAAATCGAGCCTGTTCAATGCATTGCTGGGGCGGGAACGTGCAATTGTAACCCCCCATCCAGGCACCACGCGGGATAGTATTGAAGGTACCATTGAGTTAAATGACAGGCCCGTCACCTTGATTGATACAGCTGGCTTACGCGAAACGCACGAAGAAATCGAATCGATCGGCATCCAACGCTCACGTGACCTGTTAACCCAGTCGCACATCGTAATTTTTATGTATGAATACGGCCAGGATTTAACCCAGGAAGAGTTTGATGTGTTGCAACTGTTAAGAGATTCGGATTCTTCTTCGCGTGTTATTATGGTTGCCAACAAATGTGATTTACGCAAAGAAATATCACAAAAAAAAATGGTACCTCACGTTCCCTCGGATTGGCCGTTGGTCAACGTTTCTGCCATCAGGGATGAAGGTATTAATGAACTACTGCATGTTTTGGAAACCAAGGTGATGGAATTGCTCCCCGATGATGCCGATTCTGCCTATTTAATTAGCGCCCGGCAAGAGGCTCTATTAGCGGATATGGTGAAGAAAATCGATCACTGCCGGGATATGCTTAACCAGCAAGCCCCATTCGAAATCATCGCCGAAGAATTGCGTGAATCATTAAAACTAATCGCCCAATTGGATGGAAGCGGGGTAGCCCCTGATATTATTGACACCATTTTTTCACGGTTCTGTATTGGCAAGTAATTGCCCACATCGTTGATCATTGTGATGGGGCTATCTCAAAACTCATCCTGATGTCTGCCGTGTCACACCATTGGGCGAACACATAGCCTCGCCCTCCCCTTTAACTTAATGCCATTGGGGCTTGCGCTATGTGTCAACCCGGTTTTGAGATAATCTCATTACAATAAAATTTATCGCTTTTATTGTTCGTTTTCAGTTGGGATGGTATTACGGTGGTTTAGGGCATGTTTACGGAGTAAAGGTAGATTTTCCGGTTTATTTCTTAAATAAATAACATAACCGCCTCGTTTACCATACATTTTTATATCATCATAAATGAGGTACCATCCTCGAAATTCACTGCGTAAAAAGAGATCGATTGGTCTTCGTTCATAACTGATGATAAAATTGATCTTGTACTTATCCAACACATATTCCCAATATTCTTTTCCACTCTCATACCATTCTCTTAATTCGGTAAAATCATCCGGATTTTGCTCGAGAATAAACTTAATGTCTTTTCGCTGCCATTCATTGCCAAACTCAAATACCCAATCACCTTGATCGTTATAAGCGCCTACCGGGAGTTCGCGAGCTGAAAACACACCCACCAATTCTTTAGCGTAATAGCTTCCCCACATATCGAAGCGGCTGTCGGTAAAGACTTTCAATTTTTCCGGAGAAAGACGCCATATCAAATAACCCGCAAAATTGTCATCGTTGAACATGGGGCCTGGGATTTCAAACCGTTCAATAAAATCAACGGCTTGAGTGGGATAGCGTTCTTTTAAATACCCAGTGGACACAAATTCAGGGAAATCATGATAATTGCGTACCCAAATTTTCCCCGGCCTCAGCCCAAAAACAAATGCAAACAAAACAAAGACGACAATGACATCGACATGTATTCTCATTAATCCCTTAACCCATAAGCATAAACGTCCCCAAATAGTGAATTTTTCCCCATCATTATTAATACGTGGGAAAAGGGCCAGCCGCTCTTCTGCCAATGCACTAATGAGGGGGGGAACTGCCACAATGGCGAATAAAGGGATATGGCGAACAAAATTAAGGGCCTGGTGGGCAAAAAAGACGATTGCCAATCCTTCATATATCCAAATCGAACCCGCCCTCATCATGGGTAAAAGTAACAAACCTAGAATAATGGCCTCAAACGCATTGGTGTAATGCATATTCGGCGACTGTAATTCACCGAGATTACGTACCAGCCAATTATCCCCCATCACTTTCATGGGGAGTAAATGCACTTCGTAAGTGAATGGATTGATCAGAGAAGCCAGGGTAACAGCAATAAGGACAATTGTTGCAGAGCCTAAACGGCGAAAGGATGGTGCTGTCGGGTTTTCATTCAACCAGGTCACAACGCAGAACCATAATTCGCTGAGCCACCAAAAGCAGATCAGTAATATGCCAATCACTCCCCCACCGTGGAGATTGATCCAGAGAATCTCACCAACCACCGCACACACAAAGGCCAGTTTAAATCGCTCTCCCAACTGAAATGAAAGGATAATATGCATAAAAATGACAATAAAAAGATAGGTGAATATAGGGGGACGCAGATAGAGGGTACCCTGAGAGGCTAACAGGGTAATAATGGCACCCAGGCAGGCCATCTTCCAGCTCACCCCGTTTCGTGCCATATAGAGGATTAAAAGGCCGATCGTCAGGGTAAGAATCAAGGCTTTTAATACAATTGCCCCCTGTAAATCCCCCAGCTGGTACGCTCCATAAAAAATCAGGTCGGCAAGCCATTCATGGTTAACCCAATGAGTTTGTTCGCCTGTGAAGGTAAAGACATCATATTCAGGAAAACTAAAGCCATGTTCGGCAAAATGATTCCACAATACCTCACCGGTTTTTAAGTGCCACCAGGGATCATTGCTGGAGCGTATAGGGAACAAAGCCGCCCAAAAAGCCCCAACCAGCGTTAGTATAAGAATAATCCCTGCAATGACTCTCATGCCAGGAGCATATATCTCATCTCTATCATTCAGTTCTTTCTCTTGGGAAAAAAGATTGTTATTCATATAGAGTTCCTGTTTTTATTCATGCGATATTGTTACCAATTCTGGATATCCTAATCCGTGGATATCCCATACGCTTGATTTATTGTTACCGTGTAATCATCTAAGATCAATTACTATCTTGCAAAAAAAACTTCTTATTTTTCTTGTAGCAGGTAGAATATATTTAATGAATTGCAGTTTGAATGGTATTTAATTTTCAGAAATTATGGAGGTTGATAAGAATGAAACGTCGTGTGACTGGTATGTAAAAGGAGAACAGCCATGTCAGAAGAAAAATTCAAAACCAACGATCAAGAAGTGGATGAATATACGCAACGTATGGATCGCATGGTGCAGGGATTTCAAAAGCGAAGTAAAGAAACCCAACAGTACGATGATAAAATAAAAAAAACCATGATTTGTGTTGGAATCCTTGTCATCATCGCCTGTATTTTTCTCATGTTTAATTCCGGTATAAGCGACTGGGGATTAGGCATTTTTAACCACTAATCGGATGTGTTTAAAAATCCTGTTTATTACTTATGCTTTTTGGTCTCGGCCTTTTTGATCAGGCGAAGCACCCCGATACAATCATGTCCAAACTCTGGAGTTTGAAGAGTTATGATCGTTCGGGGGGAACGAAATTGCTTGGTGGGACCCAGTCCGCGCTTTTCAGTATAAAACCATTGATATTCGTAAATCCCCACAACGGTATTGAATACAAGTTGTGCTTTCGTATCACTTGGCACATTTCTTTTCACCCAAAAGATTTGGTCCTGCCCCAACATACTTTCGACAATTAAGAAAGATTTTTCTGGTTTAATCGTTATGGGAGATGGTGCAGGCGGGCGGGGTTTCCCATCCAGTTTTAGATAACTTAAAAATTCCAATAAATTGACACATAAATGCCGAAATTCACCCGGAATTCGTTCATTTCCCATGCTTTCAATGGGAGATAAAAACATTCCACTGCATGAAGCTGCTGCTGTCCAAAAGGCGTTATGAACATATTGATTGAATCTTGCGTCCTGGCCGGTCCATGTTGTTTCTGCGATGAAAATCGGTTTGCGATAATCCCGCGCGGTTTTAATGTAATTCTGGATGCTTTTGATGGCGAGTTGGGAATTGTTGGATCGAATATGCAAGAAAAAAGTATCAACAAGTGAAATGATATTCGCATATTCAGTAAAAATTTGCATGGGAAGGGTGTTGGGATAAAACGAAAGGGCGATCAGATGGCCGGGATCATTATTCTTGATATTCTGCACAGTTTGCTGAAACCAACCGAACACGCCATACTTCAATTCTGTTGGAGGTTTTTCCATGCCGCTCCATACATCGATCCCTCTGGCCACTTCCCACGCCAATATATTCTTGTCTTTATATCGGTTTGCGAGTTGGCGTGTTCGGTTTTTGAAATTCGATCGTGAGTTTGAAGATTTAAAAACCTCAACCAGGGATGAGCACCAGCCCCCATTGCTTTCATTGTATGGGTGGCTCTCCCATTGCTGAACGATGGTTTGAACATCAAACAAAGTTAAGATCAATGCGAGGTTCTTTTGCGATGCTCTATCAACAATGAAATCCAACCGCTTAATCACTTCATCGTTCAGTTCACCGTTGTTTTTTTCCACATTTTCTCGCTTAAGCCCAATTCGATAACCATAATCCGGGGAAATACGTAGTGTGTTGATCCCATCCCCACTCAATTCAAGTAGTTGCTCATGCACCTCGGCTTTGGGGATGGATGGGTTCATCAAATGGCTGACATTGGCACCCACTGGAAAGAAGGGTTCGCCATTCTGCTCATAGACAAAAAAGTTGGTCTTATGCACTGAAATCGTATCAGCACCATGAGCAGAAACACTGCAGATTAGTAAAGCGATAAGTGAGATAGTCTGGATAGATTTTATCATATATTGTTAATTGTTATTGGTATTCTCGTTGTTTTTTGGTGTGCCTTCAACAAATTTCCCTTGGGCAGTGACGGTGAATTTCATCACGAATTTTGTGGGCATATCGGCGTTGTTGATATTGGTATTCCCGCTCAAATCGATGGTCATGTTGGATTGGTTTTCGATGGTTTCGATCTGCCCTTTATCCATGTTGAAGATTATTTGCCCGCTTCCTGTGGATGAATATTCATTGAATTTAAATTGCAATTTTACCATCCCCAGGTTTTGGCCTTGCTTGGCTGGATTAACCTCCACGTTTTTATTCATGGTGCTGGAGGTGGTTTTGATCACCGCAATTTTTTCACCGTTTTCTTCCCGGACACGATCGAGGGTGTAAGTTGTGTGAGCAATCATTTTTTCTGAGGCCGCCGAAAAGGGAATCGCTCGTTCTTCTGTCCAGGAATAACCAAGGGGTATCTCCTTTTCAGGAACCAGCAAATAGGGATTTTGCTGGGTATACGAGCCACCTGCTTCGGTCAAACCGCTCATTTTGAAGGTTTTTGGCTGTACCGCATCTTCAAAATCCAACACCTCTCCAAGTTGATTGACTTTCAAAGTCATTTCTTCCTCATCAAGTTTCCAGGCTTCAACCAGGTCTATGGGCTCCTGGCCTCCCAGGGAGGGATCCTGCATTACCATTTTTTTAATAGCAATCTTGAGAATAGCAATATTATCAGATTGAACTTCAGTGGTTTCGTAACGCATTTCGAGCTCAAGGCCGCTTTCAATCGGAAATTGCATCTCATCAATGGTTGAAACACCTTCGTTGGTTACATTGAAGATCAGCGAAGAAACTTCACTTTCCTGGAATTTATTGCGCAGCAAATAACCATCTTCCGCAGAATAAGAAATGCTGGCTAAGCTAATTAATAAAGGCAAAATCATCAAGGATGCGTTGATTCGAATCATATATATCTCCTTAATCATGGGCTAATGCAATATATGTAGGGTAAAACCGCAATTTTGTCACACCCATCTTAATAGAAAAACGAAAGAAGGGTGTTCGTTGTTATGTTATTCAATCTTATCTTCACATAAATAAAGGTGAAAAATATCACCCCTCAATCCAGCGTTCTTCACCGTTGGCCAATCGCTCTTTTTTCCATAAGGGAGCCTGCTTTTTAATCTCATCCATTATATATTCGCAGGCCTTAAAAGCCTCACGCCGATGAGCCCCTGCTGCCGCAATGAGCACCAGATTTTCACCCGGATACTGAATCCCCTTTCGGTGGACAATGGCGGCATCGACAATACCAAAGTCACGAATAGCCTGATCGCGAATACCCGCAAGTATCTTCTCGGCCATGGATTCGTAAACATCCCATTCGATGCTGATCACCTCGGCTCCATCACGGCTGGTATCTCGGGCCATCCCGGTAAAGGTAACCACCGCTCCGATTCCCGGGCGTGAAAGCGATCGAATCACATTGTCTACTGAGAAATCCTCCGCCTGAATGCGAATCATAAAGCTCCTCCGCTAACCGGTGGAATAAATGCGAGAGTATCCCCTTCTTTTAATGATGAATCGGGAGAACAATATTCTTCATTGAGTGCGATATGGGCGCGGGCAAGAAAGGGAGCGGCATCCGGATAATGCTCGTTTAGATAGTCCATAACCTGCCGAACCGTTGCTGATTCCAGTTCCACAGTGAGTTCATCAGATTGGATCGCTTCTTTCAATGAAGCAAAAAAAAGGCATTGGACCTTCATGGTAAACCTTACTCTCCCGCTACAAGTTTTTCCTTGCCACCCATATATTTTCTTAATACTTCCGGAATGATGATCGAGCCGTCAGGTTGTTGATTATTCTCCAGAATAGCGACCATTAATCGGGGGGTCGCCAATCCGGAACCATTTAAGGTATGTACAAATCGAGGCTTCCCATCTTCTTTGGCTCGGTAGCGTATATTCCCACGCCGTGCCTGATAATCCTCACAATTACTGCATGAAGAAACTTCATAATAAGAATTCTGCCCAGGCAGCCACACTTCGATATCAAAGGTCTTGGCGGATTGGTTCCCTATATCACCCGTGACCAGCAGCATGGTTTTGTAATGCATATCCAGCAATTCCAAAATGTGCTCGGCATCCTTGACCAGCTTATCAAGTTCCTCATAAGATGTCTCGGGTGTGGTAAATTTATACATTTCCACTTTGTTAAATTGATGCACCCGGACCAAACCCCGCTCTTCCACCCCAGGAGCGCCTGCCTCGCGGCGAAAACACGGGGTAAGCGATGTGTAATAAAGGGGTAGCAAATCCTCATCTATAATTTCATCCCGGTAGAGGCTGGTCATGGGAACTTCACTGGTAGGCAGCAAATAAAAAGGATCATCCTTGCATTTATATAATTGATCTTCAAATTTAGGCAAATTCCCCGAAGTAAAAGTTGTTTCCCGGTTCACCAAAAAAGGAGGAATAATGGCTGTATAATTTCGGTCACGATTATGTTCACGCATAAATGCCAACAGCGCCCATTCCAATTCCGCGCCCCAACCCATATAAAGGGGGAAACGCGAACCCGCGATTTTCGCGCCTCGTTCGAAGTCTAATAAATTGTGTAGCTTACCCAATTCCAGGTGATTTTTCGGGGTAAAATCAAATTCCCTTTTTGTCCCCCATGAATGGACTTCAACATTGTTTTTTTTGTCCGGATCGGTAGGAACCGAGGGGTGGGGAATATTTGGTAGCTCAGCAACTTTATTATAAAGTGTTTCCTCCAGTTCCCTTAGTTGAGAGTTTTTTTGCTTTAGGTCTTCAGAGAGTTGCTTCATTTCGGCCAACAGGCTATCCACATCCTCTCCCGCCTTTTTTCGTTTAGGGATTTCTTTACTGACTGTCTTTTGCCGTGAGCGCATCTCATCGGTTTCAGCTTGCAAGGCACGCCGTTGATTATCGACCGAGACAATCTCATCGAGGCTGATATCCGGTTCGCGGCGGCGAAGCTGTTGTTCAACCCAGTCCTTTTTCTCACGAATTAACTTAATATCCAGCACCAGTATGCTCCTCCGTTGGTTACAAGTTGAAGAATTCCAATTAAGATTCGATTTTTTCTTTTTTAACCAGATGGATCTGATCAATTTTCATGGTTTTATCCACGGCTTTGCACATATCGTATATACTTAAAGCCGCCAGCGAAACCGCGGTTAACGCTTCCATTTCCACACCGGTTTTGGCCGTGCATTTTGCCATTGTCGTTATATGGATGGCATCTTCTTCCAACTCAAATTGCACGGTTACAACATCCAATGGGAGTGGATGGCACAAGGGGATCAATTCACCTGTGCGCTTGGCAGCCAAAATCCCTGCTATTCGGGCAACCGATAATACATCGCCTTTGGGAACCGTTCCACCACGGACCGCCTCGACTGTCTGGGGTGACATACGTACCCAGCCCTCGGCAACCGCTCGCCGGATCACCGGTGGCTTGGCCCCTACATCCACCATTTGAGCCTGCCCCTCTTCATCTAAATGGGAAAAATGAAGTTCATCATTCATTCGCTAGTATTTGTAATTAAGAAAAGACATATTCCCTGGCCATCACCTAACATAAAATGGCGAGACATTTGTTTTGATCTATACTATTGTTTATTAAGGTTACAACAAGACAGGCAGGAAACCAACGCCAATGGGGACATTACGACGAGGATCAATATTAATCGTGGATGACGAACGGGGGATGTGCCATATCCTTAACCGTCTCTTGAGCGATGAAGGCTATAACGTTGATACCACCACCTCGGGTGAAATGGCGTTAAAGAAAATTGAAAAAGAAACCTTTGATGTAGCCATGATTGACATCCGTATGCCAGGGATGGATGGCTTAACCCTCCTGGACCACCTGCATCAAGAATCGCCAGAAACCTCCGTGATCATGATGACCGCCTATGGCACCATCGAAGATGCCGTAAGTGCCATGAAGCGAGGTGCTTATGAATTTATCACCAAACCGTTTAATAATGATGAAATACTTCACATCATCAGCAATGCCTTCGAGCGCAAACGCCTGCTCGATCGAAATCGCTACCTGTCCGAAGCCCTGGAAGAGCGCAATCGCCTTGAGGATTTAGTCGGCAACAGCCGTAAAATGCAGGAACTTTACCGGCTGATTGAAAAAGTCGCTCCCACCGACAGCACCGTTTTGATTTTGGGAGAAAGCGGTACAGGTAAAGAATTGGTCGCCAAAGCAGTCCATAACCGCTCTACCCGCAAGGACGAAAAGTTTATCGCCGTCAATTGTGGCGCCTTGCCACGTGAATTGATCGAAAGTGAGCTATTCGGCCATGAAAAAGGCTCATTTTCGGGAGCTCACCAACGTAAAATGGGCCTGATTGAATCCGCCGATGGCGGATCATTGTTTCTCGACGAAATCGGTGATTTACCGCTGGAACTTCAAGTCAAAATTCTGCGCGTGCTGGAACAAAAAGAGATACGCCGGATCGGCAGCGTGAATTCCAACTCCGTGGATGTCCGCATCATCGCGGCCACCAACCGTGACTTACAGGATGATATCGAAGCAGGCACGTTCCGTGAGGATTTGTATTACCGTCTCTCGATTATGGATATCCCCTTGCCTCCCTTAAGGGAACGTAAGGAAGATATTCCCCTGCTGGCTGATCATTTCATCACCCGATTTAACCAAAAAATGAACCGCTCGATTGAAGGCATCACTCCCGATGCCCTTCGAGTGCTTATGAATTACCCCTGGCCCGGCAATGTGCGTGAATTGGAAAACACCATCCAGCGGTGTATGATTTTGCGGGATTCAGGTGAAATTCAACGCGACGATCTACCCGCAGGCCTCTCAGCCAATAACAAACCCAATCATTCCGATATTATGGATCCAACTCAAATCAGTTTCCAAAAAGCCCGGGAGATATTCGAACAGCGCTACCTTCAGCAATTATTGGAATCCAACAAAGGCAATGTCACCCAATCGGCACTCATGGCAGGACTCAGCCGCCGTTATTTGCAGGAACTCATGAAAAAATACGGCTTACGCACCACCGAGGAAAACTCATCATAGAACCTTAATTTCCCTCAGGCTTGGGGGAGAAGTGAATAGCCGATAAAGGAGAGAAATTCCAAAGGTTTGATAGAATCGCTAAACAAATGTGACAACCATGCCCCTCCCAAGACTGGCAGGGGCTAGGGAAGGGTTGAAAGATTAGCGCACTCTCTTAATTGATATAAATAATTTGGGTAAGGATCAGCTTTTCATTGGGGTAGGAATAGTAGGGCCAATTATAAGTTTTCCCTCCCTTTCCACTTCATATGCTTGACATGTCAGGAATATCACTCTTTTATCATGTCATGAAACCATGATTCATTTCTATTTGCATAGTTACGGGGAGCATGACGAGAAAAATAAGATCGGACCATGTACGTGGCCGCATTTTGATTTGTTATTTGTCCATGAGGGTGAATTACTTTTACGATTTTTGAAGCGGGATCAACTCCGATTGACATCAAATCAAGGTGTATTGATTTATCCACTTACCCATTTTCAAGGTTATTCTGTCTTGCCGCTTTCTAAAACGTCCGTTCAACATTTTAATATAGATGAAGACGCTCCTAATCTTCCCATCGTCTTTCAGCATTTAGTGGGTAAAAAGCAAGGGTATGAAGCCTATAAGGGAGAATATTCGGATAACCTTTTTTATAATATCGATTTGACTATCCGCTGGGCTTCGCATGATCAGGATCCGTTTCTTCATGATCTGCGCACTGCTTCCATGACGCTCATTTTTGGGGAATTGAAATCCAACCTGTTCCAAAAACGCAAGACATCTCATCATGAATTGGCGATTGAACAACTTATCACCCAGCTTCGTGAAAATTGGCAGGCTCATAGCATGAATGTCGATCAAATGGCGGCTGAAGTTGGCCTTTCAACCAGTCATTTTCGATCCATGTTCAAGGAATATGTGGGCACCTCACCCGGGCGTTTTCTGTTTAACCTTCGTATGCTGGAAGCCAAGCGTTACCTGCGGGAAACCGTGATTCCTATTAAGGAAATCAGTGAAAGACTGGGGTATAACAATCTTTCTCATTTTTACCGGGCGTTTAAAACCCACGAAGGCAAATCACCCAAGGAATACCGTAGGCAGAATATTATTCGTGGATAATCAATTCATGAGTGACTATATTTTTGTGGTGCAGGCTTGCCAGTCTGCTTGAATCTTGTTGCGAACTGGAAGCCTCCACCACAAGTATAAACAGTTAGTTTTTATTGATTGAATCGGTGCCGTTGGTTAGCCATTCAAGCGTAAACCTTGCCAGAGTGATTTTGCCATAATTATCCCGCTCATAAAAACAGGCAATACGGTCATCGGGTAGAACACCCATGCATGAATAAGCGGCGGAACCGGCATATATTTGTTTGGCAACCGGCCAGGTTTCGCCTTCATCATAGCTCATTTTTACAGTCATTTTTTCACGTTGGGTGCTTGCTGGATTCGAAAAGAGGATACGGTTTTTGGCATAATTGTGCTCAGTGGTATATCGCAAAATCGAAGCCTGGCAGCGTGGTTCAATCAATGCCTGGTCATAGGATAGTTTCGACCAGCTAAGCCCTCCATCTTCACTATAGGCAATCGAGCGATGTTGAGCAGGATTATAGCGTGAACGCCGCATATTTAGCAGTAGCCTGCCATCGACCAATTCCACCACCTGGCATTCATTCACACCATCTTCTGTAATCCCCCCTAATTGCCAGTTCTGGCCATGATCATCGGAATAAAACACATGAGAATAGTATCCAACGCTGTCATTCTTCGCTTTGTGGTCACAAGGGATAACCATTCTTCCTTGGTGTTTCCCATATTTTAGTTGAATGCCTACGCCAGGACCGGTGGCATACCAGCTCCAATTTTTGAGTTTGGTGGTCGAGGTGATTTCTTTGGGGGTTGCCCAGTTTTTTCCATCATCCTTGCTATAGGTTACCCAAACGGTGCGGGTGCCTTCGCTGGTGCCATTGACGATTTCGCTTTCATGGTCATGCCCGAGGTTATGGGTCATCAACAGCCAAATGGTTCCAGTTTTTTCGTCGATAACCGGGCATGGATTCCCACAGGTGTTATTGCCATCATCCCATATGATTTGTTGTTCGCTCCACGTATCCCCTCCGTCTGTAGAGCGTCTCATCAGCATGTCGATATTGCCGGTGTCGGACCGGCTGTTTTTGCGTCCTTCGCAAAAGGCAAGCAACGTCCCTTCGGACGTGGTAATAAACGCAGGGATACGGTAGGTGTCATAACCGTTTTTACCACTCACGAAAAGGTCTTTTTCATCATGGGTCATCTTCGATGCGATTTTATCCAGTTCATTCAATGTAAAGCGCACGCTGGCAATTAAGGGCATTTCTCCTTCGCGTAAATGGCAATAGGTGGTCGCGACAAAAGTGCCATCCGGCAGCAGTTCCAATCCGGCATAACCGCAATCCGCACCCTTTTTGTTATCCAGCAATCGTACGCGATATTGCCCTTCGCGCTGATGAGCAATATCCTCATAGGTACCCACCCAAGCGACAAAATCACCGCGTGTGGGGCTGATATGAGTGGTATCACGAAAGACACAAACTAGCCGTCCATCGGGGGCATATTTTAAAACATGCCGGTCTCCTGTTAATGCTCCGGGAAGCTGAACCGGTTTTGTCCATGTTTTACCTTCATCATTGGAAAAGGTGACAAACGAGTTCAAGGTCCGGCTGTTTTCACGCAACAGCATCGCCAACTGATTTCCATCCGGCGAACGAATCACCCCTGGTTCACACAAATGGGCGGTGGGATGCGAGGTTACTTCCTGCGGATCACTCCAGGTTAAACCGCCATCGGATGAGATGGTTTTGTAGACGATGAATTTTGATCGTTCTCCGTTGTCATGCAAAAAGCGCCCATCATCATGGAAAAACGCCATATATCGACCATCTTTCAAGCGTTCCACATCGCTCATGGCCACAATACCGCCAAAATCACCGATGGGTTCAAGCGAGGTCCAATTGTGTCCATCATCTTCTGAGACGGCCATGCGAATGGGGTATAGGCCGGAAAACATAATCAGCCGCTTGACTCCTTCAGGATCAACCACACGATGGATGGTGGGTGTTTCTTTTGAGGTGGCCCAATTATCAGGAATTGGCAACCGGGGTGACCATGTTAATCCCCCATCGTTGCTGTGTTTCATCACCACCGCGCCTCGTCCGTGTCCTTTTGGATAGACAGCAATCATGGTTTTGTTATCTTCCAACAAAACCGTCGTGGGGTGGCCAAGGTATTGGCCTTTCTCTTCATCAACGATGACTTGACGATGCGTTTGTCCTGCTAAATCAATTAGAGGGATGGAATATCCCATTTGTTCGGTGGATAAGGTTTCATGCATTGTGCCTTGTATGGAGAAATGATGAATCCGCATGGTGCTGCGCCAGGGTCGAAAGCCGACCGGACCGATGGAGTCTCCTGAATGGGGCATTTCATAGACGGTGTTGCCATCAATCAGAAAGGTTATGGCTCTCCCATCCCGTATCACTTCAAACGTAAATGGTTCACCCTCTTCAACCATCGCGGGGGCGATGGATACGGTTTCTTTCCCAAAGAAAGGACCTTCGATAAAGGTTTGATGGCTTCCACCCGAAAAACCAAAGTGGCTATCTTTGTTGATGGTAAAGGTGGCTGCGCTGCCTTTTAAATTGAAAATTGTCAATTTTGCCCTGATATGAAAATCCCCGGGACCAACAGCATCTTTTGTTAATAAGTAGTTGTTCATCCCCGAGCGTTCGACATATCCTTCAGTTTGTTTCCACTGTTCGCCAAGGAATTGTACATGAGAAGGTTTTCCATTCTTGACGACAGCGATTTCGTTTGCGTATTGGCCCATTGCTGGAATGGTTAAAGCAAAGATGATTATGAAAATACATATTGAAGGTTTCATTCTTTTATCTCCCTTAAATTTCTTGCGATTTGGTACATTTTGTGATGCGATATTATAAAGGATTTATTGAAATGGTTAAAAGAAATAATTTTTATATATCATAACTTCCCGATAATAAACCATCGAAAATGGTAAATTTTTGTTAACTTGATTTTATTTTCTAAATTACAATATTCCTGAAATAACGATAATATATTCCAAAATAGGCCTCCAGCGCTCGAGTGCTAGCCTTGCTCGCAAAGAGTTGAAAACGGTAAAAAAAAGATTGGATTTGGGAAAGACATGAAAGTGTATTTAAATTATCTTGTTAAATGAATTTACCTCGCTGCTCATTCAACATCATAAAAAGTACATGGAGGAAATTATGAAGAAAGTCTTTGTGTATCCGCTCATTGCATTTCTATCAATGATGGTTTTACCGGTTGCAGACGCGCAACAAGAAATTGTGGTTATTGATAATGGCGTTCCGAATGAGGAATTAATCAACATTGTTGGAGAACCATGGGATCAGGGTGATGGCTATCTTGAAAAACAGGGCACAGGAAATTTCCTATGGTCAAACGCTATTGTTGGTCCTGGTGATTTTCATGTCACGGTTAATTTGACCATCTTTGACTTGGTGGATAGCGAAACCGGCCGGGGCAGCGCTGCTTCATTCCAGATCAACGATATGTTGAATGAGGGGGGGCAATTCGGCAGTAACTTTGGATTTGCTGGCGGCGATGGTCAGCTCTTCGCTGAAGGCACCTTTTTTGGGCCGTTTCAGGATATGGGGCCTACTCCCATTCAAGAAGGTGAGCCATTTCAGTTTGAATTCATTCGCGAGGGTGATACCTACCGTTTTTTAATCAATGGTGAAGAATGGCTGACCGCTCCTTTGCCGGATGAAGAACCTGGCAGTGTTTTTCGCGGAGGATTTTACCAGGTCGCTTTGCGTCCCCACCGTAGCCGTATGCAGGTCTCACAACTTACCATTGTAACCCAAACCGGTGTGCCATCTCCAATCGAAGAAAAACGTGTTTTCGTGGAAGATGGTGTTCCTCAGGATGTTGTTGAAGTCGGAGGAATACCGTGGGAGTGGGATGAAAATACCCCCTATAATGCATTTGATACAGGTGTTTTTTCGTTTGGCAATATGGTACTCGCCGGAGAACAATTTCATATAAAAGCTCGATTAACCATTGCCGATTTGGATGGCAGTGCCGCATCGTTTACCCTAAATGGTGATAATCATTTTGGATTTGCCGGTGGCAGTAATCAGATGTTTATACAGGGCGACCTATTTGGTTCCTCACAGAGTCTTGGACCTACGGTGGTTGAAGATAACGTTCCCTTTGACTTTGATATGATTCGAAATGGAGATGAACTGTTTTTCATGATCAATGGCAAAGAGGTGGGAAGAACCACGTTTTTAGGTGGTGATATATTCGGTTTTGCCGGTTTTCGACCCTGGCGAAGTTGGATGTTTGTTCATGAATTTTCAGTCGAGCCAGTCACCGAAGCAACCGCTTGGCCCGAGGTGGAACGCAGTTTACCCACGGGAGCATTTTATACTGCGGGCCAGGCTATCCCTGGTGTTCAATTAACCGCTGAAATACCGGAAGGTGAAACGGTTAACGCGAAAGTTGTTGAAACCGCTCCCGAAGGATGGAGCCTGACAAATATAAATGTCGCGAATGGAGATGTAACCCAGGATGGCAATCAAATCACCTGGCAGATGGACAATGCCTCGGGAAAAGTGGAACTGACCTATGATCTTACCGCTCCTGATGATGCCACTGACTTTGAGGTTGAATTCAACGGCGAGATTCAAATCCCACCTTTCAGCCGATTAGTCACGGGTACGGATTCATTGTTCCTCAAAGCAGGGATAGGACAAATCAACGTAGTTGAAGATGGTGTGGCATCTGACTATGTCCTTCAAGTTGGTGATCCGTGGACTGAGGGCGATGGCTACCTGGAAAACACCGCGCGTGACAATTACCTTTACGCCAATATCGCCATCGTGGATGTCGAATATCATATCACTGCCCATTTGACTTTATTTGGAATGGGTGGAACCGCATCTTCCATTGCGATTCAAGGGATTCCCGATGGCAGCAACAGCAATTTAGGCTTTGAAGGGGGCAGCAATCAATTCTTTATTGAAGGTAATTTCTTCGGTGGCAGCCAGTCACTTGGAGAGACAACCTTGCAGGAAGCTACACCGTTTGTATTTGAAATGATCAACGACGATGGGGAAATCTCATTCCTGATTGACGGGGAAACGTTGCACACCATGCCCTATGATCCGGAAAAAGCTTTTCGTGTAGGGCTTCGTCCGTGGCGCAGCCGTATGCAGGTTACTGATTTTGTCATTGATGTTACAGAAACGACGGCGGTTGTGGATTGGTCTCTCTATTAACGAATGGGTGATGGTTTGTATTTGAGCCTAAAAAAGTGAGCTTGATTGACTACCTCGGCACAACACCACAACATCGGGCGAACACATAGGTTTGCCCCTACAATGTGTAGGGGTTGACCTATGTGTCAACCCAGTTTTGAGACAATCTCGGGAGCCTCGCCCTCCCTGGGTGGCAGAAGTTAGGAAGGTATGAATGATAATGTTGTCCAAAAACGCTTTTACACTTATTGAGCTACTGATTGTGGTCGCTATTATTGGGATTTTGGCGGCCATTGCGGTTCCCAATTTTATAAATGCACAAGTGCGTGCCAAAGTGGCTCGGGCGGAAGCGGATTTCCAAGCTTTTAGTGTTGCATTGGAAACCTATGCGTTGGACTATGGCCGCTACCCGGTGGTGAGTAACTGTGGAGCGGTTTCTGATTCCATGCTTTTTAGTGGACGGATGGCGCTTCGTCCATTAACCACACCAAACGCGTATATGTCCTCCTTGCATAAAGATCCTTTTAATGAAGATGGAACGGCGCCTACTCCTGGCGGTAGCCCGTTGAATCCTTTTGGTTATTATTGGTACATGGATCGTTATGGCCGCTCGTATGGTTCGTGTGGAGAACAAGCCGGAGCCCGCTTTTTCATTAATGATTCACAACTATGGTCAATGAAAAGCGTGGGGCCGGATAAGAAGGAAAACGTCAATTCATTCTTGGGCAGTAATGAAGAAGGTTTTGTTTATGTTCTCTATCACATGTCCAATGGATTAAATAGTGACGGTGATATCTACCGTTTTGGGCCTTAAGGAAAATCTGTGAGCTATGCAAACATCATTTCAAACCATTGATTATAGTATTTTATTTCTTTACTTCGGCATCATGGTGGTTGTGGGAGCCTGGTTTGCCCGATACGAAGGTTCTACTGAACGCTTTTTTCTTGGCAATCGCCGTTTGCCCTGGTGGGCGGTGGGAATATCGATCTTTGCCACACAGTTAAGTGCTATCACTTATATTGCCATTCCAGGAAAAGCATACGAAACGGATTGGGCGTGGTTGGTGTATAATCTCGGTATTCCCATTGTTGGTGTTTTTGTCATTTACTTTCTTTTGCCGGTTTATCGCCGCCGGGAAATCACATCCATCAATGAGCTGCTTGAAGAGCGGTTCGGCCCTGAAACCCGTGCCTATGGCGCTTTAGCCTATATATTGATGCAGATTGGGCGGGTGGCCATTGTCTTATACCTTCCCTCCCTGGCGTTAGCGCAAGTCACTGGTTTATCCATTTATTGGATGATTGTGGTTATGGGGATATTGGTGAGCATCTACACCGTTTTGGGGGGAATTGAGGTGGTTGTTTGGACAGACGTAGTACAAACCATCGTCTTACTCTTTGGAGCCTTGCTGGCGTTAGGTTTAATTTGCATGGATGTGGAGGGAGGCTTATTCGGCGTTATATCCAAAGGGATGGAGCAGGATAAGTTTCGAATGATTCATACGGATCCATCGGTTTCGAAGGATCTGATTTGGTTTATGCTATTGGGTGCCTTTTTTACCAACCTGGTGCCCTATGCTTCTGACCAAACGGTGGTGCAACGTTATTTTACCACCGCTTCTGATCAACACGCCCGGCGTTGTTTGTGGTTGAGTGTTCTTATCACAATTCCAACCTCGTTTTTGTTTTTCTTTTTAGGAACTTCATTATTTGTTTTTTATAATACCCATCCTGATTTGATGACTATTGACCTGGCCAAACAAGGGTATGACCGTGCGTTCCCATTCTTTATTGTGAATCAAATGCCGGCTGGTATATCCGGCTTATTGATCGCGGCTATATTTGCGGGGGCGATGTCGAGTTTGGATTCCAGCATCAATTCCATTGCCACGGTGTGCACCACAGATTTCTATAAACGGTTTATGCGCCCGGATAGCACCGACCGCCAACGTCTAAACCTGGCTCGTTGTATAACTATTGTCGTGGGCATTCTGGCCACCATCCTGGCCCTGTGGGTGGCGCAAACCTTAAGCGGTTCGCCGGATGATAAAGGTGCGTGGGATTTATTCATCGCCGTGCAAGGTTTATTAGGGGGTGTGCTGGCGGGGATCTTCTGTGTTGGGGTGTTCACTAAAAAAGCCAATCAAATCGGGGTGGTCGCTGCGTTGGTTGTAGGGACAGCTTTTTTATCAGTGGTGAAATTTGATCGCCACTGGCATCCCCAAACGTTTGCTGCCACCGGTATTATCGTGACGTTTATTGTTTGTTATTTATTCAGCCTTATTACCACACATCGGAACGCCAGGGGCTGAATAACGATTTGTCGCCATAATTCAATGTTATGTTAGAAAGGTTCGAGCATGTCGTGTTGCTTCACAGGTCTTATCGCCGCCGCTCATACTCCTTTTCATCAAGATGGTTCACTCAATCTTTCGGCTATTGATCAACAGGCTGAAATGTTTCTTGCCAATCCCATTAGTGGTGCGTTTATTTGCGGAACCACGGGTGAGGGGAAATCGTTGTCGATGGATGAGCGAATCCAAGTTACCGAACGCTGGCTCAAAGCGGTAAATGGAAAATTACCTATTATCGTTCATGTCGGCAATGACAGTTTAGGGGAATGCAGAAAACTTGCTCAACATGCACAGGCCAATAATGCAACTGCGATGGCCGCGATTGGCCCCACATTTTTTAAACCGGCTGATATCCACGAACTGGTTTCGTATTGTGCTCAAATTGCAGAAGTGGCTCCCCAATTGCCTTTTTACTATTATCATATTCCTTCGATGACTGGTTTGCATTTTTCCATGCTCGAATTTTTGAACCTTGCCTCGGAAAAGATAGCCAATTTGGCTGGGATCAAATACACTTATCATGATTTATCCGAGCTATCGCAATGCATTCGCTTTCAAAATGGCCGATATAATATTCTTTTTGGGCGAGATGAGATGTTGATAGCGGCGTTGTTGTTTGATGCGCAAGGTGCGGTGGGCAGTACTTACAATTATGCCGCCCCTCTTTATCATCAGCTGATCCAAGCCTTTAAAAATGGGGATTTAACCAAAGCCAAGGATCTGCAAATCCTTTCGCAAAAACTGGTTCGAATCGTGCAGAACTATAATGAAATTGCCGCTGGCAAAGCGATACTTACCATGCTGGGGATTGATTGTGGCCCGGTCCGCCCACCTTTAACCAACCTGACTGCGGATGATCATAAACAGTTATCTCTTGCCGTGTGTGAAACAATTAATATATCATATTTGAACTCTTATAGATGATAGGGTGGCCTGCCAGTCCTGTGAAAAGTGCAAATAGTTCATGAATAGCCGCATATTTTGTGGTGCAGACTGGAAGCCTGTATCACCCACAAGACTTTTTACCGGAGCGTCAATAATGCTTTGATGTATTTGGGCTTCTTGACGTTCACGGTGCTTTCTTGAGAAAATCACCCCATAATCACTTTTTTCTTGAGGCGAAATAATGAAAACAATTTTAGCGGTCATTACATTACTTATACTTTGCGCCCAACCTTGGGCTGATACCCTTGAGTTGGAAACCAAAGAAACACTCTCTGTTATAGAAATCAATAAAGGTGATACAGTCGAGTATACCTTGCAAAACGGGCGGACGGTATCATTGGAATTGCTTGATTGCCATGTGGATATCATCTTTACGACCTTGGACACCTTGAAAAAAGGGAGCGGTCAGGATTGCACGGTTTATTCAATGACCTGCCATGTCAAAATCGATGGCCAGCCCATGAAGATGGTGCGTTATGTTCCTGTACAAGAATCATACTATAAACCTTATACTGTTAATGGACTGACTATATGGTTTGACGCGTTGAAGGATTTATCAAACTACTTTAATGAAAACCACGGGTCCTGCGTTCCAGCCAAAGATGCCCGATTTGCTTTTCAGGATACCACGCTGCAAATAAGTCCGCAGAAACTTTCCAATTGGTTTCCTGCACCCAAGAATCGGATTTTTATCAACGATGCCTACCGGGGGGATGATTGCTGGCTGGGGACGTATTTCGGAGCGGATTTGCATGGTGGACTGGATGTGAATATGCCTTCCAATACCCCTTTGATCGCCCCTATTGATTTGGATGAACACTACTTTTTTAACTCACTTAAAAATGGTGACAACAACAACCGCTGGCGGGGCATACGATATTGGGATAATGGGGATATCTGGTATTTGCAAACCCACCATATGACTGAACTCATCATCCCACCTTATCAATCGATAACGCAGGGACAAACTTATGGCTATGCCGCCGGAATGTGGGCTGGTTATTCGTCTCACAGTCATTTTGTCTTTAAAACTTACCAAGCCCAACGGGATTCATGGATCGTGGTGGATCCCTGGATAATACATTGGCAGATATTTGAAAACAACAACGCGAAATCAAATGCCATCAATGCCCATATCGAACCATTGGCACCCGCCAAAACGGGAGAGACCGTTCACTTTGGCAGCCGAGGATCCTGTCCGGGAATCTATGGAGGTGAGGTAGAGTATTTTTGGAACTTTGGTGATGGTTATACATCGATACGGGAAAATCCCATACATATTTATCAACGGCCCGGAATATATCCTGTCACGCTTACGCTGCGCAGTGGATCTTCTACAGCGTCTTATACCCAGCATATTACTATTAATGGCAAACCGGTCGACGGCCCTTCATTTGAAATAAAATGTGATGAGGAACCTTCTTTTTACATAGCCAAGAATTGGAAAACCGCAGCGTATGGCAGCCGCGCCACTATCCCAAACACGCTGCATTTCAAAACGTATCAGGAATCCAAAAATCCTTTTGAAGCGAAAACCATTTCGATTCTATCAAATCAATTAGGCCGGGATGGCAGCTATGCTCCACCCCATACCATTGAAGTTATTTACAAACATGGGAGTGATTGGATTGACATTAATAAAACCGAACATGATAATTGTCTCGATTTATCTGTTAAGCCGATCATCAATAAAGTAATTAAAGAATGGGGATTTTATGAAGCGTATATCATTATCCATCACGATAAGGCGATTAATTCCCCCCAATATGTTCGGGTAAAGTTGGATTTTTCCTTTGACAGGCCTGGTTCTGATGTCATCGTGGATAATCAAGATCCGGATTGTGTGAAATCTGATTATTTTTGGCTGGCAACCTATTTTCGTGTGGATGTTTCAGATGGATATAACGGAACTTATTTGATGAATGCAAGCAATCAGGCAGGGGAATATGTTCGCTATACCCCAAATCTTAGAGAAGGTACATATAATGTATCGTTGCATAGTCCGGCTTATCACCATTCCAGGATTAAGGAAAAGTTGGGATCATTTTATGCTATTGTAAAACATAAAGATGGATTGGATCGAATTAGAATCGAGCCTAATAAATCTTTGGATATTGGCCAATTTGAATTTTCAGATGGAAAGCAGGGGTATGTGGAGATTGTTTCAGATGATTCGGATGGTTTGATCATCGCAGATGCCATGAAGTTTAGCAATATTAAGTGATCTAAAAATAACTTGATAGGATGAAATAAAACAGGCGGATTTGCTTATGAGTATATTGGTACGGACGGGTGAAGCGCTTGCTTATGTTGCCCGCTTGTGGCTATTGTTTATCTCGGCGCTTTACTATGCGTTGATTGCGCCGTGGCGAAGGAAGAAAGTGTTTCGGCGCCGGGCGACCTCTGACATGATGCTTGAGGCCGGCGTGCATTCACTGCCCATCCTGCTGCTCATCAACTTTTTGATTGGCGTCATTTTGGCCATGCAGAGTGCGTATCAGCTGAAAAAGTTTGAGATGGTTCAGATGGTATCCGGCCTGGTGGCGGTGACCATCTGTCGTGAGATTGGACCGCTGATATCCGCGATTATCATTTCCGCCCGGGTGGGGGCGGCCATCACGGCTGAACTGGGGACCATGGTGGTGGGTGAAGAGATCATGGCGCTGCAGACCATGGCCCTGCGGCCGGTTCCATTCCTGGTGGTTCCCCGTCTGGTGGCGCTGGCGGTGATGATGCCCTTCGTCACGATTTTGGCCGATTTTATTGGGATGTTTGGTGGATTCTGTGTGGGGATATTTAATTTGAATTTACATGCAGGGCAATACATTAGTGGCACTACCGCCAATTTATCCCTAACGGATATTTATACCGGTCTGGTCAAGAGCATTGGCTTTGGGGTTGTGATCGCCACCGTGGCATGCCATGAGGGATTATCCGTGCAAGGTGGGGCGGAAGGGGTTGGAATTGCCACGACTCGTTCGGTGGTGATTTCGATATTGTTTATTATCATTACGGATTTGATATTTACGGCGGTCTTTTTCCTCTAGTGGAAGAACCAATTGGCCTTCTTTTTCCTAACCATTCACCAAGCTCTCACAATGGGCTGTGCAACTGGCAGCAAGCGCGGAAAGGTTATACCCACCTTCCAAGAGTGTAACGATCCCTTTGACATTACATAGTTCGGAACATTGCAGGACAAATCGGGTCATTTCAGCGAAATCACCTTCGGTCAGCAGCCAATTGCCCAGGGGATCATGTTTGTGGCCGTCAAAGCCTGCCGAGATGAAGATCATCTCCGGTTTGAAATGATGGCAGATTTTTTCAAGGTTTGTTTTAACTGCATCGGTGATTTTTACAGGATCGGTCAGTGGAGGAAAAGGAAGATTTAGATTATAATCCCGGCCTTTAAATACACCCCTTTCATCTGTAGAACCTGAGCCGGGGTAATGGGGGTATTGATGGGTGGAGATGTAATACACCGAAGCATCCTCATAAAATATATCCTGGGTGCCATTGCCGTGGTGGACATCCCAATCCAATATTAAAACATGGCCTATATCATATGTCTTTTGGGCATATCGTGCTGCTATTGCGATATTATTAAATAGGCAAAAGCCCATTACCCGGTTTATCATCGCATGGTGGCCGGGTGGCCTGGAGACCACAAAGGCCCGGTTGTCATCATTCGTGCACACTGCATCAACCGCCGCTAATGCCGCACCAGCGGATAGTAGCCCAATCTCATAGGATGCCGGGCTTACCACCGTATCAGGATCGGCCATCGAGCCGCCGGGTTTTTCTGCCAAGGATTTGATCCATGAGATATGGGATGATTCATGGGCCAATGCGATTTCATCCGTGGTGGCCGGGCGTGGCTCAAGCCATTCCAATTGTTCGTCTGTGAAGTCAGTTTGCAAACTTGTATAAACAGCATCCATCCGCCGGGCATTTTCAGGATGTGAGCCTGTATCGTGTTCTTTAAACCGTTCTGAATAATATACTTTCAACTTCATCTTAACATTCACCAACCATACCAAGTTCACGCAAGGTGCCTTTCGTCCGTTCACGGCGCAGGCGGTCGGCGCGGATAATGGTTTCCAACTCACTCGCTGCCTGGCGTGGATCATCATTGATGACGATATAATCATACATGCCGATAAAGCGCATTTCACGCATGGCTTCTTCATAGCGGTGTTCCAAATGGTCACCGTCTCCCTTGGCTCGTGAATAGAGACGCTCGGTCAGCGCCTGCAAGGAGGGTGGAACCAGGTAGATGAAAATTCCCTCCCCGTAAAGTGAACGGATGGCCGCTGCCCCCTGGACATCGATTACCAGTAAAACATCATTCCCTTCTTCAAAGTTGCGTTCCAAAAAATCTTTGGGCGTACCGTAATAATTGTGATAGACTTGCGCCCATTCCACTAATCGATGGTTTTCGATGGATTGCTCAAACTCATCATGTGATACAAAAAAGTAGTCCAAACCATCTCGTTCTCCGGGCCGTGGGGGGCGGGTGGTCATTGAGATGGATCGCATCAGGCGGGGGCAGTTTTCCAACAAGATGGAAGCCACCGTTCCTTTTCCCACACCGGAAGGTCCCGAGAGTACGACTGGTACGCCCTGTTGAATCATCATTGAACTCATCCTTAATCATATATCCTGGTTGATGCGCCAATTTTCTTGTGAAATACTACCATGAACCTCAAACTGCGGCTATGGATAAATATCTAACCTGAGTGCTCATTCTCCTTACACGTCATCACAATGCGTATAACTTCATAGGGCACTTCTTCGCTCAAGGCTTCGAAGATGGGTTTTAACCGGCCATCTTCGGATAGATGGGCGGATTTGAGAATTCGTTCCCGGGTGGCTTGATCCACCCAGGGGGATGGATCGTCGATGCCTTCCTCCCTCAAGAAGTCGATTAAATAACCATGCGTCGTGGATGCAGCTCTTTTTACCTGGTTCGCGACTTCGTCTACCGGTTTGCCTTGCCGGAATAGTTCAAACGCTTCCCGCTTGGTCTGGGTGGGGATTGAACTTGAGGATGAATGACGTGGGGATTCCGGGGCAATATATTTTTTCACATTTGTTTCAAGCGAATGTTCATGGCAATACTGTTGGATGAATTTCGTAAAGGTTTCCCCATATTCATTGCATTTCTTCTCACCCACTCCGCTGACTTTACGAAACATATCTATAGATATTGGGCGGATGCGCGCCATATCCTGTAAAGCGGCATCACCAAAGACGATATAGGCTGGAACATCCTTTTTTTCGGCAATGCGCCGGCGCAGGTTGCGCAATTCCTCAAATAAACCATTGTCCACGCCTTCCCATGCTTCACGCTGTGACTCTTTGGCCTTGGCCTCTTTTTTCTTGGCGCTGGGCTTTAATAACCGTGGAGTTTCTTGACCCTTTAATATACGCCAGCCTTTTTGCGTGACCTGTAAAACATTGAATTCGCCCGTTTTTTTAGCATATCCTTGCGAGACCAGCTGCTCAATCCAATCCCGCACATTTCGCTTGGGAAGATCAGACATCAATCCGTATGTACTCAATTTATCATGCTGATTGCCAAGAATGCGCTTATCTTTTGAGCCGGTTAAAACAGAAGTGGTATAATCCGCCCCAAACTGTTCATCCAGACGCTTGATGCAGGACAGGATTTTTTGTCCGATGACCAGGGCATCATCAACCAAATCCATATCCCCCAGGCACACATCGCAAGCCTGGCAATTATCTTTATCGAGGGATTGGCCAAAGTATTGCAAAATCGCGTTATGCCGGCACAACACGCCGTTGCAAAAATCATAAAGTTCACGTAGTTTTTTTATGGCCATAGCCTTGGCTTCATCCGGCATGTTACTCATTAGTTTTTGCCAGGTGCCATAATCCCCTCCGGAATAAAAGAGATAACATTCTGCATGCAATCCATCACGTCCCGCCCGGCCGCTCTCCTGTTGATAGTGCTCCAGTGATTTGGGCATGCCTGTATGGATGACATAACGGACGTTGGATTTATCAATCCCCATCCCAAAGGCGATGGTCGCCACGATGGTATCCACTTCTTCTTTGAAGAAGGCGTCCTGATTGGCTTTGCGCTCCATTTCACCCATGCCCGCGTGATAGGGGCGCACACTGTAACCCAGGCGCTTGAGTTCCTCACACAGGCCATCCACATCCGCACGGCGAATACAGTAGATGATGCCGGATTCATTGCGATGGCGGTCTAAAATTGATCTGACCTGGTCGATGATCCTTTCCCTCCGCTCCACTTTATAAAGCAGGTTCGGGCGGTCAAATGATCCCACCAGGATTTCAGGATTGGATAATTTCAATTGCACCGCGATGTCATCCTGCACTTGCTGGGTGGCCGTGGCAGTATAGGCATGCAGAGCCATGCCAGGGAACATATCCTTTAATTGGCCTAACTGGCGGTATTCAGGGCGGAAATCATGCCCCCACATGCTCACGCAGTGGGCTTCATCGATGGCCAGAAAGGATAATTCAATCTTTTGTAGATATGTAAGAAAACCTTCTGAAAGCAGCCGTTCCGGCGACACATATAATAATTTTAACTGGCCTTGTTCGATTTCATCCAATATCATGTCACGTTCCATGGGATGAATCGTGCTATCCAAACGGGCCGCGGGGATGCCGTTTTCACGAAGCGCATCAACCTGATCCTTCATCAGGGATATAAGCGGTGATACCACCACCGCAACCCCAGGCATCAAGACCGCCGGCGCCTGATAGCAAAGCGACTTACCCCCACCGGTGGGAAGTACCACCACCGAATCACGGCTTTGAAGCACAGCGGCCATCGCCTCTTTTTGCAATGGCCGAAATTCATCGTATCCCCAATACTGCTTTAAAACCTGGTCTATGCCCGATGCAGAATTCGATAGCGATTGTGAGGTTGATAACGGAGTACTCATAAGAGAATGTCCTTGAAAAATTTGTGGAATCCTTAACGGTTTTCAATATATAATAATGAAATACAAAGGCAATCCCCATCATCCCAAAGGGAGATCCAAGATGCAGGAAATCGCTAAACAAATCAAAATCCTTCTTGATGAGGTGGAATCGCGTTTATTGATGCTGGATTCTAAAAAAACCGAATTGAAACCCGCTCCAGATAAATGGTCAAAGCGTGAAATTCTAGGCCATCTCATCGACTCGGCGGCCAACAATCATCAGCGATTTGTCCGAGCGGTATACCATGCCGCGGATCAATTCCCCACTTATGATCAAAATGAGTGGGTGAGAATACAGCATTATAACAAAGCGTCGTGGCCATCTCTGGTCACTCTCTTCGCTGCTTATAACCACCAATTATGCTATGTAATCGAACATATTCCACCGGATGCTTATTCCTCTCCCTGTAACATCGGCGAAGAACAACCGGTTCAATTGGATTTTGTGGTTAAGGATTACCTAAGGCATTTGCGGCACCATCTGGAGAGGATTCTGGAGGGAAAAATGATGTGAATGCTCAAAGAGTAAAATTTAAAACCGACTTAACAAGTAATAAGAATAATATATAAAAGAACCATATTCACTTATATATTCCTAATTGAAAAATCAAAGATTCTATGATGTTTTTTTTCGTTCTAAAGAGTCAATCTTTCCTGGTTTCTTTATCAGACGCTTTTTGTCTAATGTTCTAATCTGATAACATAAAACGATGGATTCTTGGATGAGCCCTCCCTCCCCTTTTGGGATCAAGGATTCATTTGGGTGGATTTTTCTCTCAACTTTTCTTGAAGTAATTGGCAGTACATTGACGACTGATAGAATTTTATAAATTTGTTTTTCACTGATAACTAAGACTGGTCGAGTTCTGCCTTGTTCGGATCCAACCACAGGATCAAGATTAGCAATGAAAACATTCCATTGAAAGTCAGCCATTTATATTTGCCATTCCTCTAAATCCACATCCTTGAAATCTTCTTCTACTTCTTTCAAATTTTGCAAAAATTGTTCATCCATCATCGCCTTTTTTAACTCATTTATCTTACGGTTATACTTATTGGATTTCTCAGGAAATTTCATGATTATTTCAACAAGTTTATCCTCGTGAACATAATCGGGGATTTTAAGGCATATTTTATGATTTTTGGGCGTTTTTATGGTTTGTTTGATCGATTCCATATAATAACGCAGAAATTAATCTCTTTATTTGAATAATTTTTTTAGGTTAAATGAACAGGAATAAGTATATCACACCACCAAAAACCATTCAACGAAATCCAATCAAGGAGATATAATTATTTCCAAATAAAAATCAATTAAGACCGTGTTGAATCATGATTTCTATCGAACAGCGAGCCTTGCTTCCCACTGAACCCGGTGTCTATTTGATGAAAGGCGCCGATGGCAGTGTGCTGTATGTGGGCAAGGCCATTAATATCCAAAACCGCATCCGCTCACACTGTCAGCGCCGTGATGGGGGATATGTCTCTCCCTTCGTTGAGATGGTGGAATCGGTCGATGTCATCATCACCGACAGCGATTCAGAAGCCATGCTGTTGGAATATAATCTAATCAAAAAGCACAATCCGCCCTTCAATGTCAAACTCAAAGACGATAAACGCTATCCCTACATAAAGATCACCACCAATGAAACCTATCCACGGGCTTATCTTACCCGTACCGTGGATGCGGATGGCGCTCAATACTTTGGCCCCTTTCCCCATGTGACCCAAGCACGCCGCACCTTGTCGGCGCTGCATGAAATTTTTCACTTGCGCACATGTAAATATGAGTCGGATAAACTCACCACGGTTCGCCCCTGCCTGGATTATGAACTGGGCCGCTGCTGCGCACCCTGTGGGAATATCGTGACCACTGATGAATATAACACATTATGCCGTGGGGTGATCGACTTTTTGCGAGGCAAGCATGAACATGTCATGCAATCCATCGAGGAGCGCATGCTGGCTTGCTCGAATGATTTGCTTTTTGAAAAAGCAGCCTTTTACCGGGACATTCTCGATGCCGCCAAACAATTCTCCGATCGCCAAAAAATGTTTAGTCATACCGTGGATAACCAGGATTTCGTCGGGTATTCGCAAGTCCATGATGTGGGTTGCGTGGCGGTGATCCGGCGACGTAGCGGGAGAGTGGTGGGAACCTCACGCCATTTTCTCGACGATATTTCCCAGGCGGATTTAAAGGAAATTCTGTATGCTTTTCTGCTCCAGTTTTATACTCGCAACACCGATGTGCCCAAAGAAATCTTTTTACCCGCTGCCATCGGCAAAGAAAAACGCGCCGGCCTGGAAAAAGCCTTATCGCTATCCACCGAACGCACCATCTCCCTTCGCATTCCCCAGCGAGGTGGTAAACATGCCATGCTGCAATTGGCCGAAAAAAACAGCCGCCACTACGCCGAACAGCAATATCGTAAACTGCATGGGATTAAAAAAAGTGTTGCCCCCAATGTAATCGCCCTGCAAGAATCGCTTAAACTCGAAGTTCTTCCCTTGCGTATCGAGGGCTATGACATATCCAACACTCAGGGTAATGACGCAGTGGGTTCGATGGTGGTATTTCAAGATGGCAAACCCCACAAGGCCTCTTACCGCCGCTTTAAGATCAAAACCGTCGAACAAATCGATGATTTTGCCATGATGCGCGAAGTATTGATTCGACGTTTTAAACATGGTGAGGATGACGAAAATGAAAAAAAGCGCTTCGCCAAACCACCCGATTTAATCCTGATCGATGGGGGACGCGGGCAACTAAACGCCGCTTTGGAAGCGCTTGATGAACTGGATATCAAACACTTCCCCATCTGTAGCCTGGCCAAACGGGAGGAAGAGATTTACCTGCCCGGTGTTTCCATCCCCATCCGACTGGACCGGCGGAACCAAGGTTTACGTCTATTGCAAAACGTACGTGACGAAGCCCACCGTTTTGGTATCACTTATCATCGTACCCTGCGGGGAAAAAGGATGAGGCAAACCACCTTGCGCACCATTAAAGGAATCGGCCCCAGTAAGGAACGTGCCCTGTTAAACCGGTTTCGCTCATTCGAGGCCATCAAACAAGCCTCCCCGGAAGAGATACAAACCATCCCTGGTATCACTGAGGATTTAGCAAAACTGATTGTAGAATCATTACTTGAGAAAACTTAAAATATTGGAGTTTATAAAAGCGTGAAACAAACACTTTCTTTCATCCCCAAGTTAGAACCACTCGGTATACTCATCGTTATCGCTCTGATTATTTACCTCTTCGTGCCTAAGTTTTTAGCAGAGCAAAACATCAACACCGAAGAGCATTTTCCCGATCCCACCTTCCGGCAGGAAGTGCAAGATTTTATGGGCGTCAGTGAGGGTGAATCCTTCACCAAAAGCGAAGCCGCTCAAAAAGCAGGGAGATTAATTTGTGAGGTCACAGGTATCCAATCACTTCAGGGATTGCAATATTTTACCCGTATCTCCCAATTTGCCGTGCGTGGCGGTACATTTAACGAATTGGATATGTCCAATCAACCGCGCCTAAAACAATTGTTTTGCCCCATGAACAAGCCGTTGTCTTCGCTTAATCTATCCAATAATAACGACTTGATCGTGTTGGAATGTATGAACAATGAATTAAAAGAATTAGATCTGTCGAACAATCCGAAAATTGAGGATGTGTTTTGTGGATTCAACCAATTAACCCAACTGGATGTTAGAAAAAACCGCGAATTATTTAAGTTGATATGCCAAAACAACCAATTGAAATCAATTGAGTTTTCCAGCCATCCCACGCTGATGTTTTTGGGGTGTCCTTATAATGAATTAACCGAGTTAGAGGTGGAAAAGTGCTCTGGATTAAGCGCCATCGATTGCTCGTTCAATTTCATCAAGTCATTGGATGTCACCAACAATCCTGATTTAAGAACGCTCAATTGTTCAAACAACAAAATCACGCATCTGGATTTATCGCAAAATCCAATGCTGGTTTATGTGGATTGCTCAAACAATCCCATTGAATATCTGGATATATCCAACAACCGTGAATTAAACATCCTCGATATTCGAGGCACTAAAATCAAATCAGTGAACGCAAAAAACAATTTCCACTTAAGAAACATCGTTCATGATGGTGATGTGGATATTATACGTTAACAAACTTTAAATTGGATCAATCTTATTGTGATAACGCCTATTCATGGTTCATTGAGAGCCATCCTTCATCATCACATTGCAATTTTCCTCTTATGGACGCTCGCCACGAGCCAATCGCTGATTGATTTCATCTATCAATGCAGGCACGTTTTCGATCGAGTCCACAACATAATGGGCGCCAGCCTGTGCCATTTTTTGATAGGCTCGCTCGCGTTTCCGGTTGAGATCTTCCGGATTGGCTGATTTGATTTCCTCTTCAGTCATACCGATTTCGTTCCCTGTCATAACGACACCGATCGACCACATTCCCGCATTCAATCCCTCATAAATATCGGGCAGCGTATCACCGATTTTGACACACGCCTCCATCGGATAAACTTGCAAGTCCATCGCCGCCTTGATACACATCCAGGGATGAGGGCGGCCCGATTTGACATCAGTGGCGCAGACCGACACATCCGGCTCAAAACCTAACTTTTTGGCTTCTTTCTGTAAAACTTCCATCATTTCGTGGGAATATCCGGTCGTCCCCCCGATTTTGATTGCACGTTGGCGTAAATCAGCGATCACCTCTAACGTTCCTGGAACCAACCCGGCGTAATCGGCAATACATTGCACCTGAAGAGGGATAAATTCCTTATACATCTCATCGATATCCTCTTCCTGACAAGGGCGTCCGTGAACCTCCTGCCAACGCTCCGCCACCGATTCCATTTGGGTGATTTGCTTGATATGATCCCGCTTGGGTGAACCCATTGGCCCGCGCGCTTCTTTAATCGTTATATCGATACCTTGGCGTTTAAAGACTTCGATAAACACAACGGATGGTGCAAAACATCCAAAATCGACCGTGGTTCCTGCCCAATCAAAAATGGCCATCTTAACCGGTCCACGGTAGGTACGCTGATAATAGAATTCCATATGAATACTCCTCGTTTATGCAATAACCACATTCATTTCGCTCAATGTTTCCTGAATCGCAGCCAATAACGCCTTCATATCCGATTGAAATAAACGCCCAATGTTTCCAATCCGAAAACAATCGGCGTTACTCACTTTCCCTGGATAAATCACATAGCCCTTATGATTTAATTTTTCGTAAAAGGATTCAAAGGAAAACCTGGGATGTTCCGGATATAAAAAAGAGGTGATGATATAACCCTGTAAATCAGACGGCAAATATTCCTTAAATCCCAGATCACGCATTCCCTCCACCACGCACTCATAATTAGTGCGGTAACGGGCGGCTCGCCCTTCAATACCGCCTTCCCACTCCAATTCTTGCAACGCCTGATAAAAAGCTAGAATGGCATGGGTGGGAGGTGTAAATCGAAACTGCCCATTGGCTTCCAATCCCTTCCATTGCTCGAGCAAGTCGAGGCTTAAGCTGCGGGCATATCCCTCAATGCTCAATAAGCGATCCTTTTTCGCGATTATAAATGAAAAACCAGGAACGCCTTCAATGCATTTATTGGAAGAGGAAACCAGATAGTCAATCCCACTTCGTTGAAAATCTATTGGAACAGCCCCAAAACTGCTCATGGCATCCACAAAGTAATCAGCCTGGGATTCTTTTACGATTTCTCCAATGGCTTCAATGGGATTGATCAAACCGGTGGTGGTTTCGCAATGAACCACACATACATTGGTGATTGTTTGATCGGCTTGCAACACATCGTTGATAGTATCCAAATGAGGAAGCTCGTTTTCGGCATACTCTAAAACCTGGGTGTCGATATGATGAATCCGGGCCATTTTGGCGATCCGCTTGCCATAGGCACCGTTGGCGATCACCAGGAATTTTCTATCCCGTGGGATTGTGGATGAAACCACTGATTCCAAACCAAATGTACCACTGCCCTGCATTAACACGGCTTCATACTCACCTTGGTTTATACCAGCGAGCGATAACAGTTTGTTTCTAATATCTTTGACGATTGTGATGAATTCAAAGTCCCGTGATCCTAAATCCCTCAACATCGCTTGTTTTATTGTATAGCTGGTTGATAATGGACCCGGGGTAAAAAGCGGCTTATCTCGATAACCTGGAATAGTCTGATTCATGAGCGAATATAATCTCCTGCCCAGTCTAAGTTGAAAAATAATAATCCTTGTTTATTGATATTACGTTAGGAATGCATGGTTTCTGAACATTTATTTTTTCTATTACGCCACCATGAGGCAATCGCATCATAGAAAAGTAATCCCAAAAATGGCACATACTCCACCCACTTGACCCAATAGGGGAAATGTTTGTCATAGTAAAAGGTATATGATAAAAACACCAAGCCGGTGAATAAAATCCAGGCACGATTGGGGTAAAGGCACAGAAACGGTACCAACCAGGTTAAATACCAGGGATCGATCACTGGTGAACAAACCATCAATGTTCCCAAAATAATGAAGAACGAGCGAAACACCGTTTCACTTTCTTGAGTTCGAAAACATTTTATGCTTTGCCCTATTGCCACCATAATAATAAATCCAAATAAAATATACCGGGTAATCATATTGGATTGGTAAAAGAATTCACCCCCCAGCGATTCAATCCCTTTTTCCAGCCATTCAAACACCCCGGCATTAAAGCGCCATTCCTTTGAATAAGTTAAAAAGCCATCAAGCGGATTGACATCCAACGTGTAAATAAAAGGGAGATAAAGCACGATGATCAGTACAAAATAAAGAGCATATTGTTTCCACGACCAAATTCTAATCAACACAGGCAATAAAAAAACACCAAAAAATTTCGTCAGAGTCATCAATGCCATCACTACGGCGCTGGACCATGAACGGTGATGAACAATGAAAAGCATCAAGGCAACCAGCAGAAAGGCACTGACCGAATCGGCATGGCCGGAATTCGCAATTTCCTTTAATACCAGTGGTGACCAGGCATAGATCACAATCCAACTTCGTGAGCGATTCAATTTGGAAAGCAATAACCATAATAAGACAATTGTCCCCAAATCAAACAAAACCAAAACCGCCTTCATCCCTATCACACTGGATGGAAACAAGACCTGAGTGGCTAAAAAAATCCCCTGCAAAGCCGGAGGATAAATCGTGCGGATATAAGGATAGTTGATGGAATCCCGGTACCATGTCTCATGATCATCCAGTTCCAGGCTGGACGGTGGAAAACGATAGGGATTGATCCCTTCCGTCATCATCTTTCCGTCCCACATGTACCTGTAAATATCGTTTTCCAATATTAAATCGGAGGGCAGCAAAACCACCCGGAAAAGCACGGCAAACAGAATGGCCACCCAATAGGCATGTTTGCTTAAACAAAAACCTTTAATAAGCGGAACAATCAGGCATAAATAAAGCAAAAACAATCCGGCATAAATTACTAGAAAGTAAGTAATTTTTTGATCTTCAGGTAATCCTGGTTTTAACCCTTCTCCTGCAAGACAATACAACACTCCATAACATACCAAACTCAATATCCCCAATATAGTTGGATAATGCCACGAAAATGATGATTTATTAAATGTTCCTTCAACAGCCATTGTTAATCCCGGGAATAAAGTGATTGGCTATGTTCAACACGGTCAAGCGCTTGCTGAACCGTTTCATGGCAGCCAGGAAGACGGCAATGAGGACACAAATCCGATAAGGGTTTCAAAACAAACCAGCGTTGGTTCATCCGGGGGTGGGGGATATGTAAATCAGGTGAATCAACGATCAATTCGCCATACAAAAGGATATCCAAATCAATGGTCCTCGATTCAGGTTGATTTGAATTACCCCTGCGACGGCCAAGGCTCTCTTCAATTTGCAACAAATGGTTCAGCAATGCAGGTGGAGTAAGGCTGGTTTCAATTTCCACAACACCGTTATAAAAATCCGGTGCCTTTTTCTCCAGCCCTTCGGCTTTGGTTTGATAGTAGGCTGATCGCCTTAGCAATTTTATCCCTTCCACTTCGGCTAATCGTTCAAGGGCCAAATCAAGATTTCGCCGCCCATCTCCCAGATTGGAACCCAACGCAATATATGCAATTGTTTTTTCCATCGTTCAAGACTGCTTGGGAACAAAATGAATAATCAATATTGCCGTACCAATCAACAATGAAACGGACATGCACAGCATTGATATCCCATGCCACATCCCAAATTGTTTACGCAATGGATTATCCTCGGAAAGGTCATCAAAAGAAGGAATTTGAGAACGTATTTCCTCTATTTTAGGGCTGACAATGTACATCGAAAATGATAACACAATCAACAATAAAATAATCAGTATGGTGATAATCGTCTCCCGTTTGGGGTTCTCCCACGGCAAATACAAATATTTAATGATCTCTGACATCACCATCAATCCCAATCCCCAACGCATAATAATATCCAATTGAGACAAGATCGAACCCACGATATTACCACTTTGAGTACGGGATTGCAGTTGAGAAAAAACGGTTGGGGCTACCACAAATGTAATGATTGTGCCTCCGCCAACGAAGACAACCAATGGTATTAATAACAAAATGTTTCTCAAAATAAACATAAATACCCTCTTTCGTTAAACATCAAGATAATCAATCAAATATAATACATCAACGCTTCATGGGCTTCGTCAAGGCTGCGAACCTGAACAAAATCAGCCAGGGTCAATGATTCAAGGCGCTGCTGAGCAAAACTCCGAATATCATTCAAAACCATACGTAAACGTTCAATCGGCTCCCGCAAATGATCTGGCGGCGATGAAGCCACCAGGCGTTCAATAGGTAAAAAAGGACCTTGAATGGCCTGCAGTATCTGCCCCACGGAAATCAAATTGGGTGAACGGGTCAATTGATACCCCCCCTTCGGTCCTGGCGTGCTTCTGACCAAATCCGCCTCTTTCAGATTCCGAATAACATGCTCTAAAAATTTTCGCGGTATTTTCTCTTCTTCAGCCAGATTTTTTAAACTTAAACGCTGATCCTCAGCCAAAGCAAGTGCTGCCATAACACGCAAGGCATAATCCGTTGTTTTGGAAAAACGTATCAACGCTTCTATCTAGCTCCCTTAACGTATCCCCTCGCCGGACTTCCCTTGCTTGCGTATCGTATTATTTGTCCAACCTTTGGTTTGCTCTGGCGGAAGCGGCGGTCGGCGCTTACGCTTTTTTAACAATTGAAAAAAAATAAGAACACTGAATAATAGTATGATACTGATGATAAATATTTTAAATTTCATATATTCAATTTCCGTGGTCAGCACTAAAATTCTTTTGTTTGATCATGGATGAAATTTTTTATTACCTATTTTCTATTAGAACTATATAATATGGCTTTATTTAGGAAAATGCAAAGCATGAATGGTTAACTCCATTCTAATTCTCATGTGAACCATTCCAAGCCCATTCGTTCATATGGATTTTGCATACCCTATTTATATAGTCCAAGGGGACCAATGACTGATGTTTAGAATCATATTAAATTTGAGTATCTTCATAAATATAGTCAGCCTTTCTCATTTGACGAGCGATGCCCGCGAATGGCAGGGAGAAAAAGGAATGTGGGAGCGAGCGAAAGGATACGAACGCACGTTTCGATTTTCGACGCTTTTTACGGCTCAGGATGTCCATCGTTATTTAAATACAGAAAATCAAACGCGCAAGGCCATTGAATGGTGCAAGACACATGGGATTACCCGTGTGTTTATTGAGGTTTTTCGTGATGGCTTTACCGCTGACAAGGATCGACTGGTGCAAGCCCGGGACCTCTTCCGTCAAGCCGGTTTGGATGTTGCCGGGTGTGTAACCCCCACTGGTATGGGAAAAGCGTCCAACGGGTGGAAAGTGGTTTCCAATTATGAGGCTTCGGAAACACAGACGGAATGCCGAAGAATCTTCAAATATGCTGCCTCTCTCTTTGATGTGATCATGGTCGATGATTTTCTCTTCACCGATGATACCAGCGAACAATCCATCCAGGCCAAAGGGGAACAATCCTGGTCTGAATACCGTAGCGATTTAATGCTGCGCGTCAGCCGGGAACATATTTTAACCCCCGCCCGCAATGAAAACCCCCAGGTCGAGGTCATTATTAAATATCCTCAATGGTATGACCGCTTTCATGAACGTGGGTACAACGTCGAAACCCAAACCGATTTGTTTGATTGGATTTGGGTGGGAACCGAAACCCGCGATCCTGACAATGAACGTTGGGGACGAAAGGCTCAATATGAAGCCTTTTATATTATGCGCTGGTTGACCGACATTGGGGGAGAAAAAACCGGGGGCGGTTGGTTCGATACCTATGGCACCAGCCCTGCAACTTATGTTGAACAGGCACGCCAAACCATTTTAGGTGGGGCCAAAGAAGCCCTTCTGTTTCATTATGGAGACCTGCTTGAAGGCGGTGGAGCAGCGAATATTGAACGATTGATGAAAGAAATGCCCTCGTTGTTCATGCTGTCTGAAGCGGTTGCCGAATCAAAACCGGCAGGCATTCTGGCCCCCAAAATCCCCAACAGCAAACCGGGACGTGAACCTTATATCTATGATTTTATCGGCATGTTAGGCATACCACTCGTTCCCCTCAGCCGCATCAATACGGATTATTCATCCGCTTTTTTTGCTACCCAAAGCTGGCAAAGCGACTTTTTCCCCACTCTGTTTGATGAATTTATCGAGGAAAACAAGCCCGTTGTTATCACCAATAACCTTAAAAGTCTGTTGGATAACCACTCCATCCATATACCAGATTCCGTTATGGTGTTTGATGTTCCAGAAGAACCTCGGGATTTATACCAGCTCGATCAATCACAATTACAGGCTTTCCGTACGAAATTGCTTCGTCCTTTAGGTTTCACTATAGAAGGACCAGCCAAAGCTGCACTTTATCTCTTCGACAACGGTGTTCTCGCCATCGAAAATTTCCGCGATGAAGCCATTCAGTTTAAAGTGATATTCCACAACGAACTCAATGAAACGGAACGCCAGCATGCCCAAAACACCTTTTTCTCCATACCCAATGACCATGCTGTGCAGCTAGCCATAACGGAAAACAGCATTGTTTTTGACATGCCACCCCGTTCCCTGGGTGTTATAAAAATGGCTGAAAACCGCTTCCCCTAAAGTCTTTACCCTGATCTCATTTTTTCGCTCTCGAATGTGACCATGGTAATGAGTGGGAAGAGGGCATCGAATGAGATGACGGCAACACATGAGATGATTGAATATCATGCAATTCAACAGTCCAAGGCATTCTTGCACGATGTCGCAGTATATGCCGGACCATTTGTTCTGAGCCACCTGCTGAAGAAGGAACATCGAATCCTCCAGAAAGGGCAAGCATCTCTTCAAATCGCTCTTCCATAACCGCCCACTCTTCATCGGTGGCGTCACTGGGTTTTGAAGGAGGAAGGAAAATTCGATTAGAACGAGCCAATGATCGAAAACTACCGTTATCCCGAATCAACCCAATCTCAAATTCGTATACTTTATCTGAAGGCAATGAAACATACCAATTCCCGGCATCAAACAAAATAGGAATTTCCTCTACCAATTCATTCTCTTCTCCAAATACACGCAATATAGGGGTGGCCACATCGAAAAACCATTCCCCCTCCTCTTGCAGGATGGCTTCTCGGGTCTCCTGGCATATTTCCCAATACACATAAGCCCAATGAGGATCTCGAGGCAAAGCATGCAGTTTGGTTTTGTTATAGGCACGTGGCAACTCGGGTCCTTCTTCACCCTTCCAAATATGTTTTGGCTCTTCTTTATTCACAGGTGGTTCTTCTGTTGGTAATGGTGAAGAAGTTGCCTCGAGGGTAACTTCCCTTTTTTCTTCAGGTAGATCCTTCGGTTTGGTTTCTAATGGAGTAACTGAGGCAACCGCTTTTTCAGATGGTTTTTGTTGTGGTTTGGATTTTGATCCCTCCATAATCATCGAAACCTCCTCCTCCCGTTTTGACAATGCATTAATCAATTCGGATTTCGTCATCACACTGCGACGAGGCATCTTAACTTTTTGAGCAATACGATATAAAGCCGCTTTTGTCAATTGAGATAGTGACAACAGCATGCTTTTCTTCTTCTTCATGGAAGAACTTCGAGTCGGCATAATTTATCCTTTTTCAACTAACGTTTCCGCACCTAAATTATATTCTTTCAGGGCCAAAAAACAATACTCAATTATCATGCCAAGAGTTAATTCTAGAGAATACAATCATTTGTTGCGATTGAATTACCCCCCCCCAATGTTGTTCAAAAAATACAAATTGTCTCAATTTTGAAACAGATGAACCGAAATTAAGAGGGAAGAGAGTCTTTTCCTTGTGTAATTTTCGCGGCTTCATTATAGTTAAAATCATAACAGCCTATATTTTTGAAGTGTGATTTATAAATCTTGGTCGAATACAATGGAATGGTACCATTTCTTAATATTATTCTTCGAGGGTTTCCTCCTCGCTGTTCTTTTAACACCAGTTGTGCGGAAAATCGCACCCAAATTGGGTTTTATTGATCATCCCGGTGAACGCAAAGTTCACCATCAACCCAAACCACTTCTAGGTGGAGCAGCTATTTTTATCAGCTTTCTTATCATTGTTATTGGTGATCTGCTCATCTTAAATTGGATAGCGGGCATACAATTTACTTCTGAAAACTGGATCATATCCCAACTTTCCACTCTGGCAATGGAAACCGCCGGGGTTGTACGGGTTTATCAACAATTAATCGGCTTGTTGAGTGGAGCAGCCCTTATATTTACTATTGGCTTGATTGACGACCGTTTCGGACTTCAACCTTGGGCCAAACTTCTCGGCCAGGTTATTGCCGCTGTGATCTTATATTGGTGTGATATTCAGATTGCTTTATTTATAAATTATACCTTTTTCAACTTCTGTTTAACACTATTTTGGATTGTCCTTATAGCCAATTCATTCAACCTGTTAGATAACATGGATGGCCTTTCGGGTGGCGTAGCCATGATCGCCCTTATTTTGTTAGGCATTTCAACCTTTATCATCGGTAAACAGGTGTTCCTTACCTCTATCACTTTCGTGTTAGCCGGATCAATCGCAGGTTTTTTGCGTTACAACCTATACCCATCAAGTATCTTTATGGGGGATGCAGGATCAATGACCTTAGGCTACATGGTGGCCGCTTTAACGGTTCAATCCACTTTTTATCAAACAGGCACAAACATCGCCACCGGCTGGGCTGTGGTGATGCCTGTCGTCATCCTGGCAGTCCCTATTTTTGACACCCTATCAGTGGTTCTCATCCGGATTAAAAATGGGAAGCCCATCTTTGTTGGCGACAAAAACCATTTCTCTCATCGCTTGGTGGCACTGGGAATGAGCCATCGCCGGGCGGTGTTCTTCATCCACCTGGTGACCTTGTGTGTGGGGAGTGCGGCACTGGTCTTGCCAATCATCAATCAGGCCTTTGGTGCTTATGTGGTTTTAACCCAAACTATTATTGTGTTCATCATTATCACCATGCTCGAGCATATCAATAACAACAATAACCACAAAAAATAGTAGCAATACAATCCGCCTAACGGCTAATTACCTTTTTTCTTCCGTTTAAACTCCTGCCGAACAGCATATACTAAAAAACCAATCAGCAATAAAAGATTTCCCAATTTCACAAAATAAAACAAATAAATATTTCCCCCATTAAAAATCTCAAATAGATAAAATTGCATCCCCGTCAACAGAAAAATCAACGCCAAAACCACCCCTCCGTAAAACACGACGCTTTCATTATCATTCCAGTTCCGGTTTTTCATTCCCTGGAATAAAACCGCTCCGGAGACCGATACGCATAAAAGAGCCAAAAGCGCAAAAAATAACAGTCCCACATAATTCCGCAATGGTAAAATCCCGGGGGGAAGAATGGAAACAAACCATTGCAATTCAAAATATATCCCACCCATTATTGCTGATATAAACGCAGTTATGACTGTCCATTTAAACACAGGTGTTTTCCCCAACGCCTTAAAATCATCCCCTTGATCTTCAGAGTCGATAAGTTCAGACGAATGAGAAGGATGGAAGATTTGTCGTCTCGATCGATCACTTCGATTCTCAATATTTGACTCTTCTTGTGTAAAGCCTTTTTCGTTCATAACTGAGCTTCTGTTTCATTTAACCATTTAAGATTCATATTGGCCATATTTAAACCAATTGAATTTATGCAACCAAAACATATTATTCTGACATTACTTGTTTCCATTTTCACTTCCATCTGCTAATCAGAAAATACTTACGTGAGCCAGTTATCTTTGCTTATTACAAAAAAATGTAATATATTGTTCATGATTCTGAAGTGAAAAAATACCGTAAATTGAAATTTTTTGAAACTAATTGCAATTAAAGTATGCAAATTGATTCAATAGATGTATAATGTTTTAAATCATTTTTCCGTTAGAGAAGGCTTTTATTTCTCTACATATTCGTTCAGAATACACGTATTAATTGTTACGGGCTATAATGCTTTTGAACTATCCGAACGCAAGTGTTGAATCATAAAAAGTTTTTAATGTCATGTTTGTCTGAAAACCCCGGTTTTCTGCCAGTTTTGCACTATAGGATTTGGAATAAAAAGGTATAGTATTTTTCTTTGAAATACTACCTTAAGGTTTGAGTTGAGAACCGATTTCGGTTCGCTAATGAATTGGGAGAGCGTTCCATGCTTTTTTCTCGCATAAAAGGATTTTTTTCTCGAGATTTGGGAATTGATCTCGGGACAGCCAACACATTGGTTTATGTTAAAGGTCAGGGAATAGTTCTGTGTGAACCCTCGGTCGTCGCCATTGTTAAAGGAACCAACCAGGTGTTGGCTGTTGGAAGCGAAGCCAAGAATATGCTGGGCCGTACCCCCGGCAATATTGTGGCTATCCGTCCCATGAAGGATGGAGTGATAGCTGATTTTGAAGTGACAGAAGCCATGCTTCGGTACTTTATCAATAAAGTGCATAATCGAACCCGCATGGTTAATCCCCGCATTATGATCTGCGTTCCTTCCGGCATTACCAGTGTTGAACGGCGGGCGGTTAAAGATTCCGCCATCAGCGCCGGTGCCCGTGAAGTGATGCTGATCGAAGAACCCATGGCTGCCGCCATCGGCGCAGGATTACCGGTGGCAGAAGCATCAGGCAACATGATCGTTGATATTGGTGGAGGAACCACCGAAGTGGCGGTCATCTCCTTGTCCGGTTTGGTCGTTTCACGATCGATTCGAGTTGCCGGTGATGAATTGGATGATGCGATCATCTCCCATATTAAAAAGAACTATAACCTGATGATCGGTGAACGTACCGCCGAAATGATCAAAATTGGAATCGGTTCTGCTAAAAAATTGGGTGAAGAACAAAGCATTGACATTAAAGGACGCGACTTGATTAACGGTCTCCCTAAAACCGTCCGCATCACCTCGGAGGAAATCCGTGAATGCCTGCAGGAACCAATCAGTGCGATTGTTGATATCGTCAAAGTCGCACTGGAAGAAACCCCTCCCGAATTGGCTGCCGATATCATGGAACGTGGTATAATGCTGGCTGGGGGAGGATCACTGTTACGAGGATTGGAAACCTTAATCGCCGATGAAACCGGCCTGCCTGTTTTGGTCGCTGATGACCCATTAACTTGCGTGGTGATGGGAACAGGCAAGGCCCTGGATGAAATGGATCGTTTACGTTCCGTGATTCAAACCACGGAAAACATTTAAGATGGTCTATTAATAGGTCTTCATTTTTGATGCAACACTCATAAATTGAAGGCAATTTTTTGGACTGTCATTGAACGATTTATTTTATACAGCTTTAGATGTCAGTAGGTATAAAGCGTATGGTATTTGGTTACGATCCTAAACCACCCTATAACCGCAAAAAAGGGGGAAGCTGGTTACTAAGCCCAAAATCCCTTGGTGTATTTTTTGTCATTATCGCTATGCTGTTAATGATCTATTCCACCTCTGATCATGGCAGCTCCTCCTCACTTCCCTTTTCCCGTGTTGTCAATATGCCAATGTCATTGCTGCAAAAAGGGAAAAATATGGTGGATGGCTGGATTAATTTTTTTGTTGGTAATTTTAATGCACAAAAAGAACTGTCTGAATTAAAAGACAAATTGGCCCTTTACGAAAAAGAGATCCTCGAACTCCGTTATAAACTTCGCAAGCATGAAGGCTTTGTTGAAGCGCTGCAATTTTCCAAAGAAGAAAATGAATTTCCCTCTGTGATTGCGGTGGTTACTGGACGAGATAACCGTCTTACCAAAAGCCTGATTATAAACAGAGGTAAAAAGGACGGAGTGGATATTAATATGATGGTTTGCTCCGGCCAGGCCGTGGTTGGGCGAACCATTCAAGTCACCAATCATTTCGCCAAAGTCCAACCGCTTACCGATCCTGGCAGTGCCATCGGTGTTCAAATCGAAGGAACCCCTTACGAAGCGGTGTTGCAAGGTACCGATCAAGGTGATTCCCTGATTTTGACAGATGAACACCTTGTGTTCCCCGGCGATGAAATGCGAAAACCCGACGCCGGAATGAAGGTGTTTACTTCGGGAACCGGCATGGTTTATCCTGAAAATATATTGGCCGGCACCATTACCGACGCCACCTTTCAGGGGAAATTGGTGGTCGAGCCGGCATTAAATTATGATGCTGTCCAGGCGGTCCGTGTCATCACCCAAACGTCTTTCAAAGAGGAAATGTTATCCTTATTGACTGAGCAAGAATAATGAATACATGGGTAATTCTTTTTTCAGCCTACTTGGCGGATTTGGCCGTCAGGATTTTATTTGATCCCGGCGCTTGGAGCCCTGATATTTTGCTTTTATCCATCGGTTATATCACTCTAACCGCCCCTCTTGGTGAAGCGTATTTCATGGCCTTCCTGGCTGGCATGCTATGGGACGGTGCTTTTTTGGAGTTTATGGGCATGCATTCCTTTTTATTTGTGCTGGCGACGATGCTGATTGCACGCTTTCGTTCTCTATTATGGGCTCAATATGCCATTTCCCGCTTGTTTATTGGTTTTGTTCTGGCGGGTATGGTTCGATTTGGAGAAACCATTTTCTGGCTCTCGAATATAGGCTATGAAATTCCTGTTCATATCCCGCAAGGTTATATTTTAAAGGGTGCGATCATCACGGGAATCTGTTTTATGCTGTTTCCATGGCCTTCACGGCCGATCCGTCTTTCAATGAAATCTCCGCAAACAGTGTTTGCGGGAAAAATGACATGATATGATGTTTAAACAAAGCAACCGGATACCCAAATCAAAGCGCCTTGATCACCGGCTACACATTTTGCTATCGATCTTCATGGCCTGCTTTGTCTTTCTTGTCTTTCGGTTGTGGACCATTCAAATCTACCAAAATGAAAAATTCAAAAATATTGCGCAGGATAATTATCAACGCCGCGTTGTTGTTCCCAGCCAGCGGGGAAAAATTCGAGACCGCTATGGCTACATTCTGGCCGAGGATGTCAATTTCTGGGATGTATGGATTCCTTTTAAACGAAACTCCCGCGGAGAAAGAATCGTCACAAAAGAAATTGATACTACCCTGCAAATCCTTTCAGGGATATTGGAACGCCCCTATAACACGTTGGTACACCGTTATAAAACCGTTCCCACGGATATTAACTACAAACACCTTCGCGTCTGTATTGAAGAACGAATCCCCTTTAATAAATATATAGCGATACTTGAACGAAAAAATGAATTTCCCGATGAAGCAATGGTGTTTACCGTTGAAATGCCAACTCGCAGCTACCGTTATGGCGACCTGGCCGCTCATGTTTTGGGGTATACCCGCAAAATCGGCCCGAAAGAACTTCAACAAAAACGGTATGAAGGTTATTCACACCGTGACCGCATTGGAAAAAGCGGGATCGAAGATGAGTATGAAGAATTTTTACGAGGACAAGACGGCATAAATTTAATCTATGTTGATAAACATGAGATTCAACGAGGAGGCGCGGTTGAAGTCAAAAAGGCTATCAGTGGTAATGATGTTTTCCTGACTATTGATTACAAACTCCAGCAGGCCGCTGAATTGGTCCTTGGCGCTTCACGCGGCGCGATTATTGTATCCAATCCAAATGACAATTCCATCCTGGCATTGGCCTCGAGCCCGCGATACGATCCCAATTACCGTATTACCCACAACAGTCAGTACATAACAGATCCTGACCATCCCTTATACCACCGGGCGATAGCCTCTTGGTATCCACCCGGCTCTGTCTTTAAGCCATTTGAATTGTTTGCTTTATTGGAAGACCTGAATATTGATCCGGATGATACAGTCTATTGTCCTGGACGGTTTTCACTGCCTGGAGGGCCAACCTGGAGATGCCACAAGTTGGCTGGTCATGGCAAAATGGATATGATTAATGCCCTGGCCCGTTCATGCGATGTATACTTTTATGAGATGGTGGGTAACCGGTTGGGCATGGAACAACTGGCCGCCTGGGCCATTAACTTCGGATTCAATGACATAACCGGCATCGATATTCCAGGCGAGAAAAATTACCCCTTCCCCTTCCGTATCATAAATGGCAAAGGAGATAAAATTAACTTATCCATCGGCCAGGGACGATTGGTTTTAACCCCCCTCCAAATCAACACCGCTTTGACCGCGATTGTAAATCGGGGAATGTTATTCAAGCCACGGGTTTCTCAACGAATTGAATTTGTTGATCCAAACAAACCGGATAAAACATTTGAATCTCAACTCGCTGGTACCATCGAAGCCACCTCAGAAACATTTTCTCTTGTTCATAAAGCCATGTATGAAGTTTGCAACAACCTGGTCAACGGGACAGGCCGCCGTATTTATGATCAGGACCCAGACCAACCCTGGCGTTATGTTCAGGATGAAGATTTTATCGTGGCTGGAAAAACCGGTACCGCTCAAACCGCCTCCCTTGAATCAGGCCATCCCTCCCATGCCTGGTTTGTCTGTTTTGGCCCCTTTGAAGATCCAGAGATTGTGATAACGGTCCTGGTGGAAAACGGCGGTCATGGAGGGGATGTGGCAGCTCCCATGGCGAAAAAAATTATCGAGGTTTATCGCGGAGATGTTGAACTCCAAGATCTTGTTTAAATTGGATTTCCTAACCATATTGCTCGCGCTCTCTTTGGCCACCTTTGGTATTATCGGGCTAGCCGGCTCTGGTGCAACCGTCACTGGCGGAAGTGCTTTATTGTGGAACAAACAGCTTCAGTGGGTTATTCTGGGATTTTTTTCAACCATTCTCTTTATTTGGGTTGATTTCCGCTTTTTGTTGCGATGGTCTCCTCTCCTCTATGGTCTGGGGATTTTTGGTTTATTGCTTTGCTTTACACCACTTGCTAAAGATAGCCATGGGGCACATTCCTGGTTGAAAATCGGGGGATTACCCCAGGTTCAACCTTCAGAATTTGCCAAAATCGCAACGATATTATTCCTCGCTCGATATCTAAGTACACGAAAAGAAAAATGGGTGGGATTTTTAGATCTTATCCGGCCTTTAATGATTGGGGCTCTTCCCGCGTTGTTGGTTATTAAACAACCGGACTATGGAACCGCCCTTGTTTTTGGTCCTATTACTCTGGCGATGATGTATATCGCTGGCATGCCATACAGTTATCTTTTACTACTTGTATCTCCCGCTATGTGTTTATTGGGGATTAGTCATGACATGATTTACTTTTTAATTTGGTTTGGCCTGTTCTGTGGATTGATTTTGATTATCGTTATTACCCGCGTTCCGTGGAGTGTCTGGATTCCTTTACTGGCTTTGAACCTTTCCTCGTATTGTATTGTATACACCTATGGCCATCAAATGTGGGAACATATTCCCAATCATGCCAAAGAACGATTGGTGGGATATTTGAACCCCGATTTCGACATCCGCGGAACCAATTACAATATCAATCAATCAAAAATCGCTCTAGGATCCGGTGGTTTTTGGGGGAAAGGTATTGGAGGGGGAACCCAAAGCCGGATGGGGTTTTTGCCGGAATTTGAACATGACTTTGTCTTGCCGGTTATTGGCGAACAAGTTGGATTTTTCGGTATCATTCTTTTGCTCGGGCTATTTCTCCTGTTAATGCTGCGTTGTGTTGATACCGCTTTGACCTCCAAGTCCTTACAAGGCAGCTTGGTGGTGGTGGGTATTGCCGCCTTGTTCTTTACGCACATTTTTATCAATATCGGTATGGTTACTGGTCTTCTTCCTGTCACCGGTTTGCCTTTAACATTTATCTCATACGGTGGCTCATTTATGCTGTGTAACATGATCGCTATCGGTTTAATATGCAGTGTTCGTTTACGCACAATCAATGAAATATTTGAAAACAGTTTCCTAAGCGGACGCTCCCTAATGAACATTCCACGAAAAATTCAAGATGAATTTTAAAACTATCCCTTCTTATATATTCATTACGGCTGGTCATATAGCATCGATCCAACTATGATTTTACCAGGAAATCTATTTTCATGCAGGTAACAACCCAATGCTTCAACACGAGATAAATAATTGTTTCAACAATCCCCAAAACTTGTCCGAAACCCTTTCAAAATTGGGTATAGCCCTTACCACTGATGAAGCCCTTAAAATTAAAGAACGTATTGGACGCATCCCTACTCTGGCGGAATTGTTCGTGTTTGATATTGAATGGAGTGAGCATTGCTCCTATAAATCCAGCAAGCGCTTATTGAAACAATACCTGCCCACCAATGGCCAACACGTGATTCAGGGGCCGGAAGAGGATGCTGGCATTGTTTATTTCACTACCCTGAACGGGCATCGATTCGGAATCGTCATCGCCCATGAAAGCCATAACCACCCATCCCAGGTATTACCTTTTGAAGGCGCCGCCACCGGCATCGGTGGTATCGTACGCGATGTAGACTGCATGGGTGCCTCTGTGATAGGTGTTGCTGATCCCTTGCGCTTTGGCAACCCCAATGGCCAATACGCTCAACGCTCAAAATCCATCGCCGATGGCGTGGTTGAAGGCATTTACAAATACGGCAACGCCCTGGGTGTCCCCAATATAGGCGGAGATGTTGTATACCACGACGGCTTCGATGATAACTGCCTGGTTAATGTAGTCGCTGTGGGTATCCTGCGCGAAGATGAAATCATACACAGCCGTGTTCCACCAGGTGGAGTTGATTATGACATTATATTAGTGGGCAAGCCAACCGATCGATCCGGTTTCGGTGGCGCATCGTTCGCTTCAGGAACTTTGGATCAGGATGATGAAGATGAAAATAAAGGCGCTGTCCAAATTCCCGATCCGTTTTTGAAAAATGTCTTGCTTCACTATAAATCTACTCATGCGGTTCGTGCACGCGCCCGAGAACTGGGTATCGAAATTGGAATGAAAGATTTAGGCGCGGGCGGCATTGCTTGTGCCATCTCCGAACTGGGCGCCAGTGCAGGCTATGGCATGGATATTCAACTTGATGATGTTCACGTGGCAGAACAGGATTTACCCCCTGAAATTATTCTTTGCGCGGAAACCCAGGAACGCTATGGCTTGATCGTTCCCTCCCACTTTACTCCAGAAGTCTTGCGCATTTATAACGAAGATTGGGAATTACCTGAAATTTGCGCCGGTGCAGGCGCTCGAGTCATTGGCAAAGTAATTGAAGAACCAATCCTAAAGGCCAGTTATAAAGGTGAAAAAGTCGTTGACCTTCCCATTGATTTCGTGGTCGAAGGAATTAGCTATGAACGTTCCTCAGAAGCAAGACAATGGACTGCGGATGAACCGGTTTTTGATTATCCCGATTGCTTAAACGATATTTTCATACAATTGTTAGCATCGCCTAATATCGCTTCAAAGGAAAGAATCTTCCGGCATTATGATACCGAGGTTCAAGGCCGGGCTGTTATCCGTCCCGGCGAAGCGGATGCCTCTTTAATCATTCCCTTGGATGATTCACCAGCAGGAATGGCTTTAACTGTGGATGGAAACCCCTTCTACGGGGAAATATCCCCTTATTGGGGGGGAGCAACAGCGGTGGCCGAAGCAATGCGCAACATCGCCGCCATTGGCGCTATCCCACGCGCCTTGACCGATTGCCTCAATTATGGCAACCCGGAAGTCCCCCAGGATTTTTGGGCCTTGGAAGAAGGCATCATAGGCATTTCAGACGCAGCAAATAAACTCACCGCCCCCATTACCAAAAATGAAGCGATTCCTTTTGTCTCCGGGAATGTATCGTTATACAACCAATCCGCCAGTGGCCGATCGATTCCCCCCTCACCGATAATTGCATGCGTGGGAGTGATTGATGATGCCTCCAATGCCATCACCATGGATATCAAACAAATTGGCAGCAAATTGATCCTAATTGGAGATCGATTCAACGAACTTGGTGGTTCCGAATATTACCGCTTGCGTGGATTAGGTATCGGGGCCAATGTACCAGTTGTTCGCTATGAAATGGAACGCGGCATAATTTATGGAACCATTGAAGCCATAAACCAGCGTCTGGTTTATGCTGCGCATGATATCTCCAACGGGGGATTAATTGTTTCAACAGCGGAAATGCTGCTCGCCAGTCATTCCAAACAATCTTTCGGTATCGAACTTAAACTCGAAACCCTAAATTCAAAATTACGTGAGGATATTCTCCTATTCAGCGAATCCAGTGGGATGTTACTCGAAGTCCATCCCAACGAAGTGATTTCCGTCCAGTCCATCTTCCAGCGTTACGGTTTGGAATGTTTTGTTCTGGGAGAGATCACCAATGATCATTGTTTACGCATATACGATAGAAAAGGAAGAGAAATTATTAACGCAGACGTGGACGATATGCGCCAAGCCTGGCGCGGCCCCTACGGCCTGTCATTGATGACATGAGTATTACGGGATGTGGGTATCCCGATATTTAATATGACAAACACATCGGTTTGCCCCCAATGTCATTAAGAAATGTCTTGTTAAACTCAAAAAGTCCCCATGTTGACGGGCGGATTTAGGGGAGGGTTGAGAAGAAAACGTGATGCAAAATCCCTATACAAAATAAGGTCAAATTAACTATGTCCCAAAACTCATCACCCAACGTGGCCATTATTCAATTCCCCGGCTCAAACTGTGAATCCGAAACAGCCCGGGCTTTAAAACATGTCAATCTTCATCCAACCATTTTCCGTTGGAACCGTAAACCCGATGAATTTGATGCATCCGACGCATTTGTTGTTCCCGGGGGATTTTCCTATGAAGACCGTGTCCGTGCCGGGGTCATCGCCGCCAAAGAACCACTTTTGGATGCCTTGGCTGAGCAGGCCGATAAAGGCAAACCCATCCTGGGCATTTGCAACGGCGCTCAAATTTTACTCGAAGCCGGGCTTTTGCCAGGGCTTAAACCGGGATACGTGGAAATGGCTCTGGCCGCCAATTACATCACATACCAAAGCAAAGTCGTACGCCGCGGCCACCATTGCGGTTGGATTAATCTCCGCTGTGAAGTGGCGCCCGAACGAACCCCCTTCACTCGCCTTTTGAAAAAAGACGACATACTTCCCATGACGGTTTCCCACGGCGAAGGTCGATTTGTCACCAACGATCAAACCGTTCTTGATGCCCTAAAGCAAAAAGACTTGCTGGTATGGCGCTATTGTTCTGATGAGGGCGAAATTAGCCCAGGCCTCCCCGTTAACCCAAACGGCTCCATTATGAATATCGCCGGTATCTGCAACGAAAAGGGAAACGTGATGGCCATGATGCCTCATCCCGAACGCGCTTTCTTCCTCCGACAGATCCCCATGGCCTGGAAAGGCCCCTGGGGCGAACGAAAACGTGCCCAAATCCGAAAACAAATCCAGTGGAAAGAAACCGGCCCAGGGTATGGAATTTTTGCCTCGCTGGCGGATTATTTTTCCTTGGCCTAATTTTTGCTCAATGTATTCAAAAAAAATCCCCAATACCAACCTCAACTTGTATATTTCTACAAGAATGGGTACCCTTTATAAGCATCAAAACCAGGGCTGGAGTGTAAGCATTGTCAAATGTAACTCAAGAAAAACAAACCTTTTATCAATCTTTTGACACCGATGAGTTTCCCTTGCCCCAAACTCCGGATTCCAATGATTTTATCCCTTTGGATCCTGGTTTAGTTACTCCCAACAAAGTCGCCGATTTTCCCATTTTTGTTTTCATTCCTCAAAAACAACGTTTTGTGCTTTTTAAATCGGAATCAGCATCCATCAAAGAGGAACAACTTCAATATCTAAGCAAAGGTGGAAGAAAACCGGTCTTTGTTCCCAAAGAAAATGTACACGAATTAAACCATTTTCTCTCTGAAGATCTGAATCAAATTGTTAACGACCCAGAATTACCCGTTGCAGAAAAATCACAGAAATTCCACAACATGGCTAATGTGGTGATGAAATCCCTCTTTGAATCCCCTCCCGATATGTCCAGGTTCCTTGAAACAGCTGAAAACGTCAGCAATTCTCTGGCAAGCCTGGTTCAAACTGACTCACGCTCCATACTTGAACTATATCAGCTAAGATCTTATGATTATTACACTTACAGCCACAGCATGAATGTATGCGTGTTATGCATGGGCTTATTCATGGACATGTTCTCCAATCCCTCTCCAGAAGAACTGGAGGATTTAAGCCGGGGTGTGTTATTGCATGACATTGGAAAATGTGACATCCCCACCGAACTCACCAATAAAAAAGGCCCACTGAATGAACACGAATGGGCTATCATGCGAAGCCACACCGAAAAAGGCTTCAAACGATTAAGAAAAGACGAAGATTTAACCAAAGACTCCCGCTTAATCTCTCTGTATCACCACGAAGCCACCGATGGAACTGGATATCCCCACGGAATTGGGGTAAAAGAAATCCCCTTCACCTCCCGCTTGTGTAAAGTAGTCGATGTATTCGATGCACTCACCTCCAAACGTTCATACAAAAATGGAATGACACCTTACCAGGCATTGGAACTTATGACGGTTGAAATGAAAAACAAAATTGATCAGGATCTGCTGAAACAATTCATTCTGTTTCTTGATAAAATGGGAAAATTAAGGGGATAAATTTCTTATCACTATTAACCTCCTCATATTTTTTCAATTTAATCGCGTATTTTTCCGGCGTTTAATTTTTATCAAGTGTGCTATAATGAAACCTGTACCCTGAATGAGTAGTAGGGTGGTACTGTTTCGTCAAGATTTGTTACATCGAAGGAGATTCATTGAACAAGGGTTTGCAGAAAAATGGAAGACTTTTCCACGAATGAGAAACAAAAACTGATTAAAAATCTAAGACAGGCTGTGGCTGAGCAAAAAGCGTCAGAGTTAGGTGTTGATGTAAACGACATCATTCCCAGGGTTGCAAACGGCCAAATCCAATGGATCAAGCGGGATGAAGCGTATAACCTGCTTGAAAAACAACGCTATTTCAGCGGGTCTAAAAAAATTACCCGCTCATTGCGAGGGGGTGAAGATAGTTTAATTAACAAGATCTATGATGAAATTAACTCGTTGGTTGAATTTGTCCAATACCTCTCCAAAAATGAAATCCTTAATTCCCTCGAACGTATCGACCAAATGACCTCAATAACAAAAATTCAAGAACGAACCAATAATATCAGAGAAGAGTTGGAATACACCGAAAATCAAATCGACAAAACAAAAGAAAAAGATCCCCTGTACCTTGAGGCTGAATTCGTATTGAAAGAGATGCAAACCGCCAATGAACAAGGGGATACAAAAAAGTTTGCGGAACTTCGCTCTACCCATTATGAACTGCTGAAAAAATACGAATCTCGTCGAAAGGCCCTTGAACCGTTTATCGAATCCGCCCGCCACAACCGTGGTGGATTGATGAAAGAATTTTGGCGTTGTTTTCAATTAAGATGGAAATTACAGCATCTGCAGATCATGCGATTACAAAAAATCATTGGTAAATATGTAAAAAATCTCCCCACCACCAAGGATTCAAACCCGAGTAAAGAATATGCCGCTTTGTTAAAACAATATCTTCTACTGGGAAAATCTCAGAATGAACTCGCTCAAAAAATCCCCGGCCAAAACGAAGATATCGATATAGCCCTTAAAATCTGGAATCATCTTTTACCCGAAATGCAATCCATGATCGAAGATCAAAAACAGTTTTTCCTGGCATTTTTCGAATTCAATAACACCTTTCACTCAGATGAAGAACATCATAGCCGAATGGTTTATGCAGAAAAGAAAGATCATGAATAATCCACTTCCATCAAATGAACCACCCATATCCCACAAGGGTGAAAAAAACTTCACACTTCCGTGTTACAAAATTCCAACCATAATTTCTAACCAATAAGATATATTCAAGTTATTTAAAATCATACTATGAACTTTTGGAATCGAATCGCTGCTGAAAAACATCTATTAAATTATCCTGCCATGCCCTATGGGCCGATTGGCATGATCTATCCGAATGCCTATTCAGTTGGGATGGCCAGTTTGGGTTATCAACAAATCTACCGGCACTTCAAGGAATCCGGATTTTCTGTCGAACGCATCTTTTTCGACAAAAAAGAGCGTGAAACCCGCAGTGTGGAAAATCATACCCCACTCTTTCGTTTCCCCATTCTCACCTGCTCATACACCTATGAACTGGACATACTAAACCTGATCAAAATGATGGTTCGTGGGGGAGTGGAACCCTTATCGGAAAACCGGGGAGAGGATTCCCCCATTCTCATCATGGGTGGGCAAGCCGCGACTTCCAATCCAAACCTGCTCAATCGAATCGCTGATGTGGTTGTCTTGGGTGAAGGTGAAACTGTCGTCCAACAAATAGCCCAATGCTTATCCGAATATGAAAACAGCTCACGCCAATCATGCCTGGAAGCACTTTCCAACCTACCGTATACCTATGTACCTTCGATCCACCAACACTTCGATCGTGACCAATTCCCCAAACACTCGCTTGAACCAATCGATACGTATCCATGTCACACTGTTATCCAAGCCGAACATGATGAATTTGGGGGAGCATTTCTATTGGAAATGTCCCGCGGCTGCCATTACCGCTGCAAATTCTGCATTGTCCATTATATGAACGGCATGGCGCGCTATCGAAACTATGATCTTTTAATCGATGTATTAGAGCACCACAAGGATAACTTCCAAAAAGTTGGCTTATTAGGCGCTGCTGTTGCAGACCATCCTCGAGTCGAAGATATTTCCGAGTGGCTGGTCCAACACGGCAAGCAGGTTTCAACCTCTTCGCTCCGTGCCGAAAAGATTAGCGAACGTTTTCTGGATCTCCTTCGAGACGGCGGGCAACACACCATCACCGTCGCCCCTGAAACTGGAGCCACTGAAAGCCGCAAACGCATGCGCAAAGGCGTGAAAGATGAGAAATACCTTCGCCTGGCAGAAATGGCAGGCAGCCGGGGTTTTCCAAGATTGAAACTCTACTTTTTGATCGGCGTCCCGGCATCCGATCCCATGCAGGAGGCGGACGAAATTATCAACTTCTGCCAAAAAATAAACAATGTTTTCCAGCAAAGTGGAGGCGGCCAGCTAATCGCCACTGTCTCACCTTTTGTCCCCAAACCAACCACCCCGTGGGAAGAAGAACATTTATGGGATGCCAAATCCATTAAAAAGGCATCACGCATTATCCGTAAACACCTGACCTTCCGGGGAAACATAAAAGTACGCTCCGTCAACGTAAAAGAGGCAAAAGTGGAAACCGTCCTAACCTGGGCGGGCGATGAAATCACTGACGAACTGGTTCAACTGGCAATGGGTGACTTGCCCATCGAATCCGCTTTCAAGGATTTTGATTTGAGACGCATCCAAAAACAGGAATTGGTTGTATAAATAAAAGGCATGGAGTGTTTCATCCATGCCCTTTTCGAACATTGTCGACGTGATTATTAAATTTTAATAATTACCTCCTTACCTTCGCCGGCGCCGGTTGATCACTTGGAGGAGTTTCCGAACCAGAACCAGTATTATTTGACACCACTCCAGCCGCATACGTGGTAATTTTCACTTTATCCTCAATATCCTTCGCTATCCCTGATTCTGCTGGCAGGTCATCAAACGAGACTTGCATGATCATGGTGGTCGATTTGTTCTGTACGAAATCACCACCCCCTCCCATCATCATTCCTTCCATTCCACCTTCAAAACCACCACCGAATCGTCCCATTCCATACCCCCCCATCATCATACCTTGCGGTTGAGTGCCGGTGCCATTGATGATAATCGTGATGTTTTTCTCGTCCTGTGCATGTTTTAATCGATGCCCATAGCGTGCTAAGGCAAGCAGGATAGTCTCCTTCATTCGCTCCACTTTGAGTTGCTCAATCGATTTATTCAAATTCGCCTGGCGTTTCATTTCTTCATTTGGCTGGCCTTCCATCATGCCAAAACCACCCATACCTCCACCAAAACCTCCCCCACCGTATCCCCCGAATCCTCCACTGGATGGGGGTTGGGCTTTTTGGGTGGACAATCGCTCTTCATATTTATCCCAGAGATTATTAGCCTCTTTCTCTTTATCCGCGGCAGGTTCTGGTGATGGTTGATGAATTGGAAATTCAACCCCCATCATAAAGAGAATTCCGGAATTGGGAATCCAATAACCTTGGCAGCCATCAAAGAAATAACCCTGTGCCTTAAAATCTTCACCTAAAGCCCGAGATAAGTGGTCATTAAATATATGCGCCATAATACGCACTGACTTCAAGGTTTCCTTGATCTGCTCGGGTGACGGCTCCGGTGAATCAGATTTTTGAGAATCCCCTGAATCAATGTTTGTTGACGGAGCCATAGGTTGCGAGCCTGCTGGTTTTGAATCTGTTCCTGTGGAAGGTTGAACGCTTCCCTGAACCATCCCCATCGGAACAAAAACCATACCAATGAGTAATCCTAACACAACGCTTCTTCGCAATACCATACATTTCATAATTCAATCATCCTTTCTTTTTGTTCTGATCAATTGTTATAATTGCTTTGCTTTTGTGGCATGAACGCTACATTATTTGCTTTACTAAGGTACTTGTTTAATTCGCGTACAACTTCACTGGTGAACCTTTCGATTTCCAATCGATTCAAAGCCAGATGCTGCTTTTGCATCACGCTCAATTGCTTGAGAGCGTTTTCCAATTCAACCTGGCGTTCTGCCAGAGACTCATTGGCATTCATAAGTTGTTGCACGACTCGTAAATTGGAATCGGATTGATTTGATGGCACCGGCCCGAACGCCACGTTCAACGAACCCATTCGTACCGAAAAACCTTGAGTAAAACAAAGGATAAAAAATGCCAGGCACGCCGCGGCCGCCCAGCTCCAGCGTCCCCAACGCTTTTGCGTTTGATTCATCAACACCAAATTGGGTGCCGAAAGTGTTGTTTCCGGTAGAACAGGTTGATCCAACTCACCCAAGGTGGCATACGCCTGTTGCAATTCCTCGACATATTGCTTGTCTTCAGGATGAGCCTCAAACCAGGCATCCAGCGTCTGTTTCTCTTCATCGCTCAGATCACCTTCAATGTAAGAGGCGATCAATTGTTCAAACTGTTCTGGTTTTAATTCGTTCATCATTCAAACCTCTTGAGGAGAATAAACCTCATAAATTCCTACTTTTTTCAGTTCAATCCGCAGCTGTTCCAGCCCCCGATAAAGCCGGTTTTTTGCAGTATGCAATGGAATATTTAACGAAGACGCAATTTCCCTGCAGGTCATGTTTTCAAAGTGGTGCAACACCAGGACCACCCGTTTTTCAGCATCAATCGCATTTAAAGCCCGTTCAATTCGCTCTTTGATATCATTCATGATCGTTTCGTTTCCCTGTACTTCCAGCATGAAAGGTTCAGGGCATTCCTCGATGGTAGGCAGGGTGTGCTTTCTGTTTTTTTTGCAGTGGTCGATTACCAAATTGGTGGCAATTCGATATAACCACCCCTGAAAATTTCCAGCCGCCTTAAAGCTTTTTCGCTTTCGATATAGCCGTAGAAATAACTCCTGCCGTAAATCCTCCGCCTCCTCCCGATTCCCAACACAACGCATAAAATAGGTAAACATCCGTGTATCCCAACGGTGAATAAGCCGTTCAAACGCAGAGATCGATCCCTTCCGGCATTGCATCATCAATTGTTCATCGTTTGGCTGCATGATTTATCCTTCTCACTTAACTAATACAGCCCAGCAAGAATAAAAGTCTCAACATTTTTTAACTATATCTAGATTTTTGTTAGTAATGATGGTCTGATGCAGTGTCTTTTCTTGAGAAGGGATTGTCTCAAAACTAGGTTGACACATAGGTCAACCCCTGCATGTGGTAGGGGCGAACCTATGTATTCGCCCAATGTTGTGGCACGGCAAACATCAAGATAAGTTTTGAGAAAATCTCAAAGGATGTATGTGATCACTCATGATTTGTTTGCACGTTTGTCAAACTGACAAGGAATGAACGCACTTGTTTTAAGAAAGCAACATTTAAAGTATAATGGTGCCCAAGGGATGCGTGACATTCAAACCATGAATGAGGGTTGGAAAGGAAACCACCATGCAGTATCCCATATGGGAAGTTCCTCTACTAGGCGGTGGAATGGTTATCGCAATCATCGCCACCGTTCACGTTATGATTGCCCATTTCGCCGTGGGCGCGGGTTTATTCACGGTCATTACCGAACATCGCGCCATAAAACGTAATCGGCCACACCTGTTGAGTTTTCTCCGGTATTACGTTCGGTACCTGATTTTGGTCTCTTTCATCCTAGGTGCATTAACAGGGGTGGGGATTTGGTTCTCCATCTCATTGGTCAGTCCGGATGCCACCTCAGCGTTGATTCATCAATACGTATGGGGCTGGGCAACCGAATGGGTATTCTTCCTGGTTGAAATCATCGCAGGATATATTTATTTCTACACCTGGGACCGCATGGAACCCAGGAAACACCTCATTGTCGGCTGGATATATGCCATTTCCGCCTATATGAGCCTGGTCATCATTAATGGTATCCTTGCTTTTATGCTTTCTCCGGGTGAATGGATTGAAACACGTACGTTTTGGGACGGATTTTTTAATCCTACCTACTGGCCATCACTGGTGCTTCGTACTATCAGCTCGTTCGCCATCGCTGCTATTTTTGTGACCATTATTGCGAACCTCCACAAACGATATACCCGCGAACAGCGCCACGAATTGATCATCGAAGGCAGCCGTTGGCTGGTGCCCCTCGCACTCATGATCCCTGTCTCTTTGTGGTACTTCGCCAATGTCCCTGAAGATGCCCGCCATATGGTGCAGGGAGGCGCAATCGCCATGACCCTCTTTTTCCTCTTCGGTATGGCGGCTTCCACCCTGGTTGGGTTATATGCATATATTGGCTTGGTTATCCGAAAACGCTATATCAATCTTGAAACCTCAATTTTGTTGGGCTTAATCGCCTTTCTCGCAACAGGCTCAATGGAATTTGTGCGCGAAGGCATTCGAAAACCTTACATCATTTATGATTACATGTACTCCAACGGCATTCGATTGGATGAAGTCGATGAGCTAAATAAAAAGGGAGTGCTCGAATGGGCTCCTTGGACCTTGGTATCCATGGGAGTGGAAAAGGATAACTTGACTTCTCTTCAACGAGGCGAGGCCATTTACAAGGCCCAATGTATGCGATGCCATACCTTTAATGGGGTAAACGGTGTCGTACCCCTCATTCGTAACTGGCCTGAATCAGCCATTGATCATGAACTTGAGAATTTACATGAAAAAAACTTTTTCATGCCACCCTTTATTGGTCCTGAAAAGGATAGGAAAGACTTGACTCTTTATTTACTCAACTTAACCCAAAATGGTTCAGAGACCGTTTCACAACTCCCCATGACGTATAAGCAAGCCTTGAAGAAGGAGGATCATTCGTGAACGAATATATCCCAGCCCCCGATCCATTGGGGATTCCATCTCCAACACCGCTGTTTCAAACACTGGCTATTATCACCTTTGTTCTTCATTTGATATTTATGAATTATATCCTGGGTGGAACCCTCATCCTTACTATTCACGAATGGTTCTTTGGCAATAGGCCTCATGTCGCCAAAGCCAATGGTATTATGGTTAAAGTGATGCCTGTTGCTCTCTCATTGGCCATTACCATGGGTGTGGCCCCTTTGCTTTTTGTCCAAGTGTTATATGGAAACTTTTTCTATCCAGCCAATATCATGATGGGCTGGTTTTGGTTGGCAATCGTTGGCTTGGTAACTGTGGCATTTTATTTAATATACATCATGATTGCCCAGCGCCCCCAAAATGAAAAAAGCACATTCACGACCAAACTCATTGCTCTGGTTAACACGTTGATCTTCTTTTCTGTCGCATTCCTGTTTACCAACAACGCCATGTTGGTTGAACATCCGGAATATTGGAAAGCCATCCACGCCGGTACCGCGAGCATTGTGGTTCCCGACAATAGCCTTTGGGCACGTTATGCCCACAATGTGTTGGGCGCTATGGCCGTGGCCGGCTTGTGGTGCGCCTGCATTGCACGCTATCAAAAACGTCACCACCCCCAAAATGCCGATGCCGCCCATTGGCTGCACCGCTCAGGATTGATCTGGGCCAAGGGAGCAACTCTGCTAGCCATAATTGCCGGGATTGTCTATCTGGTCGTCATGGGGATGGATAAACTCAAGGCTTTCATGGAAATGAACACCTTATTTATGGGCTGGTCTATTGCAGTGATTTTGTCCCTCGTCTTATTAGTTAGCCTTGTGATGGCCTTTTCCAATGAAGAAAAACCCGCTTACCTTTGGTCCAGCGTGGGAATCATGGTTCTAACCCTCATTGGTATGGCAATGGGCCGCGAACACCTTCGCATGATATCGTTGCAAGAATACTTCACCTTTGATGAATTCACTTACAATCCCAGTCACTCCAGCCTGATTATGTTCCTGGTAACATTTGTAATCGGCTTGGGTGTGCTGGCTTATTTAGTCCGATTGATCTATACTCTGCCAGATCAAAATACCAGCGAACCGCAACCCAATTCAGAGGAAAACCACACCGAATAACTGTTTTCTCACCTAAATATTAATCACACTCTATGCTTGGTTTTAGTTTGTTCAGTATTGACTGAACAAACTGAACATACTATCATACCCTTTTTAAATAACTTTATAAATCCGGGATCATGGAAACCTACGCGCAGTTTATCGAAGAAATAGGCCTTTATTATGAAGACATCGGCCTCAGCCGAACCGCCGGTCGTATCCTCGGCCAACTGCTAATATGCAATCCTCCCGAACAAACCATGCCCGATCTGGTCAAAGCATTAAATGTCAGCAAAAGTTCCATCAGCACCGAAACTCGAATGCTCATACGCTTTGGCCTGATCGAACGCGTTCGCCTTCCAGGAGACCGTAAAGACTCCTACCGCATCAGCACCGATATATGGGAACGGGCGTTCAAAGAAAAACTCTTCCAACTCTCCATCTTTCGCCAATTGGCACAAAAAGGCCTTAAACTCATGAAAAATGAGCCACCCCAACACAAACAACGCCTTCAACAAATGCACGACATCTATGCCTTCTACGAAAAAGAAATGCCCAAACTACTGGATAAATGGGAAAAGAAAAAACGAAAAAAGAAATGAGCCGAAACCATGATTTTGGTCGAAAATTTACACTTTCAATATCCCGGCAGCGAACACAACACCCTCAAAGCATTGAACTTTAAAGTCAAAAAGGGCGAAATCTTCGGTTTTCTTGGTCCAAGTGCCGCCGGTAAAAGCACAACCCAAAAAATCTTGATCGGATTGTTAAAAGATTTTCGCGGCCTTATCAACATCATGGGCAAAGACCTTAAGCAATGGAAATCGGATTATTACGAAAAGATCGGTGTTTCTTTTGAAATGCCCAATCATTACCTCAAACTTACTGCCTTGGAAAACCTTCACTACTTTAGGCAACTTTACAGCGGTGATACAGAAGCTCCTCAATCTCTCCTGGAGATGGTCAATTTAGGGCAGGATGGCAATCTACGCGTATCACAATTTTCAAAAGGCATGAAAATCCGTCTGAATGTGGCCCGTTCCTTATTACATAAACCCGAGCTGATCTTTATGGACGAACCCACCGCTGGTTTGGATCCCGTCAACGCCCGCATGATTATCGATCTGATTCACCAAAAGAAAACCGAAGGGAAAACCATCTTTTTGACCACCCACAACATGAATGTGGCCGATGAACTTTGTGACCGGGTAGCCTTTATTGTTGATGGTGAAATCCGCCTGATCGATTCTCCCCGTGAATTGAAATTGCTAAAAGGCCAGAAAACCGTCAACGTGGAGTATCTCCAAAATGATCAGGTCGTCAAACAAGAATTCCCCCTGCCAAACATTGGCCACAATGAACAATTCATTCAATTGCTGCGTGATAAGGAAATCCAAACCATCCATTCACAAGAAACCACCTTGGAAAAGATTTTCATTGAAACGACAGGACGAACCTTAACATGAATCGGTTTCTATCCACTATTCTCCATGACATACGCCTGCAATACCGCAATGGATTATATTTAATCGGTTTATTGGTTGCCCTTTTTATCATTGCTTTAGGAAACTATTTCTTAGAGAAAGAAATGATTGCCTACCTTATCCCTTTTTTATTCCTGGCATCGTTATTGGCAACTACTTTTTATTTCTTGGCTGGATTGATTCTCTTGGAAAAAAGAGAAAGTACTCTGGAGGGATTGGTGGTTTCTCCCTTAAGGCCATGGGAATATATCACTTCAAAAATCATCACGCTTGCCTTGCTGGCCATGCTTGAAAGTTTATTGGTGGTTCTTTTTACCTATGGACCTGGTTTTCGATGGCTTCCCCTTATTGCCGGTATCGCATCAATAAGTGTTTTTTATTCATTGTATGGCTTTATCCTGATCACACGATATGATTCAATCACCGACTTTTTGATCCCTTCAGCATTTTACACGTTGGCGATACAACTTCCCTTTCTCCATTATTTTGGAATATGGGACAGTCCTATTTTTTTCTTATGGCCAACCCAAGCCCAAATGCTCTTAATGAAATCTGCCTTTGAGCCTCTTGATCCATGGACGATGGTTTACGCAGCCAGTTATTCAATTCCATGGATCGTGGTCTTTTATCTAGCCGCGCATAAAGCATTTCATCGCTTTATCATTCGCAAAGAAGGGAACCGCTAAATGGATTGCCGCTCATACCCCAAAACACTAGCCACAATGACATGGAGTGACATCAAAATGATCCACCGCGATTCATTGCTGCGCTGGATGGTATTTGTTCCCTTTTTTTATGCAATGGTCTTGCGCTGGCTGGTGCCCATAATCCGTGATGCATTGGCGGATCAGTTTGACCTGGCTGCCTATTATCCCTTGTTGGTTTCATACATATTGGTATCCGTCCCCCCGCTATTATTTGGTATGATTGCCGGATTTCTATTGCTGGATGAACGAGATGACGACACCTTAACAGCAATAAGAGTCACTCCCATGCCTCTTCCTGGATACCTTTTTTATCGCGTTTTAATACCCCTCATCCTAAGTTTTATTACCACCGTAATGGTTATTCCCCTGGCGGGGCTTACCCTACAATCACCAACTCAACTTATTATCATTGCTCTTCATGCTGCGATAGAAGCACCCATCATGGGATTGGCGTTAGTTTGTTTTGCAGAAAACAAAATCCAGGGTTTTGCCATTTTGAAAATAATGGGCAATATTCTATTAATTCCTTTGGGAGCCTTTTTCCTGCATGGTCCCTGGCAATATGTAGCAGGCATATTCCCCAATTTCTGGCCCGCCAAAGCCTTCTGGATCGCCACCGGTGATAGTGGATCATTCCTCGCCTGTACCTTTATTGGAGTACTATATCACATCATTCTGGGCTGGTACTTCCTGAAACGCTTTCGAACGGCTCTGCAAAGATAGAATATAGATTTGGAAAATTTTCGTGTACAGTAGTATAAAAAGAACAACCAAGCCAGGATTGGTCCAGAAAAAAATTCACTATTATTGCAAGCCGTGAATCAAGAAGGCATAGCTGTATGAATGAGGATGATCTCAAGGCGTTGGGTGTACTTGTTTTATTTGACGTGGAATTCATTAAAAATGGGATATTCCCAAAGGATCTGTCGGATATATTGCATTGGCTTTCTTTCTTCCCATCATATCAGATATGAGCGGATGCTCAGGCAACCAGACCGTCGCTATTAGCATGCGTGAACTGAACAAAGGCATATTGAAGCCAAAAGAAATCTTTTATACCCTCTTCAAAGAATTTCCCATTGGAATATTGATTGGATGCATTGCAGCCCTTTGGCAATGGAATCTGGCATTAGGCATTGTGGTTGGTTTGGCCTTGGCAGCCAATACTTTGGTTTCGGTATGTTTGGGTGGCTTAATACCACTCATCCTTCGAGCAGTCAAATTGGATCCCGCTTTGGTATCATCACCTGTATTGACTACGATTACGGATATGTGCGGATTTTTCTTTGTTTTAAGCTTTGCAAGCACGGCGATGGATTTTATTAAATAACAAGGAACATCAAAATCCATCAATCATCCAACTGATCCAAAGTAAAATACCGCGAGCTGGCCACATACTTCTCTTCTCCGCGGCGTTTAACGGTATACCACACCATAAAGTGCTTAAACCGCTCCGCCAGCCAGCCCCAGCGCCCAAAAGTGATCATAAACAAACGCAAACATATCAATTTAGGAGTAGTCATTCTCATGGTGACATCTGTTCTTTAATATTTACTTCGCTCCAACTGCTTTCATATCCTCATCGACCATCATACACACCAGTTCTTCAAAGTCGACACTTGGGCTCCAACCCAGCGTGGATTTGGCCTTGGTGGCATCACCACACAGCAAATGAACCTCGGCAGGGCGGATCAGTTTTTCATCAATTTCCACATGGTCCTGCCAGTTTAAACCGGCATGGTTGAAGGCCAATTCCACAAACTCTCGAACCGAATGGGTTTCCCCCGTGGCAATCACATAATCATCCGGCTGATCCTCCTGCAGCATTAACCACATGGCTTTCACATATTCACCGGCATACCCCCAATCCCGCTTGGCTTCTAAATTACCGAGTTGCAGCCGCTTTTGTTGGCCTGCTTTTATTTTGGCCACACTGCTTGAAATTTTCCGGGTCACAAATTCAAATCCTCGCCGCGGGCTTTCATGATTAAACAAAATCCCCGAAGACGCATGCAAACCATACGCTTCCCGATAGTTCCGGGTTAAGTCAAATCCCGCTACTTTGGATATCCCATACGCAGAACGTGGATGAAAGGGAGTCTGTTCATTTTGGGGTGTTTCACGTACACTGCCAAACATTTCGCTCGAACCCGCAAAGTAAAACCGGCAACTCGGAACGGTTTCCTTGATCCCCGATAAAACATAGTGGGTTCCATTGATATTGGTGTTAATGGTTGAAAACTCATCTTCGAACGAATAACTGACAAAACTCTGCGCGGCGAGATGATAAAACTCATCCGGTTGAGTCTGCTGTATCATTTTAAACAGGCTGGCATAACTTTCCAACGATGCGCTATGAAGGATGACTTCATCCCATACATCCCGCAAACGCCACAACCGGCGTTCCGGATCTTCAAACGCCACCCGCCGAACCAAACCGTGGACTTCATATCCCTTCTGTAACAGCCACTCAGCCAGGTATGAACCATCCTGGCCGGTAATCCCGGTAATCAAGGCTTTTTTCTTCACCATGTCTCCTTCGTTGCTCCCAGGCAAAGTTGATCAAATAATTTTAGGGAAAGTACGTTTAGGAAGATAACAACTCTTTGATGCGTTCGTGAACCACATCCCCATTCTGCGCCACTAATGTGCCTTTGGTAATTTCATCCTCCAAATTCAAATCCATCCGCCCATCTTTGACGAGATGCTGCAAAAAAGTGGTCAGATTTTTTGAGTACATCCGGCTGGCATGGCTGGGGATGGTAGAAGGCAGGTTTTCCGGTCCCAGAATGGTTACCCCATTTTCCACCACCGTTTCACCTGGCTTGGTTAATTCACAGTTCCCACCCCGTTCAGCGGCTAAATCAACAATGAGCGAACCCAATTGCATTTGCTTGACCATCTCCCCGGTAATCAGGATAGGGGCCTTTTTACCAGGAATGGCGGCAGTGGTAATCGTCACATCATTATCGGCTAGCACCTTTGTCATCATCTCACGCTGCTTCCGATAAAATTCTTCATCCTGCGCTTTGGCATAGCCACCGGCATCTTCCGCCCCCTGGGTTTCAAGTTCAAATTCAACAAATTTCGCGCCTAAACTCTCCACTTGTTCCTTGACCGCTGGCCGTACATCATAGGCTTGCACCACTGCACCCAATCGCTTCGCCGTGGCAATGGCTTGCAGGCCAGCCACTCCCGCTCCAATGACAAACACCTTGGCTGGAGCAATTGTCCCCGCCGCCGTCATCAGCATGGGAAACATCTTTGGCAATGTATCAGCAGCCATAATCACCGCTTTATATCCAGCAATGGTCGCCATCGATGAAAGCGTATCCATACTCTGCGCCCGGGTAATACGGGGCATCAGCTCCATGGCAAAGGCTGTCACCCCTTTTTGGGCCAACTCACGGGCTTTTTCAGGTTCTGAAAGCGGCTCATGATGGCCAATAATGGTTTGCCCTTGCTTAATCCGTTCCAAATCGTTTTGGCCTTCGGTTGGATTGGCCCCGTACGCCCTGACCTGGAGAATTAAATCAACCGTTGAAAAGAGCTCGCTTCGATCCGCAACCATCGTTGCACCGGGTTTTTCATAGTCAGAATCTGCGAAACCTGCAGGTTCACCCGCCCCTTTCTCGATAAATACATCGATCCCTGATTTCGAAAGAGCAGTAATATGTTCTGGGATGAGAGCCACGCGGCGTTCGCCTGGAAATGTTTCCTTGGGGACACCTGCTTTAATCCGGCTTGTACCTTCAGTCATAATTGATTAATCCTCCATGCGATAGCGTTTAAATTGATCATCACAATTTTATGATAACGAATGTTTCAACAATCCAACATCCAAATTAATAACTTATCAGTCTAATGAAAATGATAAAGTTTTTCAACAAGTACACTCACAAAGCATCATCAATAAAGGGGCATGTTGATCCAACCACCATATATTAAATGAATATCTTCTCATAGCGCTTCCTTTGTTTGATAAATGAATTATCATTTGTAACCGGTTATGATAAGCCTGGATATTCAGCTTGAATCAATCTAAAATTAACCTTCTTTTAACCAATCTCTTATTAATATCACATCGGATACTAATAAAGATGGTATACTATTCTTCGCGTTGGATATTTTACATTTCGGCCAGGACCTTTTGTTGATTTACGAAATTTCACTTCCGGTAGTTTTTTTTGACTATATTGAACAAATTGATAGGTTTCAATAACTTATGATTTTCTTGCCCAGACATTTCCAAGAGAGGATTATAAACAAAAATCAGGGAAGTGATCTTATTGAAGAAGGTTGGGAACCAGCCGATTTACACGTTCATTCCTCTTGCTCCTACGATGTTATTCCCGCACCTGGCCTCCAACCGGAATCCATCTATCAATCCGCCCTGAATAAAGGAATGAAATTCGTCACCATTACCGACCATGATACCATGGATGCCTATGATATTATCGGTTGGGAAAGAGAACACTTGGTAACCGGTGTTGAAATCAGCCTGAAAGATCCCAAACGAATCGGCCATACCATTCATGTGAATGTATATGAGCTTAACCTCTGTCAATTCAATGAATTAAAGAAAATCGCTCACATAGACCAGAACTTGGAAACATTTATCAATTATCTGAAAGATCAAAATTTGCCCTACATGTATAACCATCCATTCTGGTTTTCCCCAGGCGATACACCGAATTACAAAGCGGTAGATGAAATCGCATCCCTTTTCCCCATCATCGAACATAACATGAAGCGTATCAGCAAGAAAAACTTCCTGGCCATGTGGCTTGCCGTTAAATACAACAAAGGCATCCTGGCCTCAACTGATACCCATATAGGCCAAATAGCCGCCGCGTATTCCCTATCCAAAGGGGAAACATTTAGGGAATTTTTCAATACCATCGCTGAAGGCAAATCCTATATCGTTCCAGAAAACCTGACACTTCGCAATTTAAATCAAGAAATCAGCGGTTGGCTCGATATCCTCTTTGATTTGGAAAACATCGCATGGGAAAAAAGCCGGTTTACCGGAATTCAATCCGTTGATGCAGTCATCAATTTTCTCGCTAACAATTCCTGTGAAAATTACCCCTATACCTTCCCAATCCTTGAAGTCATCGCTCGAAATGTCACTCGGACAGGTTTTTTCTCTCTCCTCTACCTCAGTTCCCAAAACCAGAAAGCTCACAAAATTAGAAAATTATTAAATCTTCCGGAATTTACCTTTGACTCCCTAAAAAGTTTCTAACATTCACGCTAACATTTTAGGCTTCCTATCTTTTTTCATAGCCAACCACAATTACGAGGTGTTTTATGGTCCTGGGAACCCCAGTCTTAATCAAGCAAGCTGTTCATCAAAACCGTATATCCAGCTTAAAGGGAATTCAAGAACGGTTATTCTCATTCTTCTTCGATGGGTTTGTTTATAATCAAATCTGGGAGGACCCAAGAGTAGACCTTGAAGCAATGCAAGTCGATTCAGAAAGCCGCATCCTCACTATTTCATCAGGTGGATGCAACTTGCTTAATTATTTAATCGCTAAACCCCATTCTGTGCACGCTGTCGATTTAAACCGCTACCATCTCTACTTTACCGGCTTAAAACTCAATGCGTTGAAACATCTTCCTGGCTATAAGGATTTCTTCAACTTTTTTGGGTGTGCCGATAAAAAAGAGAATGTTGATAATTATCATCAATACATAAAACCCAACTTGGACGAAAACGCCCGTAATTATTGGGAAAACGGGATGCTCTTTCAAAAACCACGAATCAATTATTTTAGCAAGAATGTTTATAACTATGGAACAATGGGTTTCTTTATTCGTTTGGTTCATTTCTTGGCACGGCGTTTTGCCCAATCTCCTGAAAAATTGGTGGAATTAAATGATACCAAAGAACGTGAGGCCTATTTTGACCACCACTTCGCTCCCTTTTTCAATAACGCCTTGGTTCGCTGGCTCGGTAAACTCCCATTGATGTTTTACTGCTTGGGCATCCCCCCTCAGCAATTTCAGGCCATGAAAAAAGAATCAAATGGCCGCTTGAATGAACTTTATTGCGAGCGTGTCAAGCGTTTGGCTTGTCAGTTCCCCATAGAAGATAACTATTTTGCCTGGCAAGCCTTTAAACGTGCCTATGATCAAGAAAACCGTAATGCCATCCCCGATTACCTGAAACAGGATCATTATGATTATTTAAAAGAAAACCTTCATAAGATTCGTTTATATTACACTTCATTCACTGATCTTCTCAAAACCCATCCAAATAATAGTTTTAACCGCTATGTGCTTTTGGATTCACAAGATTGGATGAGCAACGAAATGATCGCCGAACTGTGGTCCGAAATCGCCCGAACCGGCATGCCTGCAAGCCGCATTATTTTCAGGACCGCCTCTGACGTTTCCCCCATTGAGGATGCTCTTCCCGCTGAACTCCGCCAGCGATTTGAATATGAAAAAGAACGATCACACGAATTATTTATGCAAGACCGCTCCGCAATTTACGGGGGCTTTCATATTTATGCTTTGAAAGAATAGCCAAAAGGAAGCATCACCTTTTTAACATGATAGAAACCCAAAATCACACCACAAAAATGGATAACATATACCGTTTTCAACGGTATATTTATGACCTTACCCGAAAATTTTATCTCTTTGGCCGTGATACCATCATTCGTGAAATGAAAATATCGCCAGGCGATACAATTTTGGAAATGGGATGTGGCACAGCACGCAACCTAATCCAACTGGCACAACGCTACCCGCATGCACACTTCTACGGTATCGATGCCTCTTCTGAAATGCTCCGCACGGCGAATCAAAAGATTAAACGAAAAGGTTTTGAAAACACCATCCAAGTTAAACACGCCCTGGCCGAGGATGTTGACTATCAATCCACCTTTGAATTGAAAAAACCCTTTGATATCGTCTTCTTTTCCTATTCGCTGTCAATGATTCCTGCTTGGCAGCAAGCGCTGAAGTGTGCTTTTAATAACTTAAAGGATGAAGGGGATTTATTTATTGTCGATTTTTGGGATCAGGGCAAACTCCCCCATTGGTTTCAAAAAGTGCTAAGTGTGTGGCTCTCATGGTTTCATGTTCATCCTGATTCAACCATTGTTGATCATGCCAAAGGGCTTGTTCCCTACACAGCCTCTGATATCGAAATTGACTCCATCCTTGGCCGGTATGCCATGAAAATCCACATGGTTAAATCAAAAGCAACGGCTTAGAGCTCATTGATTTTTGCCGCCATAATAAAATCACTTTCAGACAAACCACCGATTTTATGAGTCCACAAAGTAACATCAACCTGATTATAATGAACAAAGAAATCAGGATGGTGGCCTTCGCTTTCAGCTAAATCCGCCATTTTATTCACAAAGGCCATCGCTTCTACAAAGTCTTTGAATTCAAAGTGTTTATGAATTTTATCATCTCGATAAACCCACCCCTCAATCTCTTTTAATAATTCATTGATCACACGTTCCTCTAATTTTGGAACACCACCTTCACATGGAACACATTTTTTATCCTTTAAAGCCATCTCTATTCCTTTCTAACCATTTTCCACTTTTATATAAGCATAGTTGCTAATAGAGGATTCACAATATACATTCCACATGCTCGACCAGTTAAATAGACTTCTCTCTTTGTCAGTCCACCTTTTTCTGATTAAATAAACCAATTAATAAAAAGAATGTAAATGGTCAGCCATTTGAAATCCCATAATTTTAAATTTCACAGAGGTTATATCCAATGAAAACGATTCTATCCCTATTGATTAGCCTGTTTCTCTTCCCCACCATTCTTTATGCCGCTCCACCCAATGATGATTATAAGCTCATCTGGTCGGATGAGTTCGATGGCAAACGCCTTGATATGAAGAAATGGAGTTATCGTGGCTTAGGCCCACGGCGTGATGCCATTAATGTGAAAGATACCGTTAATCTAAATGGTGAAGGGCAACTGGTTTTAACCACCAAAAAGTCCGGTGATCAATATCATACCGCCATGATCGGTACTCAAGGAAAATTTGAAGCTTGTTTTGGGTATTTTGAATGCCGAGTCAAATTTCAAACTCAAATTGGCCATTGGTCCGCGTTTTGGTTGCAATCCCCCAAATTACATGAAGAATGTAATCCCGCCCAATGCGGAACTGAAATAGATATCTTTGAGTATCTTGTCAAGAATAAAAACTTGATACTCTTTAACTTGCATTGGGGAGGCTATGGAGATCACCACAAAACCACCGGCTCAAAATATGAAATGAAAAAGACCAACGATGGTTACCACACCATCGGCTTGGAATGGACACCCAACCATTACACCATTTATGTGGATGGCAAAAAAGCATGGACCACAGACAAAGCAATTTCCAAAATAAAACAATATATTATTCTTAGCCTCGAAGTCGGCAAATGGGCTGGAAATGTCAGTCAAGCAAAATTGCCTGACAATGTTTATTTCGATTACCTTCGGGTTTACAAGAAAAAAGAAATAAATTGATATATTTCTTTATATAATGTGCCTCTCATGTAACTTCTCAATATTAAAAAAGCGATTCTCATTTTTTGATATTCCTTTTGCGGGAAATTGAAATAATATTTCAAGTATTACATTTTTTACGATATTCTTGAGCCACTCGTTTTTTGATCAGAAAAGTTTATGGATAATTCCATGTTATAACCGTTTGAAAACTAGACTGTGAGCATCGTGTTGCTTATGACTATTAATGAACCATCAAAATATCAGGAATCAAACAACCATTCAGGAGAGTTTATTTCACTAAGCTATGAACTGGAAACCTTACGCCAGGAAAGGGATTTATTACGGCGCGAACTGAATGAGTCGCAAGAATCGTTTTCACTAATCTTTAACTCAACAGCCACTGGGATCTGTGTGACCGATAAAGATGGATATATTGTCAAAATCAATCCCGCCTTCTGTAATCTATTTGGCTATGAAACGGATGAATTGATTGGGAAGCATTTCACCATCGTTCTTCCACCCGAAAACCATGAATCAGCCATACGATGGCATAAAGAAATATTAAGTGAAAAGAAACTCCCACACGCGAATGAATGGGAAGCGATGCATAAAAATGGGTATCGCTTTGCAGTCTTGGGTGAAGCTACCTGTATTGAGGGCAAGGATAACGAACTGTATAAAGTCACCTCTGTAACAGATATAAGCCATATCAAAACATTTGAGCATCTCCTCAAAGAAAGCGAAAATACCGCCAGCCAATTGTTAAATGCCACCCTGGAATCAGCCTTTCTGGTGGATGTAAATGGGGTTTTCATCGCAGCCAATGAAATTGGCGCCAAGCGGTTAGGAACAACCGTCGATCAGCTTATCGGAAAAGCCGTCTGTGAATTTGTACCACAAGAGGTCTTTGAGAAAAGGATGGCTAAAATCAAAGAGGTTATTCAGAAAAAAGAGCCTATTCGTTTTCAAGATAAACGCGGGGATCTTTACTTCGACAATTACTTTTCCCCTATCCTTAATGAAAATCAAGAAGTAACCAAAATCGCTCTTTTCGCTCAAGATATCACCGAACGTCTGGATAAGGAAAAAGAAATCAAATCCAATTTTACAAAATTCAAAGCCCTATTTGATTTGGCTCCCGACGCGGTATTTTTGGAAACAAGTTATGGCAAAATCATCGACTGTAACCTCGCTGCCGAAAAAATGACCGGTTACTCACGCGATGAACTGATCGATTCCCACGTTGAAAAAATTATCCCTGAAGATATTATTGTGGGTATCTACACCTCTTTAAACCCGAAATATTTACAATCACAAGAGGGGGAAATTCATTTCGAATCGATCAATCAGCGCAAAAATGGAGAAAAATTTCCTGTAGAAGTAAAGATTAAACTAATAGAAATTAATGACGAGAGCATTTTATTGATAGTCGCGAGAGATATTACGTCGCGTAAACAATATGAAAAGCGGCTAAAACTGTTTGAAATTGTTTTTAACAATGCCTTGGAAGGTATCACCATCACCGATAAGGATGCCAATATCCTCGAGATTAATCAAGCGTTCTCAACCATAACCGGCTATCAACCTCATGAGGTGATCGGAAACAATCCCAGGTTATTAAAATCAGATCGTCATTCCGATGAATTTTATCAAGTGATGTGGGACCAAATTGTCAAAAATGGGCAGTGGGAAGGCGAAATATGGAATCGCCGAAAGAGTGGCGAAGTCTACCCTGAATGGCTAAGTATCGGTGAAGTCAAAGAAAATAAAGATTCTTATTATTACGTGGCGGTATTTCATGATATCACCGAGATGAAGCGCAAAGAAAAACAAATTCGGCATCAAGCCTATCATGATGCCTTGACCGACCTCCCTAACCGCCTTCTACTCCATGACCGCATTTCGGTGGCCATTGCCCATGCACGGCGTTCTCTCAATAAAATTGCGATTCTTTTTATTGATTTGGATAATTTCAAAACTATCAATGACAGTCTTGGCCATTTGCTTGGTGATAAATTACTGCAAGCGGTGGCGAAACGCATCCTGTTTATTATGCGTTCGGAAGATACTGTTGCACGGCTGGGTGGGGATGAATTTGTGATTATGGTCGAAAATATCCAAAAAGAATCCGAAGCAAGTTATGTCGTTGAACGGCTGATCAATACCTTTACACGGCCTTTCCATATCGATGGCCACGAACTTTATATTACTCCCAGTATTGGAGTGACCTATTATCCCAATGATGGGGGGGATGCGGAAACTTTGATTCGCAATGCCGATATGGCGATGTATCAGGCCAAAGATCAAGGGAAAAATCGATATAAATTCTTTACCGCCGAACTCAATGACCGCGTTCAACGCCGATTGGAAATAGAGCGAAAACTTCGAAAGTCGATCGAAAAGAATGAATTTACGGTTTATTATCAACCTCGAATCGATCTTCGTACCGGTAAAACCTGCGGAATGGAGGCATTGGCCCGCTGGCCGCAAAGCGACGGCAATGTTATACGTCCTGACGAATTTATTCCCCTGGCGGAAGAAACAGGTTTAATTGTACCCTTAGGCGAACAGATTATGGATATGGCCTATCGAACGGCTCTGAAATTAAACTATTTTGATTCAAAAAAACTCAAAATTGCCATAAATCTATCTCTTCGCCAATTCATGCAAAAAAACTTCGTACAACAATTTCTCAAACAAATCGAACGTACAGGTTTGCTCCCATCTTACATTGAAGTCGAAATCACTGAAACAATTATTATGAAAGATATAAAAAATACGGTAAAGAAATTGAGAGCCTTGGCGGATTGTGGAATTTCGATTTCAATCGACGACTTTGGCAAGGGGTATTCATCATTGTATCACTTAAAACATCTGCCACTTCATATCCTGAAAATCGATAAATCCTTTGTTAATGATATTGAAAAAGATGAAAACAGCCTGAACCTGGTCGAGACGGTAATAGCCATGGCTCAAAAAATGAATCTAATAACTGTCGCCGAAGGGGTGGAAACTCAATCGCAGTTGGAAATTCTAAACAATTTGGGGTGTGATGAAGTGCAGGGATATTTATTCAGCCCCCCCGTGCCTGAGCAGGAATTTAAAGAGTTTTTGAATCAACACACGCCGGGCTGTAAAACGGACTAAACATTTGATGATTCTAATGGGACATGCTTAAAAGCCAAACGATTGTTTGGCTTCATTGATCGTGTTGTAGATTCCAAATGATTGGTGAAGCTTTAATATATTGAATAATTCAATTAGTTGTCCATTGGGTGAGGCTAACACAACATCTCCTTGATGGTCCAGGGCTATTTTTTTGGCGTCCACCAACGATTGAATTCCCCCACTATCCATGTATTCGGTTAAAGAAAGATCAACGATGAGAAACTTTGCTCCTTGATTAATGACCTCAGCCAATGCCCGGTAGAACGCTTGTTGTGTGGTACGGTCCACCCGGCCTACGGCTGTTAATATACACATGTTGGAATCAACGCTTTTATATATATCCATACCTTTTTCCCCATTGATTCTCTTTTCTATCATCATAATCCAATATTATACAATTGAAAACAATGCGAGCCACAAAAAAACAGATTAATCGATAGAACATTAATCGAATAAAAATAGAGAATCCGGTTTTCAGTCAACGCAAGTGGTCAGCTAAATTCGTAGGATGGCTCATTTTTTTGACCCATCAACGCACACTGGTTTTGGTTGGTAAGATATTTGAACTGATCAGGTAAAAAAGTTCCATTTAAACACTCGCCAATGGTCTTTGAGTGTCAAATTTCGCCCTAAGGCTACACTGGGTTCAAAACCGCTATGGATTTTGCAATCCTCACAGCGTTGGTCACATCCGGGACCAAGTTTTTCCCACTCAGTTTCATTCATTAATTCATCAAAGGTTTCGTAATAGCGGTCGGTAAGAACATAGCAAGGCCCCTTCCATCCTTTAACCGTACGGTTGGGGTTGGCCCAGGGTGAGCAGGGGAGTTCTTTTTTCCCTTGCAAAAATTCCGTATATACCGGAGTGTTATTGAACTTGTATTTTTCCATTTTGCCGTTTTGACCAAAAATTTCCCTGAAAACATTCTCCATTTCTTGACGCCGCAAACCAGCTTCGCCTTTTTCCCCTTCCTGGGGATAGGCTCCGGAGATCAACATCCCATCGACACCCTTGTTATGAAGATACTCAATCATTTCGCTGATTTCGTTGGGATTCGTTCCATTAAACACGGTAGTATTGGTGCTGACGCGATAACCTCGCTTGATGGCTTCATCGATAATTTGGCTGACCTTTTTAAAAGTGCCAGGCCGGTCCACCGCCCAGTCATGTCCCTTTTCCATTCCATCCAAGTGGATGCTTAAACAAAGACGCTTATGGGGGGGGATTTTTTCCCAATAGCGATCCAAAAACATGGCGTTTGTGCATAAATACACATATTTTTTACGCTCAATTAACTTTCGGATTAATTCATCAACCGGTTTATAGACCAATGGTTCTCCCCCACAAACCGACACAATAGGAGCATCGCATTCATCGACAGATTGCAGGCATTCTTCTACCGTTAGATCCTTAATCGGATTTGCATGATATTCAGCAATACGGCCGCAGCCTATACAATCCAAATTACAACGCAATGTCGGTTCAAGCATTAAAACCAAAGGATAACGTTTTACTCCTTTGACCTTCTGTTTAATCATGTGCTTAACGATAGTGGTATAGAGAACCCAAGGAAATCTCACGGCGACTTCTCCTAAGACCTAATAATGTTTACCAAATTAGTAAATTTTATACTTTTCAAATGAATCGTTCAACTCTTAACCATCGGTTAAACTGCGAATTGTAAAAGGATAACCGTCGGGAAATGAAGGGCTTTACCTGATAAGGACACACAGGATACTTATGTTGTGTATCCCATTAATTCACGATATTTTCCTAAAGCCATCAATGGAAAATAGTTTCGATACCAGGTATAGCGAAGATAAAAAACTCTTGGAAAGCCGGTTCCGGTAAATTGATCTTCATTCCAACTTCCATCATCATTTTGTATACGAATCAAGAAATCTATTCCTTTTTCGACAGCTCCGCTATCCATCCCTTCCCCGTTCATAATGCCCAGTAGCGCCCATGCGGTTTGCGAGGGAGTGGATTCACCGCACCCTTTTTGTTCAGGATCTTCATAGGTTATACACGTTTCCCCCCATCCTCCGTCATCATTCTGGACGCTTTTTAACCATACGACACCCCGCTGAATCGCTGGATCATCTTTTGATACACCCACACGAGTCATACCCGTTATGGTTTGCCAGGTTCCATAAATGTAATTAACCCCCCACCGTCCGTACCATGAACCATCTTGTTCCTGTTGATTACGCAAGAATTGAACCGCTCGGGCAACGGGTGAAAAATCAACATTATAACCGAAATCACCAAACATCTCAACAATTCGAGCCGTAACATCCGCCGTGCTAGGATCCAACAGGGCATTGTGGTCGGCAAACGGGATGAGGTTCAAAATTTCCTTGTTGTTATCAACATCAAACGCGCCCCACCCTCCATCTGAACTTTGCATGGACAACAACCATTCAACTCCACGTTTCATCGAGGCTTGCCGGCGTTGGTCGTTGGGTATACGGGCATGATTAAGCGCCATAAGCACCATGGCAGTATCATCCGTATCCGCGTAAAAATCGTTCTCAAATTCAAACGCCCATCCGCCCGTTGGGCCATAGGGATTTTTAATCTGCCAATCACCTTTTATGGAGATTTCCTGATTGATCAACCATTCCGCCGCTTTTTGGATAACAGGATGATCCCCTGGCATCCCCGAGCGTTCCAACGCTCCAGTGACCATGGCCGCATCCCAAACCGGTGAGAAACAGGGTTGAAACCAAAGCCGGTCTTCCTCTTCGACCATCAGTGTCATAAACTCGTCTACACTGTTTTTAAAGACAGGGTGATCATGCTCATATCCCAGGCAATCCAAGGCGATTATGGCATTCAACATGGCGGGATAAATGGCCGCCAGTCCTCCCCCACGGCTTAGACGCTCAAGCATCCAGTTTTCCGCCCGGCGCAAGGATTCTTTTCGGGTAAAGGGGGCAGAAAAGCGGTAGGATCTTTTTAATATGGCATCCAGAGTGATAAAAAAGGTTTTCCAGGAAAACTTTTCCCGCAGTGATAAACCATTAATTGACCGTTCATTAACCCACCACGAACGGGTATCAACATTTTCAGGGGGCTGCTTAATTGGATGATGAGCCCAAATGATACACATGGGAACCAATATCGCTCTTGACCAGGACGATATTTCATAAATATTGAAATAGAACGAGGTGGGCAGAAACATCAATTCAGGGGGCATGGAAATCAACAGCTTCCAGGGATATTGGCCGAACAATCCCAGGTAAAACCGGGTATAACTGTTCACTAGGCTCAATCCCCCCAAGCAGCGCAAGCATTCCTCCGCTTTGCGCAATGGTTCCTCGTTGTGTTTTATCCCTGCCAGTTGCAGAGCAAAAGCGCATTTGACCGTTGCGTTTAATTCGCTAGGGCCGCCATAATAAATATTCCATCCACCATCTTCCAACTGAGTGTCTACGAGCCATCGGATTGCCTTTTTTTCCAGGATGGGATCAACATGGTTTATATAGTGGGCCAGCATGACATAATCCGCCACCAATGTCGAATCGGCTTCGAGATAAACCGGCCAGTAACCCGCTGAATTCTGAGTTGAAGTAAAGAAATGATGGGTTTTTTCAATCGCGTTTATATGATCTTGCCGGCCTTGCGGGGGAACCATTGATTGGCTGGTGGGTAGGTTATCGTTCATAATCATGCCTGGTGTTTCTCCTTCTCAAACCATTTATCAATAAGCACAAGATTAATACACATTCATCATATACATCGAGTAAAATACAAGCCACTTGAAAATCTACACGGAATTACCATGAATGGAAAGATGTCACTATTTAAACAGACTTAATTTGTGTCAATGTATTTAATCGAGTAAAACAGTTCAAGGTATCTTCAATTATTCAATGCGATAAACCACGATCGAATGTCCAACGTTTGTGATTGGGGTATATTTTTCAAACCAGTCAAAGTAATGGGGTGAGCGTTGGTGAATTCGTTGGCGTATCGCCCAGTGTTTACCCACTGCCACAATTCCATTGGGTGGTGATGCGATTTGATCGGCCTGAAAGCGTTGGGCTTTGAAACCAAATACCTCAGCATTAAACATCCAATTGGTGGCCACGTATAAAGGTTGATCAGGATACTCATCCTTAATCTGTTTTAAGCGCCCTAAATCCTGTCCCCAATCGATGTTTGAATCATCCAGGTAATACTGACCCTGATTTGGACCTCCACACGCGGCATTGAAAAAAGCCAAATAATCAGGATAAATCATTCCATTTACACCTATAAGCCAACATACTGTCAAGATGGTTAATACTCTGAATATTCTATGAGGTTTCATTAAGGCCAGCCTTCCCAAATAAACAAACAATAAAGGGTAAACAGGTAAAATATGGCGTAATCCTATATTAACCCGGTTAAAAGTGGCAGCCCCCATATATAGCAATATCACGGATATAATAATCATATCCGGCCATCCCATCCATCGCTGGCGGCTGAAGATCAGGATTACAAGCAGGGCGAAGAAATAGGGTAGCGGTGTTTTCACCAAAATGGCTGCCAGATAATAATAAGGCCATCCTTCCGTTGAATAATTACCAAAGAGATAGAACGCATGATTAAGGTGAGGCATTCCTGGAATATCCAAATCCCCCTGGCCAGTATGAAAGGATTTGTAGAAAACATTGGCAAGCGTATCTCCATAATAAAATGGGCGGATTGGATAACCATAAACCATGCACAATACAAGAATGGAACAACCAATGATTAAAGCAAGATCAATGAACGCCTTGTTCCAGTTGGTTTTGAAATTGTGATTGGGTAAGCATATACGTTTCCATAAAAAGGAAATAACTATAATGGGAAGGATCAGCAACGCTGTCACTTTTGCGGCAAAGGCAAACCCCATAAATATGCCTGTCAACCAAACATCTCGCCGTTTGTTGGATTTTTCATAACGATAATAGAAATACAAGGTTGTGAGAAAGAAAAAGCATAACCCCAAATCAACCGTCGCCAGGCGGGCATGGGCTATTAGGTTGGGCGAAAAGCAATAGAAACATAACGATAACAATCCACCCCATACCCCATACAACGCATGCGCCCAGAAAAAGATAACCAACGCCATTCCACAGGATAATAGCAGGATAGGCAAACGTGCCCAGAAAAGCAGTGGCTTCACTTCATTTTTGCCACGAAGCAACATCTCCCATCCAATTTGGTAGCCAAGGGTATAGCTCTGGCGGGTATCCCATTTCTCTTTTTGCAACGGAGGCATCCAGGGTTTATAGAAAGCAAGAGGGGCACCAATAAACATGCGAACCAGCGGGGGATGAGTACGATCGAGCCGCAAGTCCCATCCTTCCTGGTAATAAAGGTAACCGCTAGCGATATAGGTATATTCATCGGTGGTGGGGGATTTTTGCCATGCGCTTGTTAAACCCAATACAAGATGGGCCAAAACAAAACTAACAATCAAAATCCATTTAAACCATTGTTTGTTGTCCATTTATTAAAAAAAGCAAAAGGATTTGAAATTCAACAACCTATTATTCTTCCCCTATCAATTTATTCGGAGGATGAAACTGGTTTTGATAATAAAGCATAAAAGGGATAAAAAGTAGATAGGATCCCTCCAATGATTCCGCCATAAACCATATTAGTAAGCAAAATAATAAATGCACTGGGCAGCAACAATCCAAAAATTTGCCCCACATTATGGAAAGGCATATCTAACAGGGAAGAATATGTGGGGGAAATTAATATGCCTAAAATTATTAATATTATCAACAGCAGGGCATGAACCATACTCATGAAAAGAGCGCTCAAAAATATTGTTCTTTCAGAGAGATATTCAGAGGGCAGGACTTTGAAATTGAGGATTACAGAACCAATGAGTAACACGATAAAAGGTATGGTTACCAATCCACCCAGATATTGCAGTTTAAATTCAATAATCCAATGCAACGCATTAATAATACCATAAAAATACAAACCGGTACCCAATATCCCCATTTGAGAAAATTTAGACTCTTGGGGAACTTGATCAGGACCGAACTTTACAACGTAAAGTCTTAAATCTGGATAATAATGGCGAAATCTCTCTTTACCATTATTATCCACCCATTTTTCACCACTTAGGACCAATTCATCATATTGAATAACCAAATCGGTCATGATAATGGTTATTAAATAACCACTTACAAAAGCAACCAGCCCCATCATTAGAATCAATAAGCTTAAACGAGGCAGATGGGGGATTAACTCATCCAAACTCATTTTATCCCGAATGATTGATTTAGGAGATTCGACAGGTTGTGGTGTGCTTTGAATGGATTTTTCTTTGGTTTTTTTGGATCGTTGTTTTTTCACGACTAAATATATCCGATTGTGTTTAGATTATCGAATAGGATAAAGGCCTTCTCTATAAAAACGAAGGTCTTGATAAGGTGGTTTTGTTTTAAACATATTCAGAGAATAATTCCGGGCTGGGGCGGGGAATAACCACTTTGGCAACCAGGACACCATGCTGAATGGCAACTTGTGCGGCGGCATCCACGGCAGCGCGGGTGGCGGAAACATCGCCGGTTAGCAAAAGGAAACCCTTTCCGCCAATGGCCATAGCAACATGAATACGGAATAATTTCACATTGGCAGCTTTGGCTGCTGCATCCGCCGCTTCAATGATGCTGGAAACCGTAAAGGTTTCAACAATCCCCAACGCTTGTGCTTCGGATGGTGTGAGGGGAACGGTCCCGGAAATGGCGGAGAATATGCTATCGTGAACATTGGGAATGACCAAATCTTCGATCACACTGTCACGCGCGATGGTTAAACCTGCTTCGACACTGCTGGCCACATCCGCCACATCTCCGCCAACAATGACGAGGAATTTCCCCGAGCAAATGGTACGCGCGACCAATAGTTGAACGGCGGATGCTTTAAGCATGGCGTCTTGCACTTCGTAACCGAGTGCGATACTGGAGAGTTCGATCAATCCGATGGCTTTGGGCATGGCTTTGTATTATCCTCTTTTAATTTCAATTCCATCATCTTCAATACGGCTGACTATACCATTTATACTGGAGTGAATGGGCACTCCCAAATCGTTTTCGTCCACATTGGCGATGACATCACCTATACCAACGCGTGTTCCAATACTTACCACGGGGTGCGCGGGAGCACCAACATGTTGTTTAAGCGGTAAATAAACACGTTCCGGATGGAATTCTATTTCATCCAATGGGCCGCGGTTGTTAAATTCGGTTAAACCAAGTTTTTTAAACAAACGTGTCAGCGGGGTTCGGCGTCCTTCAAGCATTCCATGAACTGGCCGGTCAGGAATTTCTTCAGGATAGAATGTTTTCTCCGCTCGCAGTTCCTGTTTGTTGATGACGCATACGTTTTTGGGATCCAAATCTTCTGGACAGGCAATCAAGCTACAAAGATTGCATTCACAGCAAAAATGGGTTCCCACTACCAGGCTCAGTTTTTCATGACTGAATCCCAGTGCCCGCATGGCTTTATGGGGTTCAATCGGGTGTCCCAAGAGATAACGGGGGCAGAGTTCAGTACAAAATGTGCACTGATCACAGGCGGATTTCCCGATTCTCTTTATGCTCACCGTATCACGCGCATAGCGGGCAATCAGGGGATGATCCGCAGGGAACACTAAAATCCCCCCGGTCGTCTTGGTGACCGGGGCTTTTAAATCGGTCGCCAATCGTCCCATCATGACTCCACCGGTCAAGATGGCATATGGCTCAACACTGGCGCCTCCACATGCTTGAATGGCTTCTTGTAGAGATATTCCAATCGGGAGTTTTAGGGTTTTGGGTTCGTTGACCGCTCCAGCAACTGTCAAGTATTTGTACGTTACGGGCTGGCCGAGCATTACATTCAACACTGTTTCCACATTAATAACCAATGCACCGACATGGAGGGGTAATTTGCCACGTGGAATCACTTTGCCGGTGATCTCATAAACGAGCACAAATTCATCGCCAGCAGGGTAATAATCGCCTAACGGATGAAGTCGAATACGTTCAGGCAGGATAGGCTGTAAATTGTCAATGATTTCGTGGTATTTTTCTTTGATCCCCATTACTGCTTCTTCTGCACCCACCAGGTCACGAATTCGGACCATACCTTCAAGGATGAGGGGACCGAATTTTTTGAGCAGTTCTTTATCTTTATGTAACAGTGGTTCGCACTCCGCACCATTAATAAGGAGAGTTTGGATGGGAGGTTTTAACTTGGCGTAGGTGGGAAAACCGGCTCCTCCGGCTCCGACCACCCCTTTTTGTCTGATATCTTGCACGGCTGTTTCGTTCATTGAAGAGAATCCATTTAATGTTGGATTGTTTGTATAAATTTTAGTTAGATTTGAATTCCTATCAAGGAAACTGGTTTAATAAATAGAAATCATTTTCGTAAAGATATACACGTATTATCTTCATGCTTGGCTGGCATGTTGTTTTTCCAATTCTTTGGAATTAAGTGGAACAACATTAATTTGTACTTTTCCCACTACTCGCGTTTTACTGTGGCATTGAGCAATATCCCTCGGCCTTCGATGGTTTCGATCAGGTTGCATGGTGAGGGGAGATTTAATTGTTTTTCCACCCGTTTTAGAAAGTCGCTTTTCAGGCGGGAGATTTTCTTCTTATCGCCGTAGCTATCTGTCCACATGGATTGGATAAGGTTTTCATAATCGACACATATGCCGGGTGTTGACGCCAATATTTCAATCATGGTGGAGAGTAATTTTGAAAGTTGAAAAACAACACCGTTGACTTTGATTTGATTGGGACGGGCATTATTCAATTCCACCACAAAATCGGATGAAATACGGCTGGTTTCTTTGCCCATGGCCTTTTCATTTTTTATCGCTTCGATTGCTTCGACGGATAAGAACTTTTTTAAATGGGAAATATCATCCTGGTGCACCACGGAAGGTGAATGATATCCAGCCTTTAAGAGGGCAAGCACTTCTGAGCGGTTTAATATGCGTTGGCGAATGAAGGAAGACCATTCCAAGCCATTCTCTGGTAATCCATATAGCAGTTGTTCTTGCAGGGCGGAAAATTTACGCAGCCAATCGGGGGGCATTTCAAAACGGGAGGCGATTTCAGCCAAGCAGCCCATTAACCATGAGGTTTCTTCACCCAAACGTAAAATGGTTCCCAAATGGACAGCGAATTTTTCTTCCAGAAAATGAATGGGTTTTCCAGTAATCCAACACTGCAATAGAATGGCCTTTTTAAAGGCAGCATGGTGTTCTTTGCGAAGGGCTGGTTTGTTGTTTAATAATTCTGCTATTGATGAAGGGATGTTGAACTGGCCTTCAATGAATAGGTTCAAAAATGCGGCGGACCATATATTGTTGCGAACCTCACGATCAGAGAGAGGTATGAACAGTTCACTTATTTCATCGAGCAAACAGATCGTAAACAGAGTCGCGTTTTCAGGGGGAAAACGATCTTCCACTGAATGAATATAATCGAGCAGGCGTAGGGCAGAGTAAGGTGATACCCCGTTTTTAACCACCACACTTCCTAATACGGTCAAAAAATACCGTTCATGCTCATGACTCACAAAGCCTTTATTTGTAAGGCCGGCTAAATAGGATTCGATTGTGCCGGCTGGATCGACTGGCCAAAGGTGATGGACATGAGTTAAGGTGTGATTAAGCAATTCCAAGATTGAATTTTTGGTTGAGAAGCCATGAATATTCATCGATTGCAACACCACATTTTTCATGTTTTCTTTTGATAGGGCGGGTGGCATTTGATCGAATCGTGTTTGAGAGAATAGAGTAAATAGACCATCGACATCCCCTTTAGTTGTGGTGACCAATATCCCCCGGCCAAATTCACTGAATCCCAGGCGACCCGCCCGGCCAGTCATGTTGAAAAGCCGTTCGCGAGTGATGGGGATTTTCCCAGGGTGGGTGGTATGAATGAGGTCTTTGCGGCGAAAGCCATAAATGCGCCGGGTGGTCAAGACATTCATAACCGGGAAGTTAATACCTTCCGCAAGGGTGCTGGTGGCGCAAATAAGAACCACTTCTCCCTCTTGAACTTTTTGTTCAACCCATTCGCGTTCGTCCTGGGTAAGGTCGCTGGTGTGGACAGCAATGCGCCGGGGCAATAACTGCGAAAGGAATTGTTTCATTGAGGTTGTTTCAAGCCGTTTTAATTTATGTTCTTTTAGTTTGTATTCAGGTTTGAGATGTTCGGCAAACTTGCGAGCGGCGATATAGCATTGCTGGCGATTTTCCCAAAACAGAAGGGTGGTTTCACCTTTAGAAGCGAAATGCAACCCGGCCTCCACCATGGCCAGGCCTTCATCGTAGTTTTCTTCGAATGGGAAGGTTTCACTTCCTTGTTGGCCCGTGTTAAATTCCACGTATTTAAATCGGTCCTGGCATAATACGCCCTGGCGAAGTTCAACAGGTCTCTGGGTATCTTTGATGAAAATAGCCCTTAACCATTCTGCCGCTTTTTCGTCATCGATGATGGCGGATAGACCCAACAGCTGTAGGTTTTTTTCAACCAGCAATTTTGTTAACAGAAGTTCCAATTCAGCTCCCCGCTGGTGGTGGTAGAGATAGTGGATTTCATCAACCACACAAGCTCCCAAAAAAGGAACAAAACTATCGTCGATGGAAATGATGGACCGCATTTTTTCATAGATGACGATTGCCAGGTGAAAGCGGCCTTCCATAATGCGGCGATCATGGAAGGGGTGGTCGCGGGTGGATATGACAATATCGTAACCCATTTCAGCATAGCGATTTTTGAGTTGGTGATAGCGTTGGTTGGCGAGTGCTTTAGTGGGAACCAGAAGCACCACATTTTTGCCTTGCAAAACATGGAATAAAAACAGGATTTCGGCCAGAAAGGTTTTTCCTGAAGAGGTGGGAGCGGAAATGAGGATATTGTGACCTTCGAATAGTTTACCTTCTTTTATCACCCGTTGTTGCAAGGGTAATAAATTCTTCCCATAAGCCTCTTTTAAGGTATTGATATGCTTTGAAGAGAATCCAAAATGTCTGAGAAATTCAATTTCCATTGTTCATGTATGATTTGATTTTTGAGATTCAAGGCGTTTATTCTTCAAAAAACGCTCTGATTTTACATTGAAATGAACATATGTTCAATGGGTGGATCAAAAGAATCCGTTTTTTTGCTTTAATAATAAAAACCGGGAGAGGATAATCACTCTCCCGGTTTGAATTGATAAATTGCTTCAAAATGAATTTTAGCGATTTCCCTCGATTTTGGCTTGGCATTCAAGGGTATATTTTGCAGTGGGCATGGCTCTGAGGCGGTCTTCGGAAATTTCTTCTCCGGACATTTCACAAATGCCATAGGTTCCTTTTTCCATGCGTTTTAAGGCGTCGTTAATTTCAATAATGCGCTGACGGTCATGTTCGGCCAAACCGAGTAATAATTCACGGTCTGAATAATCATTGCTTTGATCAACAATATCGCCGTGTGCATTGATTTCACTGACGTTATGGACTTTCACGGCTTCTTCCATGAGTTGTTGTCGTTCTTGAAGAAGCCGTTCTTTTAATTCCTCATAAAGTTTTTCGCGTTTACTTTTCCGGGTTTTTGAGGGTTTTTTCTTAGTATTTGTCGTCATATTAACCAACTCCCACGAAACATATTAGAGCGTTATTAACAAACGCCTTTTTCCCCATTCGCTGTATATAAGCCATAGATGTTTAGTTTTATTTAAGAAATGAAGAATTATATTGCAGGGAGTGGTTTTGTCAATTATTTTTGATGGATTTATGGATAATCCCCCGAAAAACCATGATTAAATAGTTGGCTGCCATTTTGAGTCCAGGATTGATTTAAAGCCGCAAATATTTGAATTATAAGCTTTTATGTCAATCGATCTGATAAATGTGTGGAGAAAATAGAGTGTATGTTAAAATGATTTTTCACCAGCAGACGTGAGTTAAATTGGCCAATAAGTAAGCGAATTCCATTCTTGAGTCATGATTTCGGAAAAGGCAGATAAGCCAAAAATCCCGCCGGTGTGGACGAAGAGGACATTGGAGTTTGGGGAGATTCGATTGTTATTCAATTCTTGCACCATGCCATAAAACGCTTTGCCGGTGTAAACTGGATCCAGAATAATAGCTTCATTTTGGGCTACATGTCTTTGTAAGCGTATTTGAGAGGAATCGGTTTTGGCGTAGCCTCCGGAGATGTAATCGTCGTGTAGAAGAATGCTGTCTATTTGGATTTCAACAGGAAGATTGAATCGCTTAATCGCATTTTGAATATCATTGAAGATTTTTTCACGAAATGAATCGAGGCCGCCACAGACCAAAATACCCATAATTTTTACGGGGAAATCGTAAAGGCGGCTGCCAAGCAATAGTCCGGAGTATGTTCCTCCCGAACCGACAGCACATACGATATATTCTGGCACCCAATTCATAGCCTGGCATTGTTCTTTAATTTCTCTGATGGTTTCAACATAGCCCATCATCCCCATTGGATTCGAACCACCGGTAGGGATTATGTATGGTGTTTTACCCTCGCGTTTAAGTGATTCAGCGGCTTCTTGCAAGGCATTATTGATTTCCAGTGAATAGATTTGTTTGGTGATGTATTGGACTTTTGCTCCAACCAGCAGGTCGAGTTGCAGATTTCCCTGGGCAAAGACAGGAGGTTCGCCTGCTAAAAGAAGGAGTGAATCGAATCCCAACCGTCGTGAGGCAATAGCAGTGGCACGTGCGTGATTGGAGGTGACAGCACCGCATGTTATGACCGTATCACACTGTAATTGTTGAGCTTCTGCCAATAAGTATTCAAGTTTTCTGACTTTATTACCGCTAAGATCTGAACCGGTGAGATCATCCCGTTTGACTTTAAGAGAAATACCATATTCATGGCTTAGAAGGGATAAATCTTCAATGGGTGTGGGTATTAAAGCGAGTGGAATTTTGTGAGGAAGTTGCCAGGGCGTTGTCATGAGCGATAATTTTTTTAATAACCAAAACACAGCCGTCTCTTAGGGTTAAATGCAAGATGACGGCTGTGCCTGGAAAGCAAAAGTTTTCACACTATTGACCCGAAAAGAAAAATAACCTACGCAACAGCGCATACAATGCTTTTTGCTGCTATTCGGGCATCTGCAAGTTCATATTTAACAAAAAAGGCGATTATTTATTGGCTTGTTGTTGAGCCTTTTTGTCGTCTTCCGGTTGTTTTTGCGAGGTTTTTTGTGAGCTTCCCCCACCACCGGAAGTTTGTTGTTTTGCTTTGTTGTTTGGTTGGACGTCAGACTTACCAACAAAGATAACCCCTTCTTCAATTTTCAACTTGGATGCCGTAATATCCCCACGCAGTTCAGCCGAACTTCGTAGTTCAATTAGCTCATTTGCGACGATATTGCCGGTCACTTTTCCTTCAACAATGATGCTTCCCACTGAAATTTCAGCAGTTACCTGACCGGTTTTACCGATGATGAGTATCCCTTCAGAAGAGATATCACCATTAAACCGGCCTTCAATTTTTAGCCCGTCCTTAAATTTTAGCGTACCCTCAAAATGGGTATCTTCCCCCAGTGTCGTATACGGGTTTTCATCGAAACGTTTCTGAGGGGCGGGTGCGGATTGTTGTTGACTGGAAACTTGCCCCGAACGTTCATTGCGCAGGATATCCACAGCCATTTTTCCTCCACTAACTGGTTTGTTATAGATCGTTTTAAACCAAAATGGTTACCGGCCATATATTATGACCGCCAGGATGATTAAAATACAGGAATCAACCATAACAATCAATGGATCAGATGTCAATTAATGCAGATAAAAGTGACGAATTATTTTCGATTTTTCCCTCTCTAATCATAGAAAGAAATGCCATAAGACCGATTTGAGACATAGTTATACCCCTAATGTCATTAAGTTACGATTTTTCCACCCTAAATCTTCCCGTCAGCGGTGGGATTTGGAGAGAATAAACGGCTTAAGTTAATGACATTTAGGTCTGCTCTTACGTTGATCTTATGTTCTCCTTGATGGGTTGAACGGCGTGACCCAACCGATGTGCCAATCACCGGGCAGACACATAGGTCTGCCCTTACACATATCTTTAAAATTGGTTATTGCTTTTTTTTCGGGGCGCCCCGGTTTTTAATTCGGGGGGTGCCGTCGATTTATCCT
>CAZFER010000002.1:0-183601 GCA_964517495.1 uncultured bacterium | reverse complement strand
TCGGGGCGTAGCGCAGGCTGGTAGCGCACCTGCTTCGGGAGTAGGGGGTCGGAGGTTCAAATCCTCTCGCCCCGATAATGAATTCAAGGCGTCCTCATTATGGACGCCATTTCCATTTTAGGAGTGTTCGCCATGTCAGAGTCAGAAGAAAAGCGAATCGAAGACAGCCGCGAACCGGTTTATCCTCACTTGCGGGCGGTTGATATCTTTCCTATTACCAATGAGGGCCGCCAATCAATCTGTCTGCGTGATCCTTTGAATATAGCCAGTAATATGCTGATCTTGCCCATGCCAGCCTTCTTTATCGTTTCCATGTTCGATGGCCAGCATTCCATTCTGGATATTCAAGAGATTTTTATGCAGCGCTTTCAACAGGTTGTCCCCACAGAAACCATTGAGGATTTGGTATCCCGCTTGGATCAGGAACTGTTTCTGGAATCAGATACCTTTTATAAAGCCATGGATGAATTGAAAAAGGAATTTCGTCAATCACCAATTCGCCATGCTGCCCATGCGGGACTTTCATATGAAGCCGAGCCAACTGGTTTAAAAATGCAATTGGATGAATATCTACAGCCATTAATCGATAATTCTGCTACATTAAATGGAAATCATGTGGATATTCTGATTTCACCCCATATTGATATCCGCCGCGGTGGTGAATGTTTTGCTTATGCCTATCGTGAACTCGTATCACGAGAACCGGCAGACCTATATATTATTTTCGGAACCGCCCATCAATGCCGGCAACGGATGTTTACTCTGACAAAAAAATCGTTTGAAACACCCTTCGGTATGGTGGAAACAGATACCAATTTCATCGATCAATTGAGCAATGCTGTTGAATATGATCTTTTTGAAGAGGAATTTTTACACCGGGATGAACATTCCATCGAATTCCAGGTCTTGTGGCTCAAATATGTATTGGGTGACTCCTGGAATGGGAAAATTGTCCCTATCCTTTGTGGATCATTCCATCCTTATATTGCTGATGGAGCCTCACCATCAGATGATCCTGAAACAAAGCATACCCTGGATAAGATCCGTTCTTTAATCAATGAATATGAAGGTAAAGTTTCCATAATTGTTGGAGCGGATATGAGCCACGTGGGTAAACGCTTTGGCCACGCTGAAGGAATCCCACCCGCGGAATTGGATCGTGTTGAGCGGGAAGACATTGATATTCTTGAATCAATGTTACAGGGAGATGCTGAAGGGTTTTATCAAAGCATTGCAAAAAACAAAGACCGCAATAATGTTTGCGGCCTTTCTCCCATTTATATGTCGTTGGCTTGCAAGAAAGTAACGAATGGACGTTTACTTAAATACGAACAAGCCATAGAAGAAGATACTGAATCAGTTGTTTCCTTTGCCAGCGTGGCATTTTACTCTGAGAGCAATTAGTACTTTTTCTCGTTAAGCAGCAGCTCGGGCAATAGCTTCGCGTGTGTCATTGATCATTTTCTGGAAATCATAAACCATAACGCCGAAATATTTTTGGCCGGGAGTTTTTACCAGGGAGATGATCTCTTCGCTATCAACCAATGCAAACATATCCTGGCCATCAGTCACGAAAAAGAGTTCCGCTTCAAGGGGTTTTTCAGCAAAGCGCGGCATATTTTTGCGCAGATAAGAAATCCCCTTGCGGACTTTCTGCATACTGAGGCCCTGCTTCCGCAATTGCAGAAACCAACGCAACATAACCAGATCACCGAACGAATAAAGTTTGTGTTTACCGCACCCCTGGGCGGGACGAACACTTGCTTTGATTAGACCTGTTTTTTCGTAATAATGGAGTCGAACCGGATCAATCTTAATCCCGTCCAGGCGGTTAATCAAATCAATAATTTCACCGGATTGAAAGGCGGATTTGAACGGTCGAACATTCGTTTCTTTCATGTTCACCCTCGTATTTCTTTACAGTATGATGTTGCCCTACTTACCTCACCGCAAATTATCATAGCATAAATTTCGACTTTGATAAAAGAAAATCAAGCCAAAAACACAGAAAAAAATATCTTCGGTTTATCCGAAGATGCCCTTCAACCCAAAAAATGAGACAAATCCCCCCTCATGTTGCCCAATAGCAACCAGAAGGAATACAAAAAAGCCAGCACACGAAAATAAGATACTACCAACTCACTAGCAGTACCAAACCTATATTACACTAAACCTAATGCATTATGGAAGGGTACTGTAAGAACAAGACCATTATTTTTTCTTCTTTGTTGTGCTTTTTGGGGCCGGAGATTTTTTCGCCGATCCCTTCTTTGCAGTCGACTTGCTCTTGGCAGCTGACTTTTTAGCCGTACTTTTCTTTGTAGACGCTTTTTTAGCAGTCGACTTTTTCTTCGGGCTTGCGGTTTTCTGTTTGGTCGTCGATCTTTTGGTTGTGGCTTTCTTGGCAGCTGCTTTTTTCGTAGTTGCTTTTTTTGCCGTCGTCTTTTTGGGGGCGGCTTTCTTTGTTGCAACTTTTTTCGTAGTTGCCTTTTTCGCCGTCGACTTCTTCGAGGTTGATTTCTTCGCCGCTGATTTTTTGCTGGTTGTTTTAGTGGCCATTAGAACCTTTAACCTCCTGGAACCATTTTTCATCTTCTCTTTTCACACAAATGAAGATTTAATTTTGGTTACGTTAATTTATTTATATTACAATTAATGTAATTTTTCAAGAAAAAAAATGCAATCAAGCGAAAAAAAAACAATTTTTTTTCAATTTTTCTGCTTCAGAGCGATTCAGATAGGCTTATTTCATGTAAAAGAGTGTTTATGTTGCTAAAAAGGGTATGATGAGAAAATGAAAAAAGAACAAAAAAAAATGTGTATCGTAAGTGTTTTTTTATGGTTCTTTCTTTTGGTGGTGGCTATTCTTTTTGGTTCAGCCAAGGATTTTTTCGATTTTTGGCCAGGGGCGATGGCTGGATTAAAAGTTTTGAGATATCACTCTTCGTTCATAGTATGGACGATAATGATTGCAAGTATCGGACTCACAATTATTTCAATCATTAAACATTTAGGAATATCTTTTCAACAATTTCAGACGTATGGAATTCGGTTGATCATTGTTTTTTCTCTTTTCTTGTTTTCAATTCTACCGATTGGCAACAAGATTAAATACCACAGTTTTTTTTATGAGAGTTGGATGTGGTATTGTGTATTTTGGGTAATTTGCGTTTGTTTGGTGGTTATACATGGCTTGATGGCTTACCAGTCAACTCATCCACTTTTATCGTTTTGGGGCAAAAAATTTTGTTTAATTGACCGTTTTTTCAGTAATCCCAATATAGATAGGAACGATTGGCTTTTTTGTGGTGCTTTAAGTCTGTGGGTTTTGATCATTACGTATTTGTTGGGGGATTATGCCTTGGGTCATATTCCTCACGTTCAAGACAGCATTGCCCAATTTTTTCAAGCAAAGGTGCTGGCATATGGGCGTTTTGCCATGCCAGCACCGGCTGAACCTGAATTTTTTAAACGAATATATGTAATTGTTGAAGAAGGGCGTTGGTATACCATATATCCCCCCGGATTTCCCCTCATTCTTTCAATGGGAGTGCGATTAGGGATACCTCAATGGGTAAATCCGATTATTTCCGCCTTGATTCTTCCGGTCTATTTTGTACTTCTGATCAGGCAGAATCTTTTCTTCGCTGCACGTTTTGGTTTGATTTTGTTTGCTTTATCTCCATTCTATTTATTTTTGGGGGCAGGATTTATGAATCATCCTGCATCATTACTGTTCCTTCTTTTATTTCTTTTGTGTTGGCAGGAAGGTTTTAAAACATCTTCGAAACAAAGTTATATCTTCTTTTTCTTATCCGGACTTTTGTTTGGGGTAGCTTTCATAACACGGCCTTTAACCGCCTTGGCGTTTCTAATCGCAGCGTTTTTGGGATGGGGAAAACCAATTGTATCACATTTGAGATGGTCCATGTTCGCGGCAATATTTTTTCTACTTGGAACACTTCCCTCGGCAATGTTTTATTTGGCCTACAATGCAGGCACGACTGGACATCCTTTCATAACAGGATATGTGAAATATTTTGGTGGCAATCCATTGGGATTCGGCAATCGCCCATGGGGCGCTGTTCCACTTGGTCCAAAATTACCCAATGAGGTTTATCATTCACCCTGGCGGGGAATCGCCAATACCAATAGCCAGCTGAATGGGCTGAATAATTATCTTTTGGGTTGGCCCATACCTTCATTAACACTGGCCTTTTTATTATTTTTGCCAGGGTTACAGCGGGTTGGCTTTGATCGAATCTGTATGTTATTCATTCTTATCGTATTAGGTGTCTATTTCTTTTATTTTTTCCAGGACTTTTGTTATGGACCTCGGTTTGTTTATGAGACGGTTCCATTTTGCTTTTATTTAATATCAAGGGGGATGGAATCGGGAACACTCTTTATAAGAAGAAGGATTATTGATCAATTCACCTTTGCTGGCTTGATTTACCCACTTATCGGGCTTTTTTTCCTGGTGGCGTTCTGTACGGTGTGGGTAGAACGTATGTATGTGATGAGCGATGCCTATTGGGGAGCAAATGAAGAGATAGCGCGGATGGTACGTCATGGGATAGAAGAAAAAAACGCTATTTTATTTGTTGATGATGCCCAGGATTATGTGGCTGTATACTCTTTTTTAGATCCCTCATTGGAAGAAGGATGGATCGTGGCACATAATTTGGGGAAAGAGAAAAATCGCGAATTAATTGAAGCCTATCCTAATTGGCCTGTCTATCGACTGCGATTAAAGGATACGGATTCCCCCTATCGTTTTGAAACCGAGTTACATCAATATCACTTGGAAGAATGATTAAATGGTTGTTTGAATCAAACTTAAGATACAAAATAACGAAATCGAAAATCAGTTTGAAAGGATAATAATGGCAAAATTTGTGGTTGAAGGTGGTATACCGCTGAAAGGCACCATCACGCCGGCTGGCAATAAAAACGAAGCATTACCCGTGTTAGCGGCGAGTCTATTAACTCCGGATCAAGTCCATTTACAAAATGTCCCCGTGATTGGTGATGTGGTTACGATGATGAATATTTTGCAATCTTGCGGGTGCGATATTCAAGAAAAAGGCAGCCATGAGTACCTATTGAATACCCCGGCAATCTCAAAAACCGAATTATCACCAGAATTATGTTGCAAAATCCGCGCTTCGATTGTTTTGCTGGCTCCATTATTAGCTCGATGTGGACGAGTTCGACTGCCCATGCCGGGCGGTGATCGTATTGGACGCCGAAGACTGGACACCCACTTTTGGGGATTGCAAGCCTTGGGTGCGGAATGTCACGTTTCAGATGGTTTTTATCATGTATGGTGTTCCCAGCGGCTGAAAGGGACTGATATTCTTCTGGATGAGGCCAGTGTGACCGCTACAGAAAATTTAGTGATGGCAGCAGTAACAGCAGAAGGCACCACAATTTTGCGTAACGCAGCCTCGGAGCCGCATGTTCAACAATTATGCCACTTTCTCAACAAAATGAGAGCGAATATTTCGGGGATAGGTTCCAATGTCTTAACGATTCAAGGTGTAGATGAACTGGCAGGGTGTAAACACACGATCTCAGCCGATTATTTGGAAGTAGGGAGCTTCATCGCTTTGGCAGCGGTGACAGGTGGTGAATTAACTATAAAAAAAGCGGCCCCTGACTATTTACGAATGATTTTACATCAATTCGACCGCTTAGGAGTTCAAGTTGAGATTAAAGGTGAAAACATCCGTGTCCCAAAGGAGCAACCCCTAAAGATTCAACCGGATTTACAAACCTCTCTGGTTAAAATTGACGATGGCCCCTGGCCAGCTTTTCCCGCCGATATGACCAGTATCGCGACTGTGCTGGCCACCCAAACAAGTGGGACGGTGATGATTTTCGAAAAAATGTTTGAAAGCCGCTTGTTCTTCGTTGACCGTCTTATTTCGATGGGAGCGAATATCATATTGTGTGATCCACACCGTGCCGTAGTGGTGGGGCCAACACCACTTCATTCGCATATCATGAGCAGCCCCGATATTCGTGCGGGTATGGCGTTGTTAATCGCAGCCCTTTGTGCTGAAGGTTCAAGTGAAATTCAAAATATCGAACAAATTGACCGCGGCTATGAAAAATTGGATGTTCGGCTGGCTCAACTTGGAGCAAAAATCCAACGGATTGATTAGAATTCCCAACTGGCATTGACTGTTATGCAGGTTTCTTGCGATCTTTATGCATTGCTACGATCAGGGGTAGTTTAAACAAATAGGATGGGTTGCGTTGTTTAACCCATCGAGTGTTCTACATGTTAGAAGAGTGCTTTGATGGGTCGAAAAACGCGACCAATCCTACAGATATAGTAGATCAAGATTCTTACATCTGTTTGGCTTCTTCAACCAGTTCCGCAAGCATGTGGTGGGCTTCAATTGGGGATAGGGTGTTCACATCCAAATCGGCGAGTTTGGCGCGCAGGGGTTCTTCCAACATGGAGAAGAGGGAGATTTGATATTTGTCGGCAGGATTTTTTGGGGTTTGGAGAGTGAGATGTTCACCGCGTTCCAGCCGCTTTAGGATTTTGCGGGCGCGGTCAGTGACCCGCTTGGGGACGCCAGCCAGGTCGGCGACATGAATGCCGTAGGAATGATCGGTGTAGCCTTTGGCGATTCGATAGAGGAAATTAACGCTGTTTCCTTCTTCTGCCACCTGAACATGGTAATTAACCACTCGCTTATGGGTTTCTTCCAATGCTGCCAGTTCATGATAATGGGTGGCGAACAAGGTTTTCACGCCTTTTCCCCGTACGCCGTGCAGATATTCCACGATTGCCCATGCTAATGAAACCCCGTCAAACGTGCTGGTCCCTCGGCCAATTTCATCCAAAATCACCATGCTTTTCGGGGTGGCATACCGGAGGATATGGGCGGCTTCACTCATTTCCACCATAAAGGTCGAGCGGCCACGAGCCAAATCATCCGAAGCCCCCACCCGGCTGAACAAGCGATCGATGATCCCCAACACAGCGGAACGAGCGGGAACAAATGATCCCATCTGCGCCATGAGCAGGATCAAGGCGACCTGGCGGATATAAGTTGATTTACCCGCCATATTGGGGCCGGTGATAATCAAAATTTGCTCATTATTCTGATTGAGAATACAGTCATTGGGGACAAAGCGGTCAACGACGGGAGCCAATTCCAACACGGGGTGGCGGCCTTCGCGGATATCGATTTGCCCTTCGTCGTTTATCTCGGGGCAGACATAGCCATTTCGTGATGCCGCTTCGGCCAGGCTTTGGAAGACATCCACACGGGCAATCATGCGGGCTACCGTTTTTAAGCGGTCAGCATAGCCGCGTACCACCTCGAGTAAGTTTTGTAACAGGGTATATTCCAACTCACTTATGCGGTCTTCAGCATGAAGCACTTTGGCTTCGAATTCCTTTAATTCAGAGGTGATGAAGCGTTCGGCATTGGTTAAGGTTTGCTTGCGAATATAGTGATCAGGGATTTTATCTTTGTGAGAATGGGTGACTTCGATGTAATAACCAAACACCTTGTTGTAAGAGACTCTTAGCGAAGGGATCCCGGTACGCTCACGTTCCTGCTCTTGCAGGCGGGCGATATAACCTCGTCCATCCTTGCGAATGGAGTGTAGTTCATCCAATTCATTTTCGTAACCGTCTTTTATCATACCGCCTTCACGTACAGTTAGAGGAGGCTCATCCACCAAAGCGGCTGAGAGTAATTCATAGACTTCGACTATGGGATCGATTATGGCATCTCCGGGGGGAATATAATCTTTCCCCTCTTTGGTGGCTTCCTCTTTGCGAAGGGCCAGCCGGATAGGAACAGTTTCATCAGCCTGTTGGAGCAATGCGTTTAATCGCGGGAGTTGTTCAAGAGAGGTTCGCAATGCCACCAGGTCTCTGGCATTGGCGTTTCCGAAGATCACCCGGCCAAGCAGACGTTCCAAATCATGCACGGTGCGTAAATGCTGGCGTAGTTCATCGCGCAAATTGGGTTGTTGATGGAGCCATTGCACCATCTGTTGGCGGAGTTGGATTTTCTTGATTTCAAGCAAGGGACGTAATATCCATTGCTTTAGCAAACGCCCTCCCATCGCGGTGACGGTGCGATCCAATACACCCAATAGAGAGAATTTCTTTCCCCCTTCACCTGTGCTATTCAAGAGTTCAAGATTCCGTTCGGTGTTTTTATCGACGACTAAAAAACGTGAGCGTTTGTATAATTCGACGGATTGGATATAACCCAAGGTTTGTTTTTGATGTTTTTTTAAATAAGCCAAAATCGCTGCCGCAGCTGAGAAGCAGAGTTCCTTTTCGAGTTTGGCGACTTTTAATCCCTCTTCAATCACTTCATCGATTTCGTATGATTCAAATTGTTCATAAGAGAAGGTTTCGCCAGGTACACCGGTGACCAGACATTCAGCCTGGCGTTGAAGCTGTTTGAACAGCACATGATCAGAAGTTGAGGATTCATCCACCAGGATTTCACTGGGATTCAGGGTGCCTAATTCAGAAACAATATTTTGCCACCCTTCGGCACTGCTTTCCCAGGTGGCTCGAAACTCACCGGTGGAGACATCGATTACCGCCAATCCCCAACCGGACATGCCTCCATCAAACAAGGCGGCCAGGAAGTTATTCTCTTTTTGATCGATGACGTCCGCTTCGATAATCGTACCGGGAGAGATGGTGCCAGTCAGTTCGCGATTGACGATCTTTTTGCCTTTTTGGGGTAGTTCGGTCTGTTCGCAGATAGCCACGCGATAGCCTTTTCGGGTGAGGCGGTAGACGTAATTTTGAACGGAGTGATAGGGGATCCCCGCCAGTGGGACGGTTTTGCCCTTCCCTACCCCCTTTTTAGTCAGGGCAATATCCAGTTCCTCCGCAGCGCGTACGGCATCGTCCATAAACATTTCATAGAAGTCGCCACAGCGGAAAAAGAGAATGGCATCCCCACACTGCTCTTTCATCTCCATATACTGCTGCATCATGGGAGAATATTCGTCTTTATTGATATCCTGGACTGACATGGTTTATTTTGGCTAATCCTATCAATAGGAACTGTTCTAAACAAATGAAGGTATACTGATACGTATTTAAGTCAATGGTTATTATAAGGAACTCGACAAGAGCAAATAATTTCATCGCCTAATCCTTTCCATACCAGTGGATAATTTGCATGATAGGTAAATGGGAAAATGATTATCTGTTTGTGGGCATCGCTATCGTTTTGAACTCTACTTTGTTGAATTGACAGACCGTAAACTATAGTTAACAACTTATCCATGAAAAAGCAGATTAAGATTTATCAGACCGATGAGGGAAAACAACCTTTCGTTGAATGGATGGAGAAGATTAGAGCAAAAGATCGAAAGGTGTATTTGCGCATTATGGATCGAATAGGACGCATCGCCGAATTCGGAATCTATGGTGATTGGAAACCATCTGTTCGATTTTAAACGCCTTGGGATATCGGCTTACTATTCAGCCGATCAGTAGTAATTAGGACAGTTTGCGTTGTTTAACCCATCGTGTGCATTGATGGATCGAAAAAACGTGACCTATCCTACCTGGCTTTTGGGTAAACTCAGGTGCACAAATCCGGGGAGCATCGGCTTCCAGCCGGTCCTCCCCAGCTGGAAGATTGGATGGGTTAAAGTGACCCATCCTACGGATTTAGTTAAGTTCAGGAACTATTCAATGGGTGCCAGCCGCAGGATTTCATGGCTGCGCAAGTTCCAAATATATAAGCGGTTTTGCTCATCAAATCCCATCACCTGGTGGCATTTATTCTTTAATAATAAGCTCAGATCATTTTCTGGATTTGAAGCGATGCGGCGTTTTTCATGTTGATCCATCACTCGGAATTCTGATTCAGGCAGGTATTTAAGGAAAAGCCAACCGTTATCGTCAACCTGAAACCGGGTTGAGCGTATGGTATCAAAACGCGGTGCATTCATGTTGTATTCTAAATGATGCACGCGCTTCCATTGGTATGGGGTTTCAGGGAGGTTGCTTTTTTGGAAAAAGTGAATACGTTCACGATCATCCAGGACAGCCAAATGACCGTTGGCAGAGGCAGACAACGTACGAGGAACCCATCGTGATCCATTCGTTGTTGTTTTAGCGCGAAAGCGTTGGGTTTCCAGGGTTTGGCTGTTGATGTAAAACACACACTGCTGATCAACGCAAGCGACAAAAACCTCACCTGCCGGATTGGCATCGATATCCAGTCCCCCGTGAACGTCCATCTCCAGTTTAAGCTCATTGAGCAGGTTCCCATTGATATCATAAAACAGTACAGATGGCGAATCCAAAACCGCCAGAGTCTCATCGCCAATAAAACAGACGCCGTAACGAACTTCGTGATGAATGTTTATCAAGGGATGTTCCCATTCTGAAATCAATTTTCCCTGGGGATTTAAAACACGGAGGCGCCAGCGGTCTTCATCACGCGCCATGGCAACCAGCCTGCCTGAAGGGGAAACGTCGTGATCCTTATTGAAATCCGTATCAAGTGTGGTGATTTTTTGGGGTGGATGAAAACCTTTATAAACCTCAGTGGGTTGAGGTTTTAACGATTCGACATTGGCCAATCGGGGTGAAAGAAGATTGGTGGATGAAATGGTTTTATAGGCATTACCTGGATGTATTTTGAATTGTAAATCAATGGGCAGTTGTGATGGCTGGCGCATGACGATTTTTAGTTTATTAATGCCTTCTGTCATAGGAAACAGTTGATGCTGTTGAACCGGTTGGTCATTCAAAAACAATTTAACCTGCCTTCCTCCCCCAATAATACGAAAAGCCAACCAATCATGCTGAGACACCCACAAACCGCTTTCAATTTCAATCTTTTTGTCGTATGAATCAGGTTGGGATGCCTTACGGTCAATGGAGACATTAATGTTTTTGATTAATTGGTTCCCTTTAACCACAACACCTTTACACGCCGCAACGGGTTGCACATTCTGTTTTATGGTTGCTGAATTGTAGTGGGTTTGGATGGCGTAAAAATCATATTGAGAATAGATATCATGATGGCTTACAATTGCCCGTGGGTGAATTTGCTGAAGAAGTTCAATCTTTTTTTGGTTGTCTGGCATGTCATGAATAATATAGGTTAGCCTGTTCCACTCGGGATGCTTTCCATGATAGGGAATCATGGACGACAATTTAGTATGCCGGTAGTGCCAAAAATCCAAATTGACTTTTGGATTAAAGGCCACCCAGGGCCATTCCTCGGGCCGGGGCAAATGCCATTTAGCCGGTTTGTCGGGACGGCTTAGTTCATCCAAAAGGGTAAAGGTTACTTCATTCACCAGCCGGTAGGGATCACTCAATCCAATTTCAGCCACCACCATTGAACCCGGTTGAACATACGGTTTGATCGCTTGCGACATTTGGGTGGAGGGTGGATAATAGATTGGTTGTTTAAAATACCAGCCGCCATTGATGATGGCGAAAAACGGAATTACAACCATAATGAATATGCCTCGGGCAAGGTATCCTGTCCATTTGCCTGCCATGTAATCCACAGCCTTTAAACCGCGTGCAATTACCAGTCCAGCCAAGACATACAAAGCCGGAAACAAGGTGGCCAGACGGCGTGCAGCAGGCGAACTGGATAAAATCCCGGGGAGCATGGCCACCAGAATCCACATTAATACAAATGAGGTATTCTTTCGCGTTGGACTAAGCAGAGAGACAACAGCGCCCATAAAAATAAAAACAGCCACCATACCGGAAAGATAGGTGGCGGGATGTCCGGGAATCCCGTAAATAGGTGTGGCCCGGAAATTGGGCAGCACCAATGATACATGGATGCTTTTTACCAGTTCCACCACATTGCCAAATACGTTTTGAATCAAGAAAAAGAGTTTATCGAATATCCCCCAGTTTTCTTTGTCGATGGTCCATAACGCCTGGCCACGATTGGTACCCTGGGAAACAATTTCATCGGCCAATGGATTTAGTAATTTCCAGGAGCCATTGGCCAAATAGGCGCACACGGAGGCCCCCAAAACCCATAACATGACACCGATGAGGATAAAGGTCAGTTTCCACCAACAGCGTTTAAAAAAACCTTTCTGAGTAAGAATGGCCCAAAAGAACACACCCACAGGGATAAGAAATCCAACCTGCCCGGATGGATAGAGATAATACGTTAATCCCATGGTGATGGCAGTCAACACGAAATAGAGTAATTTTTCTTTTACAAATGCCAGGTAAGAAGTGATACAAACCAAAATGACAAACACAGAGGGATATGAAAAGGGGAAGAAATCAAACCGTCCCCAGGCAATCTCGATCGTACTGAAGGCAAAGAGCGAAGAGCCGGTGATGGCGGCGAAACGCCCCCCCATTCGGCGAAGCAAATAATAGACAAGATTAAATAATACCACGCCGACAATGGCCGATAACATGCGGATGGTCAGTAAGGATGAGCCAAAGTAATAGATAGCCTTCCCCATCATGATAAAATAAATCAATCCGAGCGGTGCCCATCCGAAGGGATTAACAAACTGGTAATTGAGTTTAAAGGCACTATCCGGATTGGTGCTGACCGCCATGCTGGCCACCATTTCACCATCAAACAGAGTGGGAAGTTGATTGAGCGCATAGAACCGGTAGATGATTACAACCAGCGATATAACCAATAAGAATCCCGCTTCGACAAAATGTACCCATAATTGCGATTTAGGGTGAGAAGACGATTCGTCTGATGAAGCAAGTTCAAAATCAAGTTGTGGCCCATAGGACTTTGGGAAACAACGCCAGCCGATTAATACAAGAAAAGCGAAACTATATAGAAACGAGCCGCGGGATACATCGTTTAAAAAATACGACATTTGCGCCAATGCGGCCAGCCCGGCGGCCATAAAAAGGAAATAGGGCCGTACGCCTCGTTTTTTGTGCCTGACTAATCCGATAATGCCGATCGTAAAGCTTAGGAAAAATGTTCCCCAACCAAGCAATTGAGATCGAAACGCTGCATGTTCAATCAAAGACTTTCCATATTCAACGATTTTGTCGATGAACGGTTCACAAAAGGCCAGGCATGCCCTGGCGCTGTGATCTGCCTTGAGAGACAAGAGAATAACAAAAAGAAGAACAAGCAGAACCGCCTGGATGTAAATAAGTACCAACCATCCCGGCCAGGCGGGCGCTGGCTTGGAGGCCACGAAAGATGCAGGTTTTTCCTCTTCTTTTGAAGAGGGTAAGATCGATTTATCTTCCCAAAACGGATCGTCTTTTTTGAAAAACATAAGCTTTAAAAAATCACCCTGACGTTTGACATGCAACCACCCCAGGGCAAACACATAGGTTTGCCCCTACAATATATAGGGGTTGATCCAATGTCATTAAGTTAAGATTAAATTGGATCGTTAATAGTGAGGGCAAGGCTCCCGCCGAGCCGTTTCCACGTATAACGGCTCGGCGGGAGCCTCGCCCTCCCCTTTAAGTTAGTGACATTGGGGGTTGATCTATGTGTCAACCCGGTTTTAAGGCAATCCTATTGTATCACATCGCCAAATGTTTATAGGTTTCCATGAACTTGCGAAATGAACGATCATAGGTTTTTTCCACTTCCGGAGGAAAACAACAAGCCGGCAGTTGTTGCATTCGCAAATGATATTGCAAACACTCACAGCATTTTCCATGCTTGTCACAGCCGGAATAGGTGCAGGTGCAGTTAACGGTGTTTTGGCAGGTTGACATAAATGTTCCTCCTAAATGCTCAAGTTATTTATTGGGTATTTTCGGTTGCCATTTCGCGTTCGGCAATCAGATCTTCCAGACGTTCTTTTTCGCGAACCAATTCTTCCAAATTCATGGAATTTAAATCCTTGCTGTCACCGGAAGGGACTTGAATGCCCTGTTTTCGCAGAAATTCATGAATCTGAGGTTGATTCTTTTTATACAAATAATAGCCCAAGGCCGCCGCACCCAAGCCGACGACAAATCCAGTTATGTGTTGTGATTGAATTGCCATAATTTTTTCTCCTGCATTCGTACTGGTTTGTGTAATTTAATTAATCTTCACGGGAATCCCAGAGCGTATTTCGCCTAGCCCTTCCAATACCTCGCCATGAAGTTTGGAAACATTGCGGATTTCTTCCAACAAACGGCCACGGCTGGCATCCTGATGCCCACCTGTCAAGGCATTTAATATCACACTGGGCAGCATGGTGAACAACGCCATGCGATCCACGGATTCTTTATCCTGGGTAACCACTAATTCATAACGGGGTGACTTATCCTTTTTGCCGCTGATTTCGATTGGTTTGATACAAACTCCTGCTGTGGGAACATTCACCAAATGACGGCCGAAAGTAGTCGCCCAGGTAAAAATGGTTGCCGGTAAAAAATTTCCACGCAGCAAAGCGGTTATAAGATATACAACAGAAAGGGCTTCGGGGTCAAAATTCCCCCGGCGCGCGACTTCTCCCCATCCGTGTTCCAGCACGGCCCCCACCGTGGCGGCACCTGCTACACCTTCAATAAGTCCCGAATACCGTGAATTGTTGTTGACGACTCGATTGATCATTGCACAAACGATAAGCAAACCTGAATAAAAAGCGGAATCTGTCATATCGTGCACTTCAGGTTGGGCCAATACGCGCACAGGCAGCGCTCCATAATCCAACGAGAAGGATAGGCTGGTTCGAATGATAATCTCCTCCAGCTGCACTTCATCCGGCTCGAAATAAACGAGTACCGATCGTGTTATCGATGTGTAATTAACTGATGTAATACCAGGATGTGCTTTGACAGAGGATTGCATTTTGCTGACTGATTTTAGGGGAAGAGACAAGCGTAAACGGATCCGGCCCTCTAGTTTATGAATCACTGTTACAATTAAATCCTGTGGCATGATTATTTTCCCCGCTCCAGGTCAAGAAAAAGCAACCGTCCTGAATTTAAGACCACGGCAACCGTGCATGAATTATGGAGCACCGCTCCCCAAAATACCGGTAATACACCCAGCGAAGCCAATAAAAGTCCAATCGTATTAACGCCAATGGCGATACCAAAATTCTGCCGGACAATGCGCATGGTTTGCCGGGCCATGCGAATAACAGCCGGGATCAGAAGTGGATCATCGCTGGTGATAGTGATATCCGCCGCTTCCATGGCGATATCAGTTCGGGTTCCACCCATGGCAATTCCGACATCCGCATAAGCTAACGCGGGGGCATCATTAATGCCATCACCCACCATGACCACTCGCACGCCTTTCGATTGCAGTTGCAAAACCGTTTCCGCTTTGTCTTCCGGCAAAACTTCTGCCTTGAAACGATCCATTGCCATGCGGTTAGCGACAATTTCCGCGTGTTGTTCGACGTCACCGGTTAAAAGCACGATATCGTCCATGCCGGTGTATCGTAAGCGGTTTAAGGCTTTTTTCATATTCTCACGGACCGTATCCTGAATGCCCAACACGCCTACCAGTTTTTTACCCTGAGCGATATACAACACATTTTCGCCGCGGCGCACCAATTTCGTGACGACATCCTGGGCATCGTCCACTGAAATGCCGTTCTCTTCCATATAGCGGCGATTCCCCGCACGAACGATGCTTCGTCCAACATGGGTTTCCATCCCCCGGCCAACGTGCACTTTGGTTTTGGTATGCACGGGAATATTTATTCCTTCCGACTTAATCCTGCTCAGGACCGCCAGGGCCATGGGGTGGGTGGAAGTTTCTTCTGCTGCGCCCGCAAGTTCAAGGACGTTGTGTTTTTCTTTACCCGCCAAAATGGGATAAACACTGGTAACCAGCGGTTTGCCTTCGGTCAAGGTGCCGGTTTTATCCATAATCAAGGTATCGGATTCGTCAAGTAATTCGAGGTAATTACTGCCTTTGACCAAAATCCCATTTTTCGCCGCATTGCAAATAGTGGCGGAAAAAGCAGTGGCCGTGGATAACCGTACACCGCATGAATAATCAATAATTAGCATATTTAAGGCGCGAGTGGGATTTTTTGTCAAACCATAAACCAACAAAGCCAAAGCAAAATTAAAGGGGATAAATTGAGCGGAAAAACGATCGGCAAAGGCTTGAATGGATGCTTTGCGATAGGCGGCTTCTTCAACCAGGTGCACAATTCGAGCGACTGCGGTTTGATCGCCCACTTTTTCCGCCCGGATCGATATGCTGCCACTTTTCACCACTGTGCCAGCGAATACATTATCACCCGGTTTTTTATGCATGGGCATATACTCACCAGTAATGGAGGCCTGATCGACTGCGGATTCCCCCTCTTCGATTACACCATCCACGCTGATTCGTTCTCCGGTATAAGCGACCACCACGTCATTGGGTTTGATTCGCTCCAAGGGAACTTTAACTTCCCGGCCATCGTCTCGTTTTAACCAAACGAACTGCTCACCAACGGAAAGCATATCACGAATGGCCCGGCGAGTGCGTTCCATGGTGTAAGCGGTCATAAGTTCGGCAATATCCGCCAGGCCAATAATAGTCAAGGCAGAGACATCCTGGCCAGCGGCCAGACTGGACAAAATCGCAGAGGCGCTCAAGGTATCGGCATTGGGCCGTCCATGGGTTCGCAGTGAATTAAATCCACTTTTGAAGATGGGATACCCCAACGAGAGGCTGGTTAAAGCAGGCCCGGTCAAGAAACGCCCCAAAAAGGTGGAAGGTTGCACTCGTCTACCACGCCGCAGTAGGGCAATCGTTAAACTAATGGCACAAACCGCCACTCGTTTCACCATTTCAGATATGGGAGCTTCCTGCAATCGGCGTTCGGTTACGGTTGCTTGGGATGTTTGCAAACGCTCTTCTTTGTAGGCTTCCGTCGCATACGAGGCGATCACCCATTCCACTGTTTCACGAATATCATCTTCGGTTCCATCCGTAGGATCATACATAACCAGTATATTGCTGGTCAATGTACTGATTACCGCGGAGAGAATGGCGGGATGATTCGTCAGTCGAACTTCGATTTCGGTTTTTTGTTCATTCAAATAGCGTAAAGCCTGGCAGCCAATCCGCAGACGTCCCGGCAATGAGTGCAATATCTCACATAAAATCAATGGTTTTCGTTCACGGCCAAACATCGTCGGGTATTTCAATCTCCTTCGTAAATGACAAACGGTATTGTATGGAATCGCTTAATACCGTTTTCAGTCTTTCCATCACTTGTGGCCATTCTTCAGGTTTTTGTTGGTTCAATTTTTCCCAATGTTTAATAATGATATGTCTTAACTGATTTAACCAAAAGAGAATCTCCTCTTCAGAGATAACGTCTGGCTTATAATGGATTAAAACATTGCCGGTCGCCATTGAAGGCTCAACCCGCTCAATACCATTTGGCAGACCAATAAACTGAGCCATGAAATCACCCACTATGGAATGATCCACAGTTACATCATGCAAAATGGGGAGATGAAGGCGTAATCGGCCAGGAAGCCGATGCAATACTTTTGGTTTCAAACGATTGGCAAGCACTAATTGGCGAATAACGTTCAATCGCTACTGCCTCCTCCATTTTGCAAGGAATGATAAGCCCACCATATCAAGGTTAAGCCGGAAGGATATTGGAAACCATACGTCATTATACTTCGGATACCCACAACCATCATGGTCAATGGGAGTAAGGTTTTAAGATCAATAATCCCTGCACTTTTTTCAAAAACAGCCCGATTGATCGCTTTTCCAAACGATTGTAATTCACGCTGTATAAGTGGAATCGGCGTACGATCCAATTCTTCTTGTAATCCCAGTAATTCAATTAAAATGTTGAACAAAAACTCCGGTTGAATTAAATGGGGATCATATTCAATCAACAGGCTTCCCGTCAATGCGTTAAGATAAACATTCCGTATTCCTTCAATGCGATGCATTTGTATTTCAATATCGCGGCATTTCCGGTATTCATCTTTCAATCCCGGGACATAATAACGTAATCGTCCAGGCAAAAAATGATGCAACTCAAGCGCACCGATCAAAGACAGGTGAGAAGGCGCCTGATTTTCTTTTCCTACCCCTAACAACGAGCCGACAATCAACCCAGTTAAAATATGCATAAGGAAAAACCATCTCTCAAGAATAAAAGATAATATGATTTAAGTCTCATTATATTAGTTTGTTACAGTAATCGAAGCGGGGCAACTTATTGATTCGAAAAATTACTGTCCCGCCTTGGAGAGAGGCGTGGAATAAAGCGAAAGCTTTTTTGTTTTACCATTTTACTCAACCAATGGAAGAAGGTAAAATGTGATTAATAACAAATGTTTAAAGGAAGGTTTAATATTGAAACCCTCTAAAAAGCAAAAGAAACTGGACAATCTGGCCTTCTCATTCGTTCTAAGGAAACGAGGACGATGGACGGATAAATCGTTTTCTTTGTTTTCCCAGTTGGCCAGAAAAAAGAATCCAGCCGTTGATGATGCGGATATCACCCTTGCACTTGAGCGAGCTCGTGATCGCTTTAATGAGGGTAAAAATCATATATATTTGTGCACTGGTCCATCTTGCAAAAGCAAGCGCAATATAAAACTCACCAAGAAAAACAAAGAGAAATATGCTGAAAAACATGGGCTTTGTATTACCAATACCAAGTGCCAGGGACCATGCAAAAAAGCACCAGTCGCCTTATTGCGAACTGGCGATCAATTTAAAACCATCAACTCCCTTAAGAAGAAAAAAGACCTAAAAGAGCTTGCTAAAGACCTCGATAATTCATCCTGAATCCCACTTTCATTTATCAATCCATGCGAATTCAACGTTCCTTGTCCGTTGACCTTTGACTTGTCCTGTTTGACAATGGCAAAGTAACCTTTGGTTTATTGGAATCGAAAAATGGAAGGGAAGAAAAGCGTGAATACAAAAATCATTCAATTGATTCGTTTTTTAGTGATTGGAGTCTTTTTATTATCCAGTTTAACCAGCTTTGCTCAAGAAAAAGCGGAAAAGGATATAACGCTTGAATATATCTATAAAAAAGATGAGTTAGATTTAAAACCTGTCAATCCAAGCCTTCCCCGCGCGATGCAGTGGTCAACGGAAGGCCATTTGTTATCTTACCTTGTTAGCGCGGTTACCGAAGCCCCTCATTTAGTCTTCTATGATCCAGCGAAAGATGCCACCGCCTATCTAATCACCCCGTTTGCCCTGCATGATGCGATGGTTGAATTGGCCACCAAACCCGAAGGAGTTCCCGTTCCCCATACCAGCCAATTCCAAACCATCATGGGTGATTCCAGGGAACACGCAAACATTGGCCGCTATGAATGGGTGAAGGATAAGAATGCTGTTCGTCTCCATGTCGATGGGAAAAAATATATATGGAATATGGAAACGTATCATTTAAAAGAGGAAAAAACTGAAAAGCGTGACCTTCCAGAGGGTCAAAAAAACGATGTCACAAACTCTCCCAACGAGCGATATGCAGCCTATACAAGGGATAATGATCTTTATGCCTATGATTTTGAACAACGGAAAGAAATTCGCTTAACCAATGATGGCAGCGAACAAATCTTAAATGGCCGATTGACCTGGGTGTATTGGGAAGAACTTCACTATCGTCGTGGTTGGAAAGGCTTTTATTGGTCACCCAATAATGACGCCATTGCGTATTTACAATTCAATGAAAAAGACGTTTCAACCTATCCCATCACCGATTTCTCATCGGCGGTGCCCAAAACCAGAGATATGTTTTATCCCAAAGCGGGAACCAAAAATCCCACCGTACGGTTGGGAGTGGTTTCGCTTTCCACACGAAACACTCAGTGGATTGATCTGAATGAACCGTATGAATATATCGCCCGTGTCAGCTGGCATCCCTCAGGCGAGTTCCTCACCGTTCAAGCCTTAAACCGGGCACAAACGGAATTGACATTGTTATATGCCGATCCCACCGATGGAACCAGCAAGGTCATTTTGAAAGAAAAAGACGATGTATGGGTTAATGCCCACGGAGGCCCGTACTTTTTGGAGGAGGATGACGCCTTCCTGTGGCTTTCCGAACGAAGTGGCTACCGGCACCTTTATCGTTACTCAATGGATGGAGAAAAGTGCCAACAATTAACAAAGGGTGAATGGGAAGTGAATCCCAGTATGTGGTCGATATCAATCGACATCGATGAAGAGCATAAAAAGGTATATTTCAACGCCAACAAAAGTTCACCATTAGATAAACATTACTATTCCGTATCACTTAATGGAGGCCGAGTTAAACAACTGACTCACGGAGATGGAAATCATTCTTCTTGCTCTTTTTCTGCTGATTATGAATATGCATTGGATCATTACAATAACACGCACATCCCCAAACGCCTTCAAATCATTGATCGACATGGCAAACTCTGTCGTGTTTTGGGGGAAACCACCAAAGAAGATTATGCCCCCTATCGGATGGGCAGCCCTGAATTATTGACGCTTGATAGCCCAGCAGGCCTGACCTTTCATGCGAAAATGCTGAAACCTGCTGATTTCGATCCAAACAAGAAATATCCGGTTATTCTCTATGTCTATGGAGGCCCCGCTGGCCAGGTCGCCCGTAATACCTTTGTTAATCCCATGGATATGGTCTTCGTTAACCGTGGCTTTCTTTACTTCTCCTTTGATACCCGAGGGACACCAGGGCGTGGGCGAGAATGGATCAATGCCATCCACAAGAATACCTGTGACAAACCACTGGAGGATCTTCAATATGCTGTCGAATATCTAGAATCGCTTCCGTATGTTGATGGAGAAAACATCGGGATTTGGGGCTGGAGCAACGGCGGTTATATGACATGTTGTGCCATGTTAAAAAAACCAGGGCTGTTCCAAGCCGGTGTGGCCGTCGCCCCGGTGACGGATTGGCACCTATACGACACCATCTACACGGAACGTTATATGAGCCATCCGGATACAAACGCAGAAGGTTACAAAGAAAGCGCTCCTATCCACTTTGCCGACCAATTGGAAGGGCACCTCATGCTGGCGCATGGAATCAGTGACGATAATGTTCATGTTCAGAACATTTACAACCTGGTGGATAAATTGATTGAAGCGGAAAAGGATTATGATCTGTACCTTTACCCCCAACGCGAACATGGCATCGGTGGAAGCAAACGCCGCTATCATCTATATGACCATATCTTCACATTTTTTGAAAAGCACCTGATCGATGATGAGGATTAATATCGTACTTCATTTTTAACCGATTGGTATATGATCATGAATCGCAGCCTAGATTGGTATAGACAAGCCAAACGTGATCTTTCCAAAGCAGAATTGGATTATGAGCATGCGTATTACGAATGGTGCTGCTTTACATGCCATCAAGCAGCAGAGAAAGCAGTCAAGGCACTCTACCTTCATTTGAATATGAATGTTCGCGGGCATTCATTAACCAAATTATTGGGAGCACTTAAAGACCAGATTGACATTACTGAAGAGATTATGGATGCCGCTAGAAGAATAGACCGATTTTACATTGAATCTCGCTATCCGAATGGCTTTCCGGAGGGTAGTCCTTATGACTTTTTCTCAATATCCATCGCTGAGCAAGCCATCAATGATTGTAGAGAAATCATCGGAATCGTTGATAGTTACCTCGGTTGATTATCATTTGTTAATGCAGGAATTGAAACAAATCAGTTTGTCCATTAAGAATACGCATTCAGAGGTTGAAGATATTCTTCTGTTTGGTTCTTTTGCTAGAGGGGATTATACGCCTGATAGTGATATTGACATATTGTTGATCTTAACTCACTCGGACCAACCTTTTTTAGAACGTTCCGGGCGATTCATATCCTATTTTGAGGGTATTCCATTTGATGTAAATATGTTGATTTATACCCATGATGAATTGGTAAAAATGCAAAAGAAAAATAATCCCTTCATTCTTGAAGTGCTTGAGACCAGAATCACGTTATAACTCATACAGAACCAGCACCCATAACTCATTTTATTCTGATATTAAAAAGTGAAAGAAGAAAGAAGGGGGTTAATTAATCCCCTTCTTTCTTCTTTAAACGTTTAGATTATTCAATGATTTTGTCCGTTGTCTTCACTATTTCATCGGGAATACCCACGCCCAGCGCATCCGCTGTTTTGACATTCAGCATTACTGTACCTTTTTTGGCTAGCTTAATCGGAATATCCCCCGCTTTTTTCCCTTTCAAAATGGCGAGTGCCATCTGAGCGGCTTCAAATCCATGTTCTTCGCCTGATTCGACAATACCACAAAGACACCCATCTTCGATGCAAAATGGGAAGAAACCAAATGTAGGTTTTTTGTTGTTGGCTACAGTCCATTCTATCACTTCCTTGAAATCGATACTCTCTTCGTCGTTTGCTTTTCTCTTCACGGTGTGATACATGTTAATCCCAATTGCATCCACGGTTTCTTGATATTTTTTTACAATTTTTTTCCATTTCGCAAATGTGCTGGGTTGGTCGTATGAAACCACTTTGAGCCCTTCGGGTAATTTTTGTTTTTTCATATAATCGAACATGGCGGTGGAGGTGGGTCCATCATCCGATAAAACTGCCACAGTTTTAATATCTCCCATGATGGAAAGTAACATTTTCAATGTCCGAACATAATGAGGCCGTTCCAAAATCCCGGTGACATTATCTGCCGGGTAACCATATTTCGCCGGTTCTGCATTGACACCACAAAAAACAACCGATGGTTTACTTTTGCCTGCATAGTCTTTGGCAAAATATGTTTGGGCATTATCGTCGGTGGTGATAATCACCTCCGGCTTGAATTCCGCCACTTTTTGCTTTGCCAATTCACCCGCATCGGCTTTCCATTTTTCACTGGTTTTCCGTTTTGTGTCCATATAGAAGATTTCCAAATTGACATCGCTGCCTTCAAATCCTTGTTTCACTCCTTCCGAAATCGAATCCACCCACGGATAGCCACTATGATAACTATGGACAAGTAAAACTTTGCCTTGCGCCATAACCGGCGGCGTGGCGATTCCAAATAAACTGACGACTCCCAACACAATGATAAGAGATACTACACGATACATGATAGTGCGCATAATTAATTTCCTTTCCCAATTTTGAAAAAAACAGGTATTAAAAGCCGAACAACCAAAGGTAAGGATATTTATATCTCATTTCACAACCAAAAAAAAGGCTGGAATGATTTTTAACAACAAAATATTTATTTCCAAAAGATTAAGATAAACGAACATCAAATACTGAACGATGGTCTCGGTAACGATGATATCCTTAACCGGAATTTTCCCGCTGTTGGTTATTAAGGGAGACTGTATAGAAAAATGAACCAAAGTTGAAAAAGCATCTACCAAATTTGGATCTTCATCTTCCCTTTACCCCGATTCTCAAAAGGACCAACGCTTGGCTTGATGCTACACCTCTCTTCACCAAAGAAATCATAATCAATACTTATTGGTGAACCATCGGCATTTTCATATTTCAGATCGGGGACAAGGGCTTTTCCTAGTAGTTTTGTCGTGACAGGAGTTGTAATGACTTTGCCAGACACATCCCCTATATCGATTTCAAGATATCCATGTTTACCTTCTTCAATAATTGCCAGTTTGGGATCGTGATCAGGTATGCTGAGAACATTTTTTTCCAGGAATGAAGGAAATGCACCATGGAAAAACACATTCCCACCGGTGTATAGTGGATATTCTCTGGTGTTGTATACCCAAAGGCCATAACCACGATATCTTTTCATGTCCTTCTCTTCTTTGGGAATATCTTTGGGCATTTCACCATCGCCGATAAAGATGTTGTTATAAAATCGATTATCCCCCCCATCGATTTTGGTAATTCCCACCAGAGAAGTTGAATGGGCTTCGTGATAGGGCGTGGAGCGGGATTGTACGGGATTACTGGAAACCTGGCCTGCGAACAAATTATGAGCATACGCGCCACCTTCCGACCAATCCCGTAAACTGAGCTCAGAGAGAAACAGATTGTTATCCACCATGAAAGGACCATGATTCACTTCGACAAACAGATCATCGGTGGTGTTGTCATATAAAATATTTTGAGAGATACGCGTTCCCTGCGCCATCCAATCCATCCATAGCCCCCGGCCTGTGTTGTGAATTCGGTTGTTGCGGATGACCATATCGATGGAGGCGTGGATTTTAATGCCTCCCATTTCGGCCCCCGTGAATTGCCGTTCGGTCCAGATATCATAGATATGATTATTTTCTATAATGCTGAATACCCCCCCAAGGCTTCCACAAATACCGGTTTGACCACAATTGTAAATTGTGTTATTTCTGATAATATGTGATCCGATGGTGTCTTTGGACCAACCCGCTTTGAGAGCCCGTATAATGACTTCGTTGTAATGCGTTGCACCGTCTTTGACGGGGTTGTTGCTCCACACGTTTTGTCCGGTTTTTCGATCTTTACCAAGGGTGATTCCTGAACAGCGGGAATCATGAATAATATTGTTTTCGATGATCCAGCCTTTGCTCCAATGGGTTCCAATCAGGCCCATTTGTTCTGCGGTGGGTGGCGCCCATTGAGTTGCGGCCTGACACAATCGAAATCCGCGGAGGGTGATGAAATCACATCCTGGTTTATCCGGATAGAAACAACTATCGCGTACATTGATTTCAACGAGTTCTTTGTTGGGATTCAACCCATGAAAATTCGCATAGATATAGGTGTTCTCATCGTCGCTTTCGCAATACCACGTCCACAAAGACGCTTCTTTATCTCGAGCGTCCGGATACTCTTTCGGATCCAAGACATTTTCGAGCAAATGGGTTTCGAAAAGGGATTTACCGTTTATATAGACAGCACCGGTATGGTGGGGCCTGCCTTTATCGGTAAACCAATCTCCCTCGATTAATTCTTTGTAAGGATTCGTTTCACCAAAAAATGAGTTAGGGAGAGTAACTTTCCAAACATCCCCCATGAAATGCTGCCACGTGTTTATGACTTCTGAGCCTTTAATGACAACGTTTTCACCTTCAGCGGCTTGATAGACAATTCTTTTGTCATCAGAGGTACCACCCCGAGGTGGGGTAATACGTTCACGGTATGTACCCTCATGCACGGTGATAATGTCTCCCGGCTGGGCAGCCTGAGCCGCTTTGGAAATGGTACGGAATGGATGAGATGCAGAACCGCTATGATTATCATCTCCTCCCATGGATACATGATACTCACGTGCGGAGACGGCTTGCATTAAAATGGCAACTAAAAATAAAGGATATAATTTTCTCATGAAATTCTCCCATGTATTTGATGTCATTTAAACCTATAAAATTAATTTCAATATACTTCCCACGGACCAACCACTGTCCCACCTTCAATTCCACTTTGATGGACACCGGCAACTCGAACAGGTGTATGATCAGCCTCACGGTAATATTGGACAAATCGCTCGATTTCTCCGGTTTGCTTCTGAGTTAGATCCTCGACAAAGGGAAAACCAATCGACTGATGGAAAAGTTCCACCTGGACCAGGAATGGCCCTTCCTCATTTTCCAGGGAAACACGGTATTGTACGGTATCCCCACCCGCCACAAAATCTGGATCGTCATTGGCCTTACCATGTGTTTTAAAATCATCACCTGCGCTTTGTTTGTCAAATCCCACGGGTAGCAAGCGATTGTCCTTTGCATACCCCGCTGCCGATAATAAAGCGTAGGTCACATCCCCTTCTGTGTTTTTCATGATGGATTCATAAATTTGAACATCATCCGAATTCGAAATTGTTTCAAAATGAGGTTCATAGTCTGATAAATCAAAATCAGCATTATTCCCTTCAATCCGGCCATCATCCATCGGTCTGCCAGATTCAAACACAACGTTCCCTGCATTATTCGACACTTTGAAATGAATCCAGGTTCGCCGGGAAGGAAAACCGGCAGGATATTTATGACCTGTCTTAATTTGGATGGAAACCCCGGCAATTAAATTACTATTCTCAATTCGGGCCTTCGTAATCGATAAGTCAGCCGTGTGATTTTCTAATTGATCCAGCGTACGTTGGTAGGTCACATCCAGATGTTCGGATGAAGCCGTAATCCCTAACTCATCCGCATTCGCTGATAAAATTCGGTTCATTAAGGTATTACCACCGACAAAATGGTGCATACCAAACGGTTCTTTAGGGGTCAAAAAAGGGGGAATGATTGAGGTCGCCACCCCCCCTTCTGCATCGGGCATATGGCAATCCTGGCAAATCTTGACTTCACCCGTTCCATTACCGAAGCCGCTATGACGCCATTCCAAAAAGATGGTTTGTTCAGGAAACGTTCCCGCCACTTCGCCGTTCTCATCTAAATAAGGAGTGTAAAGCGTATGGCACGTAGCGCATAAAGAGGCTTTTAACAATTGTTTGCCATAAGCCACGGTAAAATTGGACATGATTTTCATGGGATTGAGGCGAGGATTCTCAAATGGTCCAAAAATCAATCGATCCGGTTTGGCTGTTTCCACATCAAGGGGATAAGCTCCGCTAAAGGTTTCTGCTTCGCCTAACTGTTCATCTTGAATCTGATGGCATAGGGTACATGATACACCATCCTGGGCGAGCAAATGGTGCGTATGGTCTGGATTAATGAAACCATCATCAAACATAGCGGCCGTTTGTCCATCCGCCGTTGCCTGGGCATGGGCCATCGGCATATGGCATTTGGCACAGGTATCTTCGATAATATCCCGAATAGCAGGGAACCGCTCAATTTCAGAGGTCACTTTTGCCAGAAAATACGGATCCTTGGCACTATTGGCCATCATGGTTGAACGCCAATGCGAGTCGATGGATACATCGTTACCAGCGCTATCCGTTAGTGAGGTGTGGCAAACAGCACAATCACCCGATGTTGAAAACAAAGGACTACGAGCGACTGGCAACAATTGAGCATATGAATTGAAAGATGGAACAATGAGAAAATAAAGGATAGAGTAAAAAACAAGGAATAATCGTGATGAGTACATCAGAGTTGCCTACTTTCATGCTGAATTCAATTAATGCTGTGACAACTATATTACTCCTAATTACCCTATTTTTTCAAGTAAACAAAGAAAATCATAATTTATCAATTTAAATAACCTTTCAGACTTCTCCTTCGGACCACGATGGAATCTATTTGTCAATCAAGTATGAACATAAATTTGACTCCTTTTTACCGCTGCAGTATACTAAACATTGACCATAGATTAAACGCATAAACAAAATTATTAAAATAGATCAGGAGACCTATCCCAATGGCATTAATAGCCGAAGTGACAGAAAATGGTGTGTTACGGGTAAAATCACCGGATTTGAAGCCGGGGGATGAGATCACCTTACAGACATGCAGTAGTCAAATTGTCAATTCAGATAAAGGAAATTGGGAGGATATTGAGAAAGTCTTTGAAAAAATTGACAAACTCGATTTCCCACGCCGCACCCCTGATGATATTCTTCGTGATTTACATGAAATAAAGGGATAAAAATTGAAATACGCCTACCTGGACACTTCTATATGGATAATTCGAGGCGAGGGAATTCCCATCTATCGCAATTTAATCCAAGAAGAACTGCATGAACTAAAAAAAGATGGATGGAAATTCTGCCTATCTGATTTAATTGTTCTTGAAGCCTTAATCAAACCTCAACGGAAAAACCAACTGGAACTAATATTAGGCTATAAGGAAGTTTTTGCAGAAGCAATCCATATACCCACATTTGACTCTGTTTTCCAGAACGCACTCTTTTATTCACAACAGGATGGCTTAAAAGCATTTGATGCCACGCATGTGGCGTTTGCTGTTCATTACGGTTGCACACTATTTGTGACAACCGATCCGGATTTCCGGACTCTGCAAAGCCTTCCCCTTCATCTGATTGATTTAAACTCAGGGGCTTAGATTATAAGATCACACAACCACCTCAGAATTACCTTTTGGCAAGTCGATGCAAACAATGGCCTTGTTTTCTTTCCTTACCCAACACCCCGTATCCAATTTCAAGGGATCATTCACTTCTTTAAGCGGTTTTTGCTCTCCGGCGATAATTTGCTTTGGCACGGAATTGGCAGTGGAAGCAACTTCCACAGTGTAAAATGGTGAGGCAAACGGTGCTTTGAATTGCACACGGTTCCCGATTCGTTTAATCGTCGTAAGTTCCTTAGCTGCCCAATAACGTGAAATGGTGCTTAATTTCAACCAAATCAAGTTATCATAAGCGGCATGCATGCGGCGCACAGCTTCTTTAAAAATGTTAAATCCAATCTCTTCTCCATTGAAATAAATTCCCGGCCAGTGGCAAACCATAATTGCCGGTTCCCCTCGTTCGATCACCTCGGGCATGCGTCCACCCTTTAAATCTTCCGTGATTAATCGATCCACTAATCCTGGATTCAAACCATCCCAACCACCAAACCAATCTCCAGTGCATCCAATGATCGAAACAACGCACTCAGGATCCGGCCCATCGATTCCATTGGCATACTCCACTCGAGGAGCCACACTGCGTTCATCGGTATACAAGTGCCGGAAGTAATGGGGAATTTCCGTCTGATAAACCTCACGGCAAGCCTGCAAAGTCGCCTGAGATAATTCTGGCAGCACCCGGTTTCCAAATCCGCCCGGTGTGGTCATGCCTTCACATTCTAATCCGGCATTTTTTAGAATTTGCAATGCATAGGCTATGTAATCTGCGAGCTGATCCACTGATTTATCATCTGTCCAACGCCAATTCTCCATGTAATATTCGCTGGAATCAGCATAGGGACGCCCGGTTTTTATATCGATCACTCTTGTATGAGACACCATTTCAGGATGAATATCCCAATCGGGAACCATTAAGGTTCGCACTAACTCCAGACTGTCCTCCAATTCCTTTTTGGACCAACCCGGTATGAAACGATCCACCCAACCAACACACGCGGGATAGGGAACGATACTGTATTTTCCTTTCACGCCATGCTCATGGCACCATTCACCAAATTTCCTTACAAATGCATCGGGGATTTCTTGAGGCAACTCACGCCAAGGCTGCTTATATCGATCAGGAAATGATTGATGAAATTGAGGGATGCCATAATATGCCAAATTCACTAAACAGGTGGAATCATCGATAATAAAACTAAGTGGAACACGATTCTTGGGATTCAAAACTTTGACGGATTGATCCTGTGAAGCCCGTTCACCCCGTTCTTGTGCATAAACCGATTTCTCATGAGCAGCCAATCCAAGCGCGGCGGCTCCCATCGCAGTATGTTTCATGAAATTTCGACGTGAATATTGACTCATAGCAATCCCCATTCTCTCATCTGGTAATAAATTGAGTTGAGAATCAATTCTATAGGTTTGGTTGATGGATTAATAGGGTAAAACAAAGCAGGATAACAACATATCAAAACAGCAGATTAACTGCTTTCATCAAAACCCGCCGTTTGAAAAAAATGTTTGAATATCAACAACAAATTTTCGATCTGTTTATTTTTAAACAGATCATTTGTCACTTGAGCCTTTTTCTTGTTCTTTGGTTTGGGGGGATGATGTTCGATTGCGAACATATTCTTTTTTAAATGATTCAGCCGTTTGTTTATCTTTTCCAAAAGAAGCAAATTCTGAGAGAATAATGATTTCAGGCTGGATTTCCAAATCACCAATGAATGTTCCACCTTCCCGCACTTCCAAACGCTTCCGGGCAACCATTTCACCTTTTACGATACCTTCAATCACAAGGTTAAAAACATCAATTTTGCCTTCAAAATTGCCCTCTTCCTTAATATTGACGGTATTATTTGACTCAATATCACCCTGAAAGGTACCAGAAAAATCAATGGCATGTTTTAACTTTAAAGTGCCATTTAATTCCACATCAGGAGCAATGACAGAATGCACAGCATCGCTATCTTCTGTGTTCTGCTCATCCGTATCCTCTTCTGGAAGTTCATCCAAATCATCTTCGGTAAAGGAAAAATCAACCATCGTTCCATTCTCTCTTTTTGGTATCACTCTTGCTAAAATATTTACAAAACATTATGAATGATTACATAGGTTATAGTCAAGCTATAATACAAGAATTCAAGACTAAAATTGAACATTAATTTCACACAAATCAGAGTTGAGGATGGAAAAAACACCATGAATCGCTCAGAAAACGATTCTATCATCTTAATCGTGGATGACGAAGAAGACGTTCATTATTCATTTAAACGTTTTCTTGAACCTTTAAACTGCCGAATTGTCAATGCCACCTCCGGCATGGAAGCACTTGATATCCTTGAGCATACATTACCGGATTTGATCATCATGGACATCAAAATGGAGAATTTGGATGGCCTGACGACCTTAAAGGAAATTAACAAGAAACACCAGCGTATTCCCGTTATCATTATGACGGCTTATTCCACCACCACCTCGGCAATTGAAGCCACTCGCCTGGGAGCTTTCGATTACATATTAAAACCATTTGATCCTCCCAAGATGATGGAAGTCATCCAAAATGCGCTTTCAACACGCCGATTAATGCAAAAATCAGTGGTTTGGGGAACAGAGGAAGGCTTTTCCGGCTCCAATGATATGCTTATCGGTAATTCATCTGCCATGCAAGATGTATATAAATTGATTGGCAAAGTAGCGGATAGCGACGCCCTCGTGCTTCTTACCGGCGAAAGCGGTACCGGCAAAGAACTGGTTGCACGGGCAATTTACAGTCATAGTCCGCGAAAAAACAACCTTTTTCTCCCTATCAATTGTGCTGCCATTCCTGAAACACTGTTGGAAAGTGAGCTGTTCGGCCATGAAAAGGGTGCGTTTTCTGGTGCCCATGAACGCCGCATTGGTAAGTTCGAACAAGCACGAAAAGGTACGCTATTTCTGGACGAAATAGGAGAATTGACCTTCCTTACCCAAGGGAAACTGTTACGGGTTCTTCAGGATAAATCCTTCCAACGGGTAGGCGGCAAGGAAATTATCCGAACCGATGTTCGTATCATAGCCGCGACCAACCAGGATCTGGCTGCCATGGTTAAAGAGAATAAATTCCGTGAGGATCTCTTTTATCGCTTGCAAGTGGTTAATATCCATCTTCCCCCTTTGCGCGAGCGTCGCAGCGATATTCCTTTATTAGCCCGATATTTTGCCCGTTGTGCGGGATATGATACCCTGCCCTTATCCAAAGAAGCGGCTGATTTTTTATCCAACTACAACTGGCCGGGCAATGTTCGTGAACTGGAAAATGCCATTCAACGCGCGCTTCTATTGGCACGGGGAAATATCATCACCATCGATCATCTTTTACCCAACAAATCCAATTGGGAAAAATCAACCACACCCACGGGACCCGAAGTCATTGAAACCTTAACCCAAGACAATCTCGAACAAGCGCTTCATCAATTGTGGAACCAAATATTGAGCCAACAAAACAACAAGCCTATGAAAATTTTCCAATGGTTAGAAAGCGAACTTTCCAAACTGGCTATGGAAAAAACCGGCAATAATCAGGTTCAAGCGGCGAAGTTGTTAGGCATATCGCGCAATACCCTTCGACAACGCTTGGGATTATAATATCCTTATATTAAAGAATATCTCTGAGCGAACGGGGTATAATGCGCGGTCCTTTTGTTTTTTCACGTTTCATGGAAGCGGCTAGCCGTTTTTCACCGACAACGGTTTTGACCTTTATATTTCACCTCCCCAATTTTATACGGTTGTTTTCCCGTTTATTGGGCGATCCACGAGTTCCCTATCATCTCAAACTATTTTGCTATTTTTCCATTGCCTACTTTTTTCTACCCATTGATTTGGTCAAAGATTTCCCCTTCCTGTTTATGGGCCGGGTAGACGATATCTTTTTCCTGGTCTGGTCATTTCGCAAGTTGGTAAAAGATTCCCCCCCTGAAGTTGTACAAGAGCATGTTGATGCCTTGAGCCATAAATCAGCAGAATCTTAATGTTTTGATTCGTATATTTTCAATCGTAGATCAGACGTTTGGAAATCACGCTCCACTATCAATTCAAAATCATCCAAGGCAGGAACTATTTCAATATATTGCTGCGTCCCGGCAAATAACTGTTCATATCGGGCAATTTTATGGGGGGCTGTCGATTCAATCGTCACAATTTTATTGGCTTGCATTAAGAAAAGTTTATATTGCAGTTGTTTCACCTTCTCCTCATCCGATAAAGATTCAACTGCCTCTTTTAAATGAAACAAATACAGGAAATCCCACCGCTTGCCATTCTGATCCCCCCTCTGAGTAGTATCTAAATTCGTAATCAAATAATAACTAACCGCCGGGGGAATCACGATATCATGCGCGATTAGAAAAGCAATCCGATCATCTTTTGATACTCGATCAAGAATGGTTCGAATGGGAGCTTGATGAATCTGGCTTTGCGAAACATGAGGTTTTCGGAGCACATCCTGCTGATAATAAATAGCAGGTATGAATACTATGACAACCAAGATAGCATTTACGATAAGGCTTACCCTCGTCCACCGCTTAAAAATATCCTGGATCAACCCCTGCCATCCTTCACTTGCTAAAACAAACATCAAGCACATAGGGATAAACACGAAACGTATATCTTTCATTGGATGGATTACGGCAGCGGCGAAATGAACAACCATACACATCACCAGCACATCACTCTGCCGTTTTAAAACCCGATCCACGAATGAAACAGCCACACCTATATACACAAGTAAAGCAATCCATTGAGACGGAAAATAATATTCACTGATTTGCCCGGGATAAAAGAAAAGGCTCTCAAGACTAAATGGAGTGCGCGCGGCAGGATTGTTAAACGCAAATCCAAAAAATCCTTGGATTTTATGATTGAAGTCAGGTAGCAGCCATAACACCAATCCGATCAACGGAACACCAAAAAGGATAAGATATTCCCCGGCTATCAAACGCTTTACACGAAATCGCTCTTTCAATCCAACCGCCAAAAAGAAACCGGCATAGGTTAAACAAGCAAAGTTATATTTATAGTAAAAGAGTAAGATCAATGCACAAGCGGAAATCCAGACACGCAACCGTTTTGATAACAACTCTTCCTCATAAGCGGTTATGGCCATGAATACCAGCACAAAACCCAATAACTCACTCATAATCCCCGCGGCTTGTTGAATAACCAAAGGAGAACAGGTAAATAAACTCCACGCAATAACACCACCTGTGATGAGCGAATAATCATATCTACACATGCCTTTATCGTCTGAGGAAAAACGTGGAACAAGATTAAACCTGGCCAATATCAATACACTGCCTAATACATAGGCCGTCAGGGAAATTAAACGCGCTGATGCTAATGAAGGCTGAAAAAGTAAGAAATACGCTCCTGTCAACCAGGAATGTAAAAAAGGCCACACCACCTGCTCATGAGTATGTACCCAGAATTGTGAATAATCCAAATGGCGTAGATCATGCCATATATTCGCTCCCCAAGCACATCGCTCAAATCCATCCCACGAGGCCAATCCCCCATCTGCAATGGAATGTGTATAGATCCACCATCCAAGCCAAAACGTCCATCCATATAAGAGCAGGATAGAGATATGAATTTGTCGATTAACCATGTTTATCTTATTCAATCGTGATCAAAATACGTTTATCATTAAATCCAAAACTGGTTATCAAGCCAATAATCGTGTTACATTATTTCATAAACAACCGTTGCATTGATAGGCTTCATCGGCTATTTTGATTCATTCAAACGATAAAGGGGAACAAGATGAGTATTGAAGAAAGAACGGAAAAGTTTCGTGATGACTTTATTCGGCTTCGCGAAGAAATAGGAAAGGTCATCGTCGGTAGTCAAGAAATTATCGACGGCGCCTTGGTTTGTCTCTTCGCGGGAGGCCATGCCCTGCTTGAGGGTGTACCGGGTTTGGGTAAAACATTATTGGTTCGTACCATGTCCCAGGCGTTGGACCTCGATTTTTCACGTGTTCAATTTACGCCAGACTTGATGCCTGCCGATATTATCGGAACCAATGTGATTGACCAGGCGCAGGATGGAAGCCGCTCATTCCGTTTTGAACGAGGACCAATCTTCACCAATGTTGTTTTAGCGGACGAAATCAACCGGGCAACCCCCAAAACCCAATCCGCTCTACTGGAAGCCATGCAAGAACACCGGGTTACCACCGGTGGAACCACGTATACTCTTGATCAGCCCTTTGTCGTGCTAGCCACTCAAAACCCATTGGAAATGGAAGGCACCTATCCCTTGCCGGAAGCCCAGCTGGATCGATTCCTACTCAAATTAATTGTTGAATACCCTTCACGTGAAGAATTAACAGAAGTATTGGTGCGCACCACCGACAAGGAAGAACCCATGCCACAAAAAATCATGAGCGGTGAACAGGTACGCGAAATGCGAATCCTCTGCCGCGAAGTGCCCATCGCGACTCATGTTCGTGATTATGCTGTCCGTTGTGTGCTTTCCACCCATCCGGGGAGCGAATTTGCCACCGATATGACCAACCAATTCGTGCGATATGGCTCAAGCCCCCGGGGCGCTCAAGCCCTTATCCTGGCCGGTAAAATAAAAGCCCTGCTGGATGGGCGTTACAATGTCAGTTTCGATGATATCCGAACCAGCATCAAACCAGCCTTGCGCCACCGCCTTATCCTGAATTTCGAAGGTGAAGCCGAAGGGATGACCCCCGATAAGATATTGGAAAACATCCTGGAAAAAGTGGATACAGTTTACAAAGCAGCCAATGTCTGAAACTACACCGGTACAAAACACAACAGGTTGCTTTATCACCATTGAGGGAATCGAAGGTGCTGGCAAAACAACTATTGCCAAACGATTGGAGCAATGGTTGTCGAATCAAGGCTTTTCCATCATCTATACCCGTGAACCGGGCGGAACAGAGGTCGGTGAATCCATCCGCCAGATATTGCTTTCTTCCACCTTTCCACTCGAACCTGAAGTCGAGTTGCTTTTAATCGAAGCCGCTCGAGCTCAATTAATGCGGAATGTGGTAATTCCCTCATTAAATCAAGGAAAAATAGTAATTCTCGACCGCCATACCGACTCAACCATGGCCTACCAAGGATATGGAAGACATGTGGAACTGGCTAAAGTGGATTATTTAAACCAATTCGCCACCTGGCATCAAAAACCCGACCTAACCATTATCCTGGATATTGATGTCAAACACGGAATACAGCGTGTTCAAGAGCGAAATCATGGTGAAGTGGTCAAAGATCGTTTTGAATCTGAATCAATCGAATTCATGACACAAGTTCGAAAGGGTTTTTTGGAGTTGGCAAAAAATGATCCGGAAAGGTATATAGTTATCTCTTCTGAAGAATCAATCGAAAAGGTGTGGGCAGAGGTTGAGCGTCTCGTTGAAAAACGATTGATTACAAGTTGATCTTGCTATATGCGGCCATTAAATACTCCATTCACGCCACCACGTCTACTGATTCGCCAACTCCCTCTTCAACAGGAGCGGGAACCACTTCGGCGTTCTGGATATTGACAGTCGCTTGCTGCTTGATCAGTTCTTCCGTTTGACCCAAAACCTTGGTGAGCAACATGCCCATGACGGCTTGGGTGTTTAACGATTGGGCAAGTGCGTTTACATTGAGTTCCATTTTGGCACCTATTTACATCCTAATCCTTTAGGACCTTAAAATTCGCTTATTAATTGAATACCCACCAGAAGATAAGAATCGCGAATTTTAATCTTGTCTCTTTATCATCATAGAGACGTGTTCAATATCGTTATCGGCAGAGTGTAATAAATCTTTAATCATTAATTGTAAACATCTGGGGGAATTTTGGGTTCAATCACAATGATCAGCGTAAGAATAATAACATCACCAACATAAAACCTGCTTTAGAGATAACTTAGTAAACTACTGAATTATATTAATTTATGTATCGGAAAGCCTTCTCTTACTGAAATGATTCCAGAAAATCTCACCATTTTTCATCTTATTTTCCACCAAAATCATGGATTAACATCTATAATGAAATCAAATGATAATCGAAATGAGTAATGTATCAGCCTTATGAAGTGGAAAGGTATTGAAAACTTATAATCTATCCCACTATTCCTCCCCCAATGAAATGGGGAAGTTAGGAGGGGGTTAAATGATTTTACTCAACGTTTTCTTATCAACCATCCCCTAGCCCCTCCCAGTCTTGGAAGGAGAATGATACTTCAAACGGCTGACCACTAATCGAAATGAAAGTAGTTACCTAACTCAAAAAAATAAGCTCAACAATTGATTAGAGATAGATCATCATGAAAAATCCGACGTGGAGAATAATCACTCTAGGTTACTTATATAATCATAATGTCTGGGATTATGATCCGCCAGGAAAGAGACATGCATGCACCACAACTTTTATTGAATCCGGAAACCGGCGAATTCTTGTCGATCCGGGAAATCATTCACCCTTTAGCCTGGAAGAGGCTCTAGTTTGTCGAACATCTCTTAAGCCTGAAGATATCGATACGGTTTTTTTAACCCACTTTCATAAAAATCATTTCAGTGCATTGCATCAATTCAAAAAGTCAGTATGGTTAATGGCACGAACTGAAATCCAATGGTGGTCAAGACAATCAAAAACCAGTGAAGAAGAGAAAAATATCTTATCGCGCATCATTCCCATTGAGGAGCATTCCATTCCAGGAGTGGAACCTATTTCAACTCCAGGGCACACCCACGGATTGACATCTTTATTATTTGAAACACGAGAGGGTATGGTAGTTATCGCCGGTGATGCTATTCTTACGTTTGAGCATTTTGACAGCCGTGAACCCTCAGAAAACTCGGAAGATATTAAAGAAGCCCGGCGATCCATCGATCGAATTGCAAAAATTGCAGATTTAATTGTCCCTGGCCACGACAATTACTTTGTCGTTTAAGTATCAGATAAATTTCAAGATATGAAAAAACACCCTGTTGTTTTAGTCATATGGCATGCCGCTTTATACCCTTCTTACCGAAAGCCTTTTTGTTTATTAAACGAGCAATTTGGCTGGGATGTCCATCTTTTAACCGCACCCTCCTGGCGGCAGGCTCTGCCCCAATACACTCGTCTTGAATATGGCGAGAATGAATCTATTGAGATTCACTCTCATCCCACCTTTTTCAAATTCCACGGGGCTTTACATATCCAACCTACGTTCCCTTGGTTGTTTAAACGCATCCAACCCGATATCCTCTATATCATTGAGGAACCGTTTTCGATCATGGGTTGGTTATGTGCATATTGGTGTCAGCGACACGTCCCTGGTGTCCCCTATATCCTTTATACGTATCAGGATATTCCCAAGCGCTATCCTCCTCCCTTTCGGTATATGGAACGGTATGTTTTAAAACATGCTGCCCGGATGATGGTTTCCAATTCGAAAGGAGGATTGGTGCTGCAGACCAAAGGTTTCGATAAACAATGGGATGTTCTTCCTTCCGCTGTCAACCTGGACCGCTTTATATACCACCGGCCATTTGATGGAAGTCCCTTATTTACATTAGGTTATGTTGGGCGCTTGTGTGATGAAAAAGGACTGGAGGATTTACTTTGGTCATTGGTTGATTTGGATGACAACATACGCTTAAGGCTTATCGGCGATGGTCCTGCACGGCAGCGCCTGGAAATTCGAGCAAGGGAATTAGGTTTATCCGAGCGTGTGGCATTCATGAAACCCGTTCCTCATGAAAAACTTCCTTTGATTTATCATGAATTGGACGCCTTAATCCTTCCATCGCGTACCACCTCTCATTGGCAGGAACAATTTGGTCGGGTCTTAATTGAAGCCATGGCGTGTGGTACACCCGTTATTGGCTCGGATTCAGGGGCTATCCCAGAGGTCATCGGTGATGCGGGCTTGGTATTTCCAGAGCAACAACCTAACGCTTTATCGGAACGGATCCTGATGCTTTTTCAGGATTTCAAACTTCGCCAACGCCTCTCACTCCAAGGACGTGTTCGGGTGGAACAACTCTACTCCGCTGAATGCGTTGCTCGAAAGCTTCATCATCATTTTATTGAGGTTTTAAATCATGCATCTTCTACTTAATGCCTTGCCAATCACCAATCGCAGCGGAACCGGCCGCTATACGTTTGGCTTGATTCAGGGTTTATTGAATAACAATTTGAAATCATTACGCTTATCAATAATATTACCATCAGATTTTCACCTTCCACGATCATGGAATCATCATTCCAACACCCGCTTTTACAGCGTCCCAGTCAAAGCGCCTTTAAAACGAATGATTTGGGAACAAGCCGCTCTACCGAAATGGGTAAATTGGTTAAAACCGGAAGTTCTTCATTCTCCAGCTTTTATCGCCCCAGTATTTCGATCAATCGTATCTCCCCAGGTTGTAACGATTCATGATCTTGCCTTCGAAAAACACCAGCACAAAATTCCCTTAACCCGCCGAATTTTTTATCGATATGTAATACCGAGATCCATCCGCAAAGCGGAAATTGTCATTACCGATTCACAAACCGTGGCAACTGAACTTGAATTATCACGCTTTACACCTAAACAAGTCAAAGTTGTTCCATTAGGTGTCGATCCCAGGCATTTTAATGCTGAGAGCCATTCCACCGATTTAGAAGTATTGAAGAGTTATAATCTCCATTCACCATTCTTCTTGATGGTCGCTACCCAGGAACCCCGGAAAAACATTACTACCATCTTAAATGCCTTCAAACAGTTACGTGAGAAGACACCAACTATTCGCATAGCTCTAGCAGGTCGATATGGCTGGATGGTCAACCATCATGAAAGAGACCTGGCAGGTGTTGACCGGCTAGGATATGTTCCGGATGAGCATCTTCCTGCGTTGTATCGCCATGCAGCAGCGTTTATTGCACCTTCCCATTATGAGGGTTTTGACTTACCGGCTGCGGAAGCGCTTGCATGCGGCACACCGGTGTTGGCCTCTGATATTCCCGTTCACCGGGAAGTGCTTGGCGACTTGGCTTCATTTATCCCCTACGATCAACCAGAAGCATGGTTAAAGAATATGTATGAATTCGTCACCCATAATGAAAAACATCCCAGCCGCAAATTTAGCCGCAGCTGGGATGAGGTAGCAAGCGAAACATATCAAATCTATAAAGCAATCGCAAATAAACCAACTATTTAAGTGGGATTGCTTACCATTTTCCACAAACGAATATCAACCGGTTCAGCCAATAAATCCTCTGCTTCATCCATAAATGCTTTTAAATGAGGCGTTTGAAGATGTTCATCCAAAAGCGACTTACTTTCCCAATTTTCATAAAACAGAAAGACCGATTGATCATCCAGAGCTTGATGCAGATCATAGTTTAAACATCCTTCTTCTTTCCGGGTTGGCTCAATCAGTTTCCGAAGTGCTTGTTTTACTTGCTCTTCCTTACCGGGTGCCGCTTTTATCGTTGCAACGACAGTTACTTGTTGGTCCATTATTGGCTCCTTTTGTAATTCAATTTGGTAGCAAATCCATTATTCTTCAACATTATATTGAATCATACCACTGGTTAAACTTTGGGGAGAACCATTAAAAGGAAACATAACCACCTGAAATTGATACACTTCACCATCCTGAGGCCCCTGATCAAAAGGTGAATTTGCTTTGAATTTCTGATCCTGGGTCCACCAATAATAATTAATCGAACCATTGTTGGTTTGGCCTATAAAGGTAAATTGTTGCTCATCTTGTTTGCGTATTAACAGTTGATAATCACGCACTTCAGAAGAATGAACTCCAAAATTCCAGGCAATCTGCAAGGCGCGCCAATCAGAAGAATCCGTATCAACACCAATACCATCAACCGGGGCTAAGTTGTTTCCCCCCAAGAGATCATCATAAACCACAATCTCACCAGGATTCAAATTAGGTATCGCCGGTTGAGTAACAGGTACATTATTTCCACCCTCTAAATTCAATCCAACAAATCCAGCTTGGTCAACAAAATCATCAGAGGTCAATTGATCATCCAGGCGAATCACACGGAATGAGTAAGCGGCATTTAAATCCGGTCCATTGTTGAAGGCTGGCATTATATATTGAGCATCTTTTCCCCACGTTATCTTCTTCGCAGCAGGGTCAGCGACTCGGCCTAAAAACTTGGGTCCTCCCAGTCCTTTTCGCACATAAATATCCCATGATGTGGCATTGCCTTGTTCAATATCCCACTTAATGGTCAGGGCAACATCATCCAAAGGATCAAAATCCGTTCGCCCGGTCAGATCAACATCTGCATCAGCATGATCATAAACAAACACATTACGTTTGACGGTGGGTTCAGGTGTAACTGCTGGAACCGGAGTGGGCGAATGGCTAGGTGAAGGTGACGGTGTCCTGGTTGGCGTATTGGTTGGGATGATTTGAGGGAGCGGTGTTGGTGTTAGCGTCGGTGTTTCTGATATAATTGGGGTAGCCGTTGGCAAAGTTGGTGGATTGCCATCCATAAATTCGATGGTCATTAAATAGTCCTTTTTGGTTTTACGCTCTGCATTGAGAGGATTTCGAACCAATATTTTGTACTCACCCGCTAATGTTGGCTCAAAACGCATGATAGGAAACTCTTCTGTGTTGCTGTTTCCAACCAAATTCCCCGATGCATCAAATGCTTGCAACAAACAATCTCCATCATAAGAGACACCATTCGATGTGTAGTAAAAGTTGCCATACTCAGTCGAGGCAAATTGCAACTCAACATCAATAAAACGTCCAACATCAGCTGGATGCACCTCGATATGGTACCAATCCTGGGAATCACCATAAGTTTCCAGCATTAACGTATCGTTGGAATCTCGTGAGGAAAGAGCGCCTAAAACAGTCTGCCCAATCTGCACCTCATTAGCCTGAGAAGATTGATCGTTCGGTTCTGATTCAATCGCTCCCCCCATTGCCAAGGGTGAGTGGGCATTATGTTCTGCCAATGCCTGATCAAATAAAACCTGTGCGTTAACCGGATTGTCGATTCCATAGTAATGGGCAATAAATGCTTTGGTCGGTGGAGGAATATCCGGAAATAAAGCATACCGCGGGAGAAGATCATAAGTCATAAACGTATTAATAAACGAACGGCTCCAGCCAGTCTGCCCAAAATCCTCCCCACTCAAGACGGTTGATCGAGCATGAGGTGGATTATTCGTCACGTTTGTTTTGGCCAGCCAATCAATGTGATAATCACTGTCTGCACCGTTTATTGAATCATAAATCGAATCAAACGGATGATGCAGGCCCATTAAATGGCCAATTTCATGCAAAAAGGTTTCGCTGATGGGATCATAGGTAAATCGTTCGGCTTGATTATAAAAATCCTCACGTCCAAAAACATAGACATAAGGGCTGCCAGGAGGGTTTTTATATACCGCATTGGGGGCCCCTTGATCCAATAAATGCCTCAACGCGCCAAAGCGGGAATATGAACTGCGAAACTTGCAAATCGGGCTATCGGAATACCATGCGCCAAATAAGGTAGATAGTCCAATGCTCGATCCCAATTCAGCATCCGAGGTGGCTTGAAACATGACATGATGATTGGAATCGGTGGTTTCCATAAACTCCAATCCAACATGCTGTAATACTTGATTATATACATCAATACATTCATAAAAAATTGAAAGGAAAAGATCGACTTCCTGTTGGGTGTATAATCCATCATTTACAAATCCGCTGAAATCCACTTTATACCAACATTCCCGAAGTCCATCCCCATCCGAATCTATGCGATTATCATTCACACCCACATACTTATTTGGCCATTGCCAAACACCGCCATCAAGTTGAAATGATCCTTCCTTTGACCAAAAACCTTCGGGTACAAACCGGGTATCTTCTACAGGCTTTTTGCCCATTCGAATCCGCTCACGCTGTTCACTAATATATTCACACGTTCTGCATTGCAAAGTCTCTTCATGCAATTCAATTTTGCCTTCATCCGTAAATCCTATTTGGACAGAAACAATATAAAGGAAAAAAACTCCAACATAGCCAAAAAATCGAAAAACATAAAAAAATTTATTCATTTTTTCCCCTCTTTATATTTGAAACAATAATATCATGTTACTGAAGGTTGCAATTATATTTGTTCCAAAGCGAAACACAATGGACAAACTGATTGCAAAAGCAATGCTTGAAAACCGTGAGTTAATTATCCTGGCCCCGTTTGCGAATAAACATTCGGCTGCCAGGTTTACGCTTGACCGATGGAGGGGTTATCGATTGAGAGGAAGTTTGATGATCGTCCGGTTTGATATTGGAGCGCTTGTACTGTTCAACCAATTCGGAATGGACGCTTCTGACTTTTTCACGTTGACCATTCAACATCGTGATACAACAACATGAATATTCCAGCGATTCAATTTCTCCATACAAAATATTTTTTAATTCTGAGATGGAATCCGGCAGGTTTAAATCCCCGGCCGATTCTTTAATTTCTATATTGATTGAATCAAGCAAAGAACGAATTTTTCTTAATGCATCTTCATCCTTAATTATTGTTGCAATTTCAGATACCCGTTGACCATAATAGACAACTTGTTCAGCTAATAATTCTTGATGGCATACTAAAATTTCATCCCAGCAGGAAATAATTTGGATACGAAATCCAATTGATAATTTGATATCATCTTGTATCTTTCCGACTGCATCAATAACAGCGGGTGAATAGCCGGAATTAGGCTCTGTAAGAACATTAAGACAGGCCAGAAAAAACATCCCAAAATCAGCAGTCTTGTTATTCGTCAAATTTTTTAAGGTAACATCCAAACGTTGTTCCCTTAATAATTTATTGTTGACAGTGTTTAGAAGAAATCGCAATTCCCCCGCTCGATTTAGAGTTTGCTTAATCGTATCACGGATTTCACTTCCTAATTCAGGGTCAAATTTCTTAATTTTTTCGGTTTTTTGCAGTTCCTTCAATCCTAAATCCGCAGAATACTGTATTGACCGATAAATATTATAAACATCACCTGAGATGATAAGATACTTAAGGTCTTGTGGAGATGCGCTTTTCAAATCCATGAAGATGTCCTAACTCAAATCAATTGCAAAACCAAATATAATTCAGTCGTTCAATGATTTCCATTATGGAAGTTAAATCACAATTCAATGAGTTTTTCCCTTATTCCTTATTGTAGCAATATATAACAAAAGCAAGAATATCTTTTGGCTGTTGTTCTTAATTTTTTAACCAAAAATTTCAAATTAACAAAATATTTTTGAGATTTCTCAAAAAGAGAAACCAATATTCAAGCATTATTTCGGAGATTTTTTAATACTGGACTTTTTATGAGTATGATAAGCCATTCTTTTGTGTTGCTTTTCAGGTTTATTGGATTTTGAAGGTTGATTAATGGGTAAAGGCGCATCCTGTGATTTGATATATTTATATTGATTATAAAGTTCTGATTGAACGAGGCGTAATTCATGATGCTGAGCACGCAAATAATTCAACTGATTACCGGAAGTCTGTAAATTTTGTAAATCTTCCTCAAACAACATTCGCAATTCTTCTGTCGACTCCGGAAGATCCTCGTGTCGAACTTTATCATGTATCTTGATATTTAATGATTCCAATAAATTGCGGACATGTTCAATCGCATTTTCTTCTTGTAAAAGAATAGCCAGTTCAGAAAGCCGATGACTCAGCGCTACAATTTGTTCAGCAACCAACTCTTGATGGCAGGTAAGAATTTCATCCCAACATGCAATCAGTTGAATCCGAAATCCAATTGACATATTAATGAATTCACGAATGGTTTCTAATGATTTTCTCACATTATTTGAGATGGTGTGGAATTCTTCGGTTAAATAAATCAAACATTGTTCAAAAAATATCCCATAATCATTTTCTGACGGCTTGATCATGTTACGAAGGGTATGATTCAATCGTCTTTCCCGTTTAATCTTATTATTAGTGGTATTTAAAAACGAACGTAACTCTCCAGCACATTCCAATGATTCATGTATGCTGTTTTTTATTTCATCGCCAAGGGTTTGATCGAAATCTTCCAAGTTTTGGGTTTTTGATAATTCATCGTGGGCTATATCAGCGGAATACTGAATCTGCCGGTAGATTTGATTGGCATCTCCCGACATGAATAAAGATCTAATATCTTCTGGAAAAAAATTTTCCATAATAAAAGCCACTAAACCGGCTTATTCAGAGTTCAGGCCAATTTCAAGTGAACCGGCTTAAATAATATTATCATCATCATCTGTTTATCATAATATATTGATTGCTCATAAGTTCAAGAATAAATCGAGTATAAACACATAGTTAAATTTTAGCAGGTATAATACTGGAAAAGAACGGTACAAATCAATTTCTGGTATAATAATTATGAATTGTGTGACACAAAATGAATGGAAGAAAAGAATTTTAGGTCTTTAAACATTCTTAATAGATAAACCATGTGTGAATTATGAGAAAGAAAGAACTGAAAAAATACGGAATCCCAAAAGGAAAACCCATGAATGAAGCGGTCAATTGCATCGCCACTGCCGTCAATCAAGGGATGGGCAAAGGTGAAGTCCGGCGATTGGTTCGTGCGGTTGCTAACCAACCTGAAGATTATATTGACCATGAGACGTTTGGTTCACTGGCAAAATTGTTGAAAAATCAACAGCCTACGGTAAAACCATTTGAAGAGCGGGAAACCCCAGCCCCATATCAGCAATGGGGATCCGGCTTGGATGCTGAATCCATAAAGCAAATGGATCGGGCTTGCCAACTCCCTGTCTCGGTTGCCGGTGCATTAATGCCGGATGCACATGTCGGTTATGGTTTACCAATTGGTGGAATTCTGGCCACCAATAATGCCGTCATTCCTTACGCAGTTGGAGTGGATATCGCCTGCCGGATGAAAATGTCCATTCTTGATCTCCCTGTAGAATCGATTGAAAGTGATGCCGATCGTTTAATCGATGTATTGGAGCGTGAAACACGCTTTGGAATAGGCGCTGATTTCAAAAAAAAACGTCAGCATCCGGTCATGGATGAAGATTGGTCCATCACAAAAATCACCAATGAACATAAGAACAAAGCATGGGCACAGTTAGGCACAAGTGGAAGTGGAAATCACTTTGTTGAATATGGAATATTCGTCATCGAAAAAAATGATTTATCCCTTCCACCTGGTCAATATCTCGCAGTTTTAAGTCACAGTGGCAGCCGGGGAACCGGTGCTCAAGTAGCGGGATTCTATAGCCGATTGGCAAAAGATCTACACCCTGAATTACCAAAAGAACTGTCCCATTTGGCATGGCTGGATATGGATACCGAAGCAGGTCAGGAATACTGGCATGCCATGCAATTGATGGGTCGATATGCCGCTGCGAACCATGCATGTATCCACGAACAAATTGCACAGAAATTGAGCGCGAATGTGCTGCTGAACATTGAAAATCACCATAATTTCGCCTGGAAGGAAATCCACAATGGCGAGGAGGTGATCGTTCACCGTAAGGGAGCCACCCCCGCTTACCAGGATACCCTGGGTATCATTCCCGGTACGATGGCCTCACCGGCTTATGTTGTTCGCGGAAAAGGGGAGCCTAATTCACTCTATTCCGCGGCTCACGGGGCGGGACGAAAAATGAGCCGAAAACAAGCCAAGAAAATCTTTAACTGGAGAGATACCAAAGCCTATCTTGAAAAACAGGGGGTTACACTGCTAACGGCGGGATTGGATGAAGTGCCCATGGCCTATAAAGACATTGATGAAGTGATGGCAGCCCAATACGACCTGGTGAAAACCTTGGCTAAATTTTATCCAAAAATTGTTAAAATGGCCCCAGCAGGAGATCGTCCGGAAGATTAACCGTCAAGAAAATTTTCTTGACACGATAAGAAAATTTCTGATTCACCACCCACCCATATTAATAACAATATAAAAATCGGCCATACCCAATACAGGTATGGCCGATAATGTGTATTTAAATAACTTAGAAGCCGTTGGTGATTTCGCAGTAGTTGGTGGTGCCGGGTTGCTTGGCTCCCACCCAAACGATATCTCCTTTGCTGGTCAAACCATTTGAGGAATGATAGACAAAATCCGGCTTTCCATTAATACAGTTTCCATCACGCTGGCCGCCCCAACCATTGACATGGTCCGGCCCCCAGCTATTGATGCGCCATCGGTGTCCCCAACCAGAGTTGGTGCTGCCATCATAATTGTTGACATAATCATAGGCCCAACCCCATTTTTGAAAATCGGACATATTCGAGGTATTGGCAAAGGGATCTTCAGGCACGGAAGATAAAAAAGCAACCGGTGTTGTTAATCGATAGAATCGAATTTCATTGGGATGGAAATGGTCTCCACTACCAGCAACTCTGGCTTTATTGCAGGGGGGATAATCATTTTCATCCAAGCGATACATTTCCAGGGCTGTTTCCAACGTTTTCATATCAGAGACAGATCGTGCCAATTTTGCCCGGATTTGGGCATTGAGGAAGTTGGGTACTGCAATGGCGGCCAGAATTCCGATAATCGCTACCACAATTAGCAACTCAATCAAAGTAAATGCTTGGTCTTTCTTCTTTTTGGACATTTTTCTTCACCTTTGGCTTATAGAATTAATAAGAGAGCACACATTGGAAACGAAACCAAACGCACTCTCAAAAAAAACAAATCATAAAATTAATAAAAATATTTTGGTTTAAATTCCATTGGTTATATTGCATGGAGGGCTGGTACGGCGGCCGGTATTTGGCCCAAGCCAAACGATATCTCCTTTACTGACCAAACCATTGGATGATTGATACAGAAAATTTGGGGTTCCATTGGCGCATCCATACCCTCGAGCTGAGCGGCATCCACCCCAGTCATTGAGTGCATCTGGCCCCCACGCATTGATACGATACCAGGCACCCCACAAACAGTCCCAATTAAAATTATCTTGAGCGGCATTAACGAGTACCACATCATACGCCGATCCCCAATTACTCGCATCTTGCGATGTCGAGACAAAGAAAGGATCTTTCGGTATTGACGAAATATAGGAGATGGGAGTAGTCAGAATAATCCAACGCAGAATATTTGGATGTTGACCACGGTAGGGTGGGTAGTTCCCCGCATCGACGCGGTACATTTCCAATGTGGTCTCCAGGGTTTTCATGTCAGATACGGTGCGCGATACTTTAGCACGAATCTGAGCATTCAAAAAATTTGGTACAGCGATGGCAGCGAGAATTCCGATAATAGCTACGACGATAAGCAATTCAATCAGGGTGAATCCCTGCTTCTTAAATAAACGACTCATATCTTGCCTCCCACACAATAAAAATAAAATAAATCCAATAATAGTTTTTATAAATATTTATTATCTGCATTCAATCAAAGATGTCAATGAAGATAATAACATTAATGCCATTTCAAAGCATTTTTAATGACTCCAGAGAAGAGGTTAATATAGTGGCCAACCATATAGCATGGTTGGCACTCGGCTTTGCAAATATTCGTGTCTAAGCCGAACAAATGTGCGCATGGTTTCATAAGACTCTTCAATTTGCCGACGCCTCGCCCGCTTGGTTGATCCGGTATAATCTTCCAGCAAATCCAAATCTTCATTCAGCAGGTTTTCATATTCTGCGATGAGGGAATCAATCCGTTCGATCGAAAACAAGCCATCCAAGGCATCGCGCACGCGATAGAGGTACGTTTGATTCAGTTCATAATCAGAATGAAACCATTGTGAAATAAATCCCGGTGGTCGAGATGCTTCAGCGGCTCGTCCATCCAATGGATATGTTAGTGGCATTTCAACAAACATGGAATCACCATCGGTATAGCCAAAGGTCTTATCCAAATCCCAAGGAATACATTCCCACTTATCAATAGGGGGAGGATTATGCAAAAGAAACATATTATTAAAAAAACCATCCCAATTGCTCATTAAAACACCCGCTACGTCATACCCCATCACTTCCTCAATATCCAAATATCTGTGCAATGCCTCGGCTCGGGCCGCCGGATTAGCCGTTCGGATAGCAGCCGTTAATTCCTGTAAATCCCTATCATCTTCCAATACATTCGTTTGTTTTGAATAGCCACCCGGTTCGTTATAGGCAATTTTATAAATATTGGCATTTTCATTACGCCCATTAATGGCTAAAAAACGTTCATTAGGTTGTTGGATTAGGATTTGTTGCCGATGAATTGTGCCTTGGATAACGCGATACCAATCGCATCGAGGCACCAAAACGCCAAAATCCTCAAAGATTTCATAAGATAAATGCTCCACATGCGGTGATTGGGAGCCAGCCGTTGTACTACCAGAGGGTATTTCGGGAATCAGATTGAGCGTTCGATCCCCACGATACTCTTCTCCTTTCAAGAATTTGATTTTGTGGCCATTACGCGAGTTTCTAATATCAAGCCCGTCATAAACTTGAACTGAACCATCAAGAGGTTTTACCACTACACCCGATACCCGCATCGATTCACCATCGTGCAATGAAATCGATTTCATGGCATATACCCACATAATCGGTAATTTGGATGGTATTTCGTTATCATAGACAAAATACGATTCGAACGGCCTTGGCTCAGCGATATGGGGTAAATACAACTCTTTCCCATCGTTTCGAGTGACCTGAACATAAAAACGCACTAAAGTTTGGGATTCTTGCTTAGGAATCAGTGCGGAAAAGGTTATGTGGTCCCCGCTTTTGCTTTTTAATTCCATGGGGAGCGAACTTTCCTCATCACTTGAACCTGTACGCTCAAGAATATAGTGCAATTTGATTGATTCAATTAAGTCAGCACTATCGAATGAAATATCAACAGCAACATCATCATTCGAGGTGGGAAAAACAGGATCAAGCCGATAAGAGGAAATCATAGGACGGGGCAAGTCAGCCGTCACCGTATTTTCACTCCCTGGTGTTCCGCTATTCCTATGCGAAGCGCGCCATGCATGATAATCATCAGAGGCCATATCAGGAGAAATACGCTCTAAACTTGGACCATAGCCATCCGCTCCACGGGACCAAGGCCTTGAATCACTATAATCCAGAGCATCCACCACCGTTCCATCAGGCGAGCGTAACATCAAAAATTCACCCTCATTTGCCAATCTGCCATTAAAAGGTCCAAACATCTCTCCCGAGTGACGGCGAAATAGTATGGATTGTGGATTTTGTACCAGGATCAAATATTCTTTAGCTTCAAGACGGGTTCCATCGGGAAACTGAAATCCAATTCCCTCGACAAAAGCCCAGCCAGAAATATCTATCACTCGATCGGTTGGATTATACAATTCAATAAATTCATCTGGAGCATCCTCGTCCGGATTATAATGGATTTCATTAATCACAACATTATCTAAAGCAAATCCATGAGCTGATAACAAAATAAGAACTGATAAAGTGACAAACGATTTCATCGCAACTCCATTCACAAAGGGTAATTAAACAAAACTTTAATGAATTTCTAACATTATATCTTTTTATACTATATATAAAACCAATAAAAGTGTCTGTATAAATACCTTCCAATACACCTTTTCGATTCGTTCGCTTAAAAATATGATTTACCTTCGATAATCCAACTCAGAATGTTGTTTAGGGGACTGATTTGAATGAAAATTCTGTTTATCACGCCCTGCATCCCCACAGAAACGGACGGTAGGAGGCCGTTTAATTTCATTAAATATTTGAGCAAGCGGCACGATGTTCATCTCCTGGCCATGAAACTGCCGGTTCAATCTCAAGACAACCTCCAACCTCTATTAGATATGGGAATTACAGCCCAAACCCTGGCTGTTAATCCGTATCAATCCATACTCAAATGCTTATTTGGAATGATGCTTAAAAAGCCGTTGCGGGTACTATGGTGTTCCTCATCCCGGATGAGAAATGCTATTCGGCGAATTCAGTCTGAGAAAACCTTTGATATTGTGCATATCGACCGCATGCGCATGGGGCAATATGCCGAAATGTTCCAGCAACCCACGGTTGTTGATTTTACCGATTCTTTAGTGATGTACCTGCAGCGTTCAGTTAAATTCCGCAAATCATGGAGGGAAAAATGGATCGATCGTTGGGAATTGGCCACTATTCCACGTTTTGAACGCCGAATATTGCAAAACGTGAGGGCGTCACTGGTCTGCTCCACCATTGATGCTGAAGTTTACAAAGAATGGCATGGGGATATTCGAATGAAAGTGATTGAAAATGCGGTTGACTATCATCAGTTCAAACCTAAACATCATACTGAACCTCATCAGATGAGAGGAATTATCACGGGCACTCTCTTTTATTTCCCCAATATCGATTCCGTACAATATTATAAGGAGTCTATTTTACCCTGGATCCGCCAAAAACTTCCTCATTTTGAAACGATTGTGGCAGGAACCCGGCCTACTGCTTATGTATCCTCATTACATGGATTGGAGGGGGTTCAAATTAAAGCGAATGTCCCGCAGATGAGCGATCTTTTATATCAAGACGATGTTTATTTATGCCCACTACGGGTGGCCGCTGGCATTCGAAACAAACTGCTGGAAGCCATGTCGGCTGGTATGCCCATCATCACCACCCCTTTGGGTGCAGAAGGTTTAAATGTTCAGCATGAAAAAGAGATGCTGTTTGCGGATACCCCTCAGGATTTTGTCACCCAACTGGAACGACTGATCCATTCACCCGAGTTAAGACAACACCTGGGAAACGAAGCCCGTCAATATGTCATCAACCATCACGGCTTGGAATCCCTGGGAGCGAAACTGGAAGGGCTTTATCAGGAGTTGGTTGAAAACATGAAAGGTTAACAACTTTACTAGTGGAACTTTTTTAAAAGAAACTTGCTTAACAAAAACTTTTTAAGTGTGTAATTAAAAAATTGCTAAAAAGACTTGACATTGTACACACAATCGTACATACTTCTGATATGAAGATACAGGCGCCGGAATTCTACTGGGATAAGCATAATCGAGAGAGAGGAACGCTTATTGGCTATTGGGAAAACTTATAATTGCCGATATGTTTTTCTGGTTTTTACATTGCGAAAAATTGATGAACGTACTTTTATTCGCCCAATCAGTGCACGTTATATGCATGACAAGGAAGTAAAACATTATGAGCGGCAAAAAGAAACTTAAAACTATACCCACTTTATATAATGACAATGAGGCTGAACGTTTTGTTGATGAAGCTGATTTAACGGAATATGATCTTTCCGGATTCAAACCAGTAAACTTTGAGTTTGAGAAAAAGTCCGCTCGAATCAATATGAGATTGCCCAAACCATTGCTGGATGCCGTAAAAAAGCGCGCTAATGAGAAAGGAATCCCATATCAGCGTTACATCCGGGAAGTGTTAGAAAAAGCAGTTTTTTAACATTTTCTATCTCTTTCGCTTCTTTTTCTTTTTATTTTTAACCTCTTGATAGCCCTCTTGCAGCATTTGTCTCAGGGCGGTGTAGCGTTTTCGGATTTTGTTGTTTTGAATAGCGAGCTGTAGTGCTCTGGCATGTCCCACAAGAATAACCAATTGTTTTCCACGGCTGACTGCCGTGTAGAGCAAATTTCGCTGCAGCATGGGGAAATGCCGGGTGGATAATGGGATTAATACTGCTGGGTATTCGCTACCTTGAGATTTATGCACGGTGACCGCATACGCCAGCGAGGTGTTCTCCAACTCCTTCCATTCATAGGTTTTATCCACCCCGTCAAAATTTAAAATCACACGTTTTTTGGATTTATTTATCTCGACCACATATCCAATATCACCGTTAAACACATCCTTTTTATAGTCATTCTTGGTTTGCATAACTTTATCGCCGACTGAAAAACTATAAAAAGGTGACTTTACCCGTGCCTCACCGGGATTAAGGCAGGCTTGCAGCATTTCGTTCATACGCTCGACACCCACGTCATATTTGATCATTGGGCACAAGACCTGGACATCCAACTTGGGATTCAATTTCATCTGGTTGGGGATCCGCTCAGTGACCAAATCCATCACCGCCTGTTGTATTCGTTCACCGTTAGGCCGTTGGATAAAGAAGAAGTCCTGCCCCGCTTCAAATCCTTTGCCTTCCATTTCAGGCATCTCGCCTTGGTTGATCTTTTGCGCATTAATAGAAATGAGGCTTCCTTCCACCTGACGAAAAATTTGTGATAGGCAAATCGTTTTAAAGAATCCGCTTTCGATCAATTCATAAAGAACCAGCCCGGGGCCAACCGCAGGCAATTGATTTACATCCCCCACCATCAGTAAATGGGCGGAAGGCGGTAACGCTTCCAGCAGGGAGGCCATCAATTCCGTATCGATCATCGAGGCTTCATCCACCACCATTAAATCCAGCGACAGCCGGCGTCCGGCATGCCGGTTGAATTGCCGGATTTCGGGATTGTACTCCAATAGCCGGTGAATGGTTTGCGCTTTACGGCCAGTGCTTTCCGCCAGGCGGCGGGCGGCCCTGCCAGTTGGAGCGGCCAAGCGGATTTTTGCCCCCCGCTCTTCCCATAAACGCAGCACCCCTTGCAGGATGGTGGTTTTTCCCGTTCCCGGCCCCCCGGTAATAATCACAATCTTATGCTCCAAAGAAGCCGATATGGCTTCACGTTGAGCCGGGGCGAATTTGATATGCAGTTCATGTTCAACCTGATTTAAATCACTATCGCTGGGTGCTTGTAAAGCCATTTTCGAAGTGGCGGTATCCATCTCCACCAACCGGTGGGCTATTCCCTTTTCTGCAAGGTATAGTGGGTATAGATAGACGGATTCATCAGATTCATCACCATTTTGAATGACGCGTATTGCCCGTTGATCCCCCAGTTCATGCATGGCATCCAGCACGGCGGATTCATCGATATACCCTAAAATACGGTTGGTCCGCTGCATCAATTCATTCATGGGGACATAAACATGGCCATCGGATGTCCCATTGATCAGGGCGTAACGGATTGCTCCGCTTATCCGCTCTGGTGCAGATTCTGAAATCCCGAATTTGTATGCCAACTTATCGATTTCATAAAAGTAAGTTCCATCATTCCCCACAATCAGTTGATAGGGATCATTGCGGATTTCAGAAAGCGCATGCGATCCAAACATTAGATAGGCCTTATACGCATGGGCTTTGCTTAAGCCCAAATCAACCAGATTTTTGATGATAGTTTTCTGATTAGCCGCCATTATTTCCTATCGCGAAAAATACCGATAATAAAAAAGCCTTTATTCATTTTTATTATCGGACATCGTGTTGAATAAATTCATTTTAACTCAACCTCTTGATAGAAACATGGGTCATACGATAATCTTTACAACCAGAGCAATACAACTCTACACACATGGGGAGTAAATTATGAGACTTGTACGTTTCGGTGAACCGGGCCGGGAAATTCCTGGTATAATGACGCTCGAAGGTACCATCTATGATGTATCCGAATTTACCAATGATTTCAATCGCCGCTTTTTGGAAGAAGACGGAATCGCCAATTTAGCCGGGTGGTTTGCGACTCATAAGGCGAACCTCCCCCCTATATCTGATTATACCCGGCTTGGCCCACCGATTGCCGACCCTGGAAAAATATTGTGCATTGGCTTGAATTATTCTGACCATGCCAAAGAGACCGGAAAAGAACCACCCAAAGAACCCGTACTTTTTTCAAAAGCCATCACTGCCTTGAGTGGCCCAAACGATCCTATCGAAATTCCCCGCAATTCCAATAAAACCGATTGGGAAGTGGAACTGGCCTTCATTATTGGCCGCAAAGCTAAATATGTGGAAGAATCAGAAGCCATGCTATATGTCGCCGGTTTCACTGTCATGAACGATGTCAGTGAGCGGGAATTCCAGGCTGAACGCTGTGGCCAATGGGTCAAAGGAAAAAGCCATGACACATTCGCTCCCTTGGGGCCGGCATTGGTCACTCCGGATGAATTAACCGGCTGGGACAATCTATCCATGCGCCTTGATGTAAACGGAAACCGCATGCAAACAGGAACCACCCGCAACATGATTTTTGGTGTACCTACCCTGGTCAGTTATATCAGCCAATTCATGACCTTGATGCCGGGTGATATTATCAGCACTGGCACACCGCCCGGGGTGGGCCTGGGTATGAAACCACCTGTCTTTCTTAAACCGGGTGACGTGGTTGAGCTCGAGGTGGAGCATTTGGGTATCCAACGTCAAAAAGTGATAGCTTCATAATAAAATTTCAGGCAAAAAAATAGGGTGGAGTTTATAAAACATCCACCCCGAGACAAGGGAGTCAATCCTGTTGGATTATCCAGCCAGAAAATGGCTGGTGGAGGCTCATGTGTTTAGTACCATTTTTATGGTTTCATCGTTCCTTCTTTAAATTGCTGAATATGTTTTTGGAAAGCGGAGGTAGGTTCCCCTTTTTTCCATTTTCCGGTGCGGGCCGTGATTGTTGCTGGAACGAGGTGGCTTCCGCTTTTTCAGCAAATAGCAATTCGTTGATCTCTTCATCTTCGCCATCAAACGTTTCGCTCAAGCCTTTTTTAGCGACATAAGGTAGTGGTGTTTTGAGGGTTTTCTGGCGTTCTTGTGTTTGTGGACGTTGATCTTCGTTGCTCTTTTTATACTCATTTCGACGTGCATGAGTGGTTCCTGTCGCCAGAATGGTGACTTTCATTTCATCCTTCATTTCCGGATCAATCACCACACCAAAGATCACATTGGCATCACCATCGGCTTTATCGCGAATATGGTGTGTAATCGCCTTATCCAGTTCGAGCAATTTGATATCGTTGCCCGAGGTGATATTGATAAGAATCCCTTTGGCTCCCTCGATCACCTGTTCTTCCATCAACGGACTACTGGAAGCCTGCTTGAATGCTTCTTCCGCACGGTTCGGTCCCTGGCCGTATCCGACCCCCATCACTGTTCCACCATTGTTATCCATAATGGCCTTAATATCGGCGAAATCGAGATTAATCAGGCCAGGCCGTGTGATTAAATCAGAGATAGATTGAACACATTGCTTAAGTACGTCATCCGAAACTCTAAATGCCTCAATCAGGGTAGTGGCTTCGTCGACTACAGTGATCAGCCTTTGATTAGGCACGGTAATCAAAGTATCCACTTTCTTGCGCAACACCTGCTGGCCTTTTTCTGCATGGCTGCGCCGAACGGAGCCTTCGAAATCAAAAGGCTTGGTCGTAATCGCCACCGACAACGCGCCCAATTCTTTGACCACATCGGCGATCACCGATGAGGCCCCAGTCCCCGTACCACCCCCTAAGCCTGCGGTAATAAATACCAGGTCGGCGCCCTGTAATTCCTGCCGGATCAGATCCCGATCCTCATTGGCGGCCTGTTCACCCAAAAGTGGATTGGCCCCCGTTCCAAGCCCTTTGGTTACACTTTTTCCGATATGGATTTTTCGGGGGGTGCGGGCACGCTGCAACGCCTGAACATCGGTGTTGACCACAATAAATTCAACACCATCAAGGGAGCCATCTCCCATGGCGTCCACTGCGTTGCTTCCGCCGCCCCCAACACCGACCACCGAAATCCGCGGACCGTTATCCATTTGATCGGGTTGAAGATCATCGGCCAGTTCAATCATTTCTTTTCTCCTTCGTTCCATATTGTCATGGCTTTGTTCGTCGCCGAAATTGTGTTCCGGTGCTAATTCGATTCCCATTTGTCCGTCCTCCCGGTTTATTTGTTTTTTTTTATTTCTTCCATGTTTAAAACGTCTCCTGCAACCATCTGAACATGCACTTGACTATTCGCCTCATGCCAGTGCCATAGATTTCCAGATTTGAATCTCGTTCTGAAAATGCGTAATGCAGAAGTCCTACAGAGGTTGCATAATTAGGACTGAATAAAATTTCTTCATACCCCACCACCCCGTTTGGATAACCGATATGGGTCTCTTTTTGGGACAAGCTTTGAGTCTTTTCCCGAATGCCATCCATCAGCGATGTTCCCCCCGTCAGGACAATGCCACCAAACAAAATGCCCAAGAGATCCCGCGCCCGTAACGAACGAATCACTTCCTCTAAAATCTGCTCAACCCGTGCTTCGATCACTTCACTCAAGCGCCGCCGTTTTACAATAATGGTCCGCCGATTTTTAAATCGTACGATTTCCAGCAAATCCTCTGGATCCACACCCTCAGACCAGGTCGAACCGGAATATTTCTTCAGGTTTTCTGCATTCTCCAGGGGAGTCTGGAAATAATGATTGATATCCCGCGTAATATCTTCTCCCCCATAATGAATGATCTCGCTATGCTGGATTCCCCCTTCGTAAAAAACCAACACCGATGTTGTGGCGCCACCAATATCCACCAAAGCGACTCCAATGTTCTTTTCCTCTTCCGACAAAACTGAAAAACTGGAGGCAATGGGCTGGCAAGCGATCGCTTCCACATGAAAACCCGCTTTTTGGACACATCGTCTCAAATTTTTTAAAATGGATTGCTTTCCTGTGATTAAGTGAACCTCCACTTCCAGCACACTGCCTTCCATTCCCAATGGATCACGAATATTGGGAATTTCATCAAGGCGAAAACAGCGTGGCAGCGGATGCAGGACTTCGAAATCCTTTGGAACAGAACGCTCGATCGCCGCACTCAAACTTTCATCGATGTCATGCTGAGTGACCGCACGGCCATGACGGGATAACACAATCGAACCGGTGGTGTTTTGGCTTTGAATAAATGTACCGGATACACCAACGATTGCTTGTTGGATATCCACATCCGGCACATGGCTCATCGCCTTTCGGGTGGCGTTTGAAATTGATGCCAGCAATTCTTCCAAATCCACAATCCCGGTTGCAGAAAAGCCCGAACAGGCTTGGACACCAAGCCCCAGTATTTCGACAACCTTGCGCTCATTTCGTTTGGCCGCAATGGCACACACCTTGGTGGTACCGATATCGATAGCCATTATATAATCGTGATTATTCCACATAATCATCCATTTACTCGACGACCCTGCGTTATGAATGCACGCTGGCTTTTGTATAATTGCTTCCAGCGTGATCCGTCACTTTCATCGAACCGGATTGCAAATCCTTTGTCCGGAAACCGGGCATCCACATAGATGGCCCGCAAATCATGTTTGGCAAGCACTGTCCAAAAAGCAGCCAGTTTCTTTTCCAAATCAAGTGAGTTTAAATTTCGTAATACAATAACTCCTATTCCATATCTCGGATGAATCACAAAATTCCCGTTTTCCCGCCATTCCCCTTCCGCAATTTCTTTATACAACTCCGGAGAGGTAGCCTGTAGCCGTTTCAAGAATTTCAGGCTTTCCCGCAACGGTATTGATTGAATGGCTTCCCCAACCTGGACGGTATCCAAATTGGCTTGAATCATTGGACACGACAAAACCAACTCCGCATCTGTTTTTTGTTGAAGCAACGTTTTTTGCGCATAGGTTTTATCCACATAAGCCGGTAAGATGATCCCCTCTTCATCCACGCCATATAAAATTCCGTTCTTCTGGTTAAACAAAAAGGCGATAGGATAACGCTCCTCGACCATAATATGGATTCGTTGGGGAGGAACACGCTTCACCACCACCGCCCGAATCGCGGGATGTTTCTCCAGTTTGCTCCCCACTGCCTTTACATCGACCAGCCAAATATTGCTTCCAGGCGCAATTCCCGCTTGTGCCACAATCTCTTCCTGATTCACCCGGTCATTCCCTGAAATGGTGATTTGCTGAACGGTGAAATCAGATGAATCGAAAAAATAACCGGCCAGATCAATGACAATCAAAATAACACCTGCCAAAGTGGCACCTAACAAAATCACCCGGCAAACATATCGAAGAAAACGTGTCAAACTATCCATGAATCGGGAAAAAATATCCATCATCCTTTTTCAACCTCCCTTTCCATGGTTAATAAACGCAAAAAGCATTCCCCCGCCTTCCAAACATCACCCGCACCCAAGGTTACGACCGTGTCTCCCGGTTGGCGAATATCCCTTAAAAAAACAGGAATTTCATTCAAATCCGGCAAATAAACCGTCTGAACACCATTGCGCCGAACAGGTTTCAACAAAATCTCACCATTAACTCCCGGAACCGGTTCTTCACGTGCTGGATAAATATCGGTCAAAACCAATAGATCCAATCCTTCGAATGCTTTTTCAAATTCCTTTTGTAAATGCAACGTCCGTGAATAAAGATGAGGTTGAAACACACCAATCAAACGGCCTTGATAACGCTCTTTAAGCGCATTGATCGTCGCGCGCAATTCAGTGGGATGATGTGCATAATCATCGATCACAATATGGCCATGCGCTTCGCCTTTCACTTCCATGCGCCGTTGAACTCCACCAAAACTTTTCAGGGCACACGCCATGTCATCAAAAGGAATACGCAATATCCTGCCCACTGCAATCACAGCCAGGACATTGTGGATATTGCTTCTCCCGGCCAGTTTCAACTTTAATTGTCCCGTTTTCCGACCTTTAATCTTCACATCACATTGAACCCAGCGTTTCGAGGCAGAATAGTTCAGCCCCTGGATCTCGGCATGAGGTGAAAAGCCGTAGTTTATCGTTTTAACATCCAATCCATCTGCCAATTTTCCACATCGGGGGCAGTCAGCGGAAAACACCAGCGTTCCCTTCTTTTCCAATCCATCAAGGAACGATTTAAACGATTGGATTAATTCCTTGATCGTTTTAAAGTGATCCATATGATCCGCTTCGATGTTATTAACCACCGCAATGTGCGGACGAAGATAGGTAAAGGAACCATCGCTCTCATCCCCTTCGGCCACTGCCCATCGGCCCTTGCCCAAACGGTAATTGCCTTTCAATGAAACCACATCACCACCGATAAAGGCCGTTGGATCATATCCGCATTTATCCAGCATATGAGTTAACATGGCTGTAATCGTTGTTTTTCCATGTGTGCCAGTCACAATGATGCGGCGATAAGGTTGCATCAAGGCTCCAAGCATTTTGGCCCGTGGCCAAATGGGAACGTGTTGCTTTCGGGCGTATTCCAATTCAGGATTTTCTGATCGCACCGCCGAAGACGCCACCACCAATGATGCCCCCTCTGCATTCCGGGCCTGATGTTCATGAGAAATAGTTATGCCCTCGGCGGCTAATCGGCGAGTAACCGCATTTTCCACCGGATCTGAACCGGTGACATGGTATCCCCGCCGAAGCAGCTCAGGCGCCAGGGCGCTCATACCGATGCCTCCAATCCCCACCATATGGATATGTTTGATCCCGCGAGGGATACTCACCGTAGATTCGTTCATCGTGCCTCAAATAAATGCAATAATTTTCCAGCGATGCGGTCTGCCGCATCACTTTGGGCCAACGAGCTGGCCTGACGGCTCATTGCCTGACGGCGTCCTGTATCCTGAATTAAATCAAGTAGAGTTGACGCCAATCGTTCATCAGTTAAATCCTTCTCTTCAAGCAAGCAGGCTGCATTAGCCTGGCAAAATACTTCCGCATTCTTGTATTGATGATTCTCACTGGCGAAGGGGTAGGGAATCAAAATAGACGGTAATCCCCACAAGGCGATTTCCGCCAACGAACCCGATCCAGCCCGGCTGATAACCAGATCAGCCACTGCATAGGCTTCCGCCATCGAGTCAATAAAGGGAGTCAAGGTCACTTCATTCCCACGGGGAAATTGCTGTGCCCATTCATAATTATGTTCACCGGTCTGAACCAAGGCCCGATAAAGTACCCCTGATTCACTAAGCCGATAAAGCGCTTGCAAACCCTTTTCCACCACATTGCGTGCCCCCTGGCTGCCTCCAATCAAAAGGATTGAAGGGACCGAATGGGCCTGCTGATATTGGCCGTACGATTGATGTTGCTCCAGCAGTTCTTCACGCAGTGGATAACCTGTCTGCTGGCAATCCACATTGGGTAAATATGCGTCTGTTTCTTTATACGTGGTAAATACGGCATCGCATTTAGGAGCCATAACTCGATTCACCAAACCCGGTACAGTATTTTGTTCATGCATGGTCAATTTCCATCCTAACCATTTCCCTGCCGCCATCGCCGGTGCGGATACATACCCGCCGACACCGAAAACAATTCCGTTTGGATATCCTTTCATTAACCGGTAGCATTTATAAAAACCTGTCAGTGCCAAACTCAGCGCTCGCATATTCCTTAGTGTCAATTTCCGGCGCAGTCCTTCCAACGGTAGTCCGATAAATCGTATGCCACGCCGTTCCACTTCATTTTGTTCTTTCTCACGCTGCCTTCCGATAAAAATAATTTCCAGCGAGGCATCGTTTCGGATAAGAGCCTGGGCCACGGCAATCGCCGGGTATAGATGGCCGCCGGTTCCACCACCGGTCACCACCACAACCTTTTTTTGGGCCTCATCCTGCGCCTCCGAATTCAATCTCAACTCCTTTTATATTCACTGTCAGGTTACATCCCGACGTTTCCTTGAGGATTTGGGGGATTCATCCTCGAACGTATCTTTGGCTACACTCATCAGCAGGCCGACCATGGTCATACTCACCAACAGCGATGAACCACCATACGAAATAAAGGGCAGCGAAATCCCTGTGGTCGGTATACTTCCCGTCACCACAGCCACATTAAGTGCCGCCTGCACGCCAATAGCTGTTGTGCATCCCACTGCCAACAACTGACCGAATGGATTGCGACATCGCATCGCCACACCATAACCAATAAGTATCAGCAGCATAAAGGCGATCAACACCAGTGAGCATTTAATGAATCCAAGTTCCTCACCCATTGTGGAAAAGATAAAATCGGTGAATGAAAAGGGGGTTTGCGTCAAGCCTTCTCCCAAGCCCTGGCCCCATAATCCACCATGGGCAAATCCAATCAACGACTGCCACACTTGATAATATTTATCTGACTTGTGCTCTTCCGGATTCAAAAAGGCGGATATTCGTTTGAACAAATTCGGCTTGGTATAAATCGCCGCCACAATGGCCATCACCATTCCTGTAAAAATAGGAATCATATGGGCCAGTTTTCCTCCCGCCACAAACCAAATCGTCATTACAACAACACCGATAAAAAAAGCAGTCCCGTGGTCCGGTTCAATAACAATTAAGAACAATACCAACCCGACCAACAACATGGGGAATAACACCCCTTTGATAAACGACTCCAAACGTTCCTTGCGGTCCGCCCAAACGGCAGCCAGATAAAAAATCACCGCCAGTTTGGCAAATTCAGAAGGCTGAAATCCCACAAAACCTAGCGATATCCAACGGCGCGCACCGTTTTTATCCTCAAACACGGGAAGCAATACAATCCCCAACAATAATATGGCTAATAACAAAATAGCTCGCGCATAACGTTCCCAAATGTTGTAATCCAACGCTGAGACAAAACACATTCCCGCCAATCCCAGGCTAAACCACATTAGTTGCTTACCCATATAATGGTAAACGTTGAAGGTAATATCCTTGGAATAGGCTATCTTGCTGGTGCTTAACACCATAATCACACCGAGAATCACCAATCCCACTGTGATTGAAAATAAGGTTCCGTTAACAAATGATCCAGTACGCTTCATACGGCAAACTCTCTTACGGCTTGTTTGAATCGGTCGCCCCGTTCCATATAATTGCCAAACATATCCCAACTGGCACACGCTGGTGATAACAATAAATAGTCACCTTCCTTGCCATCCCTCAGCGCATGAGCGACGGCTTCTTCCAACGAATCCTCACGCCATACCTGTGTTAGCGATTCCCATGCACGAGCAAACCTATCGGCGGATTCACCAATCAAGTAAACCGCACACACTTTTTCCTGAATCAATGCATTCAGCGGTTCCAATGAATCCCCTTTCCCACGTCCGCCCGCAATCAAGCGAATCGGACCGGGGATGGATCCCAGTGCGGCTGCCAACGCATGAACATTGGTAGCCTTGGAATCGTTGTAACACCGTATCCCATTGACCTCACCGGCATATTCCAACCGGTGAGGCAGCGGTTCAAATGAATCTATAGCGTTTAACGCCTCCAGCAGTGGAACACCATATGAGGTAACCGCTCCCACGGCGGCCAATGCATTCAACACATACTGAGGCAGCTGATTGTCAAAAGAGGGCCAAAAATGGCTCTCTTCCGTCGATCCGTCACGGAGAGTGATATTGCCCTTCGAAAAGAAAATCCCATCGGACCCCAAGTCATATAAATCAAAGGATCGTCTTCTCGAGGTCACCCATTCCGGACAGTCGCCCTCAACCCTGGGGCCCATCCAAATCGCCTCGTTGGGCGCCTGATTCAAGGTAATTCGAAATTTCGTTTCGTAATAATCATTAATCGATGAATATCGGTCCAAGTGGTCCGGAGCGAGATTGGTGATCACGCACGCATCCGCTTTGAATTGCTCAAAGGTCTCACATTGAAAACTACTCACTTCGAGCACCAGCGGTTGATCACCTTGGCTTACCTCTTCCAAAACAAGCCGGGCGAGGGGAAACCCAACATTCCCAGCCGCTTTAGCCTGAATCCCACATTGGTTTAAAATATGTTCAATCATGTGAACCACGGTGGTTTTACCGTTTGTACCCGTAACTGCAAGAATTGGACGTGTCAAAAATCTGGACGCCAATTCCATCTCACCCAAAAAGGGAATTTCAGCCTGGCGCAGCCATGCATAAAATGCCCCAAACGGTGGAACCCCTGGACTGATGACACAAAAATCAATCCCTTCCATTGGCTTTAACGGCCCTTCTATAAACTTCACTCCCCGTGGTTCCCATGCCTGTTTTAATTCGTTCACTTTCTTTTGATCTGAATCATGAATCCACACATTGGCCCCCTCATGGACCAGCAATTCAGTGGCGGCCTTACCGCTTTCACCCATACCAATGACTAAGGCACACAAACCATTCAGTTTGGGAGAGGGTCTCGAAAGCCGTAGCCGTAGTGGATTCTCTTTCATAATGGCATACATCAAACCTTGACTATCCTTCGTTTTTCATGTATCGTTTTACCGTAACTTTAACGTCGCCAATCCCAAAAAGGCAAAAATGGCGGCAAGTATCCAAAAACGCACAACAATCGTGGTCTCCGACCATCCCTTCATTTCAAAATGATGATGCAACGGGGCCATTAAAAAGACTCGCTTGCCGCCCCGCCATCGGTACGAGGCGACCTGGATGATGACCGAAAAGGCTTCCATCACAAATACCCCGCCAATTATAAAAAGTAATAATTCCTGCTTGATCAACACGGCGATGGTGGCCAAGGCGCCTCCCAGCGCCAGGGACCCGGTATCACCCATGAACACTTGAGCAGGATGCGCATTAAACCATAAAAACGCCATCGTAGCGCCCGCCAGGGCCATGGCAAACACCGTGATCTCACCGCTGTGGGGGACATATAGAATGGCCAAATACTCACTGGTATCGGAACGCCCGACAATATAGGTCAAAGCGGCAAATGCCAGAGAGGCAACGATTGTGCAACCACTCGCCAAGCCATCCAAACCATCAGTCAGATTAACCGCGTTGGATGATCCAGTAATTACAAATGCAATAAATGGTATATAAAAAATACCTAACGGAATATACGCATTTTTAAAAAAGGGTAGGGGTAAATCATACGGTCGATCCGACACCAGGGGGTGAAAATAATACAGGATAAGGCCAAGTGCGAGACCAATACTCAGCTGGACAATCAATTTTTGTTTCGCACGAACACCCTTATAGACTTTTTGAGTCAATTTGGTATAATCATCCAAAAAGCCCAGCGCACCCAGTGCCAGGGTTATGATCAGGCACGTCCATACCAGTTCATTTTTCAGGTTTCCCCACAACAAAATCGAAATGGTTATAGAAACGAGGATTAATGTTCCACCCATAGTTGGGGTTCCCGCTTTGCTCTTGTGCCGGTCATACAGCGCTTTTACACCGTCACCTCGAATGGTCTGCCCAATTTTCATCCGCCGCAGCCACTCAATAAAATAGGGGCCTATTAATACCCCAATCACCATGGCGGTTACTGCCGCCATCGCTGAACGAAAGGTGATATAATTCAATACATTGAACACACCAAGCCAATCAGGATACTCGCGGGACAAGGGGTACAGAAAGTAAAGCAACATGTTATTCACCCCCCTTTCCCAATGCTGTCAAACATTCTTTTGCAACCAGCCGGTCATCAAAGGGATACTTGGTATGGCCAATCAATTGATAGGTTTCATGGCCTTTGCCGGCAATCAAAACGATATCACCTTCAGCCAGCATCTCCATGGCAGACGCAATCGCTTCACGCCGGTTTTCGATCACCGTATACCGATCATTCAGGCCTTCCATCCCTTTTTCGATATCTTTAATAATTGATTGCGGATCTTCCGTGCGCGGATTATCATTGGTCACAATCACCCAATGGCTATAACGCAGGGCGATCTCTCCCATAGGCGCCCGTTTGGATGGATCCCGATCTCCCCCGCAGCCGACAATCGTTATAATCCGATTGTGCGGTAAACCGCATAATGTTTGCAGGCATTTTTCCAGCGCATCGGGGGTATGGCAATAATCCACGACGACTTGAGCACCAACATTATTGCGAATCGATTCCAACCTGCCGGAAACAGACGACAACGCTTCCAAGCCCTGATAAATCATTTCATGCGATAAACCACAAGCATAAGCAGTTGCCGCTGCACCCACCATATTTTCTACATTATGCCGCCCCACCAGCGGTGAACGCACAAAGATTTCTTTCGCATCCGGAAACCGAAGAACAAAGGTGCAGCCATGCAGGAGAAGAACGACATCCTGAGCCACCACATCCGCTGCGCATTCAATCCCAAATGTAACGACCTCTGTGTCTTTCAACTCTTCAATCAAACGCTGGCCATATGGATCATTTTTATTGATGACAGCCACTCCCTCTTCATCAAGAAATTCCGTAAAAAGGCGGCGCTTGGCCCGATAGTAATCTTCCATGGTTTGATGAAAATCAAGGTGATCCTGTGACAAATTACAGAAATGTGCCACGTGAAAGATCAATTCATCCAATCGATGCAACATCAAGCCGTGGGATGACACTTCCATCACAACCCATTGATGACCATGTTCCACAATTTCCCTTAACAGACGGTGCATGTCATGAGGAAGTGGAGTCGTGTTGAGCGCCTCGATTGTCCTCCCCCCATAGCGGTAATCAATCGTGCCTAACACAGCGGGTTCAATACCCTCTGCCTTCAATGTTTGCTCAATTAAACGAGTGGTGGTTGTTTTTCCATTTGAGCCGGTGACTCCCACCAGTTGGAGGGCACGCGCAGGATGATCATAAAAGTTGGCGGCAATTTTTGGTAAACTCGCCAGGGTATCCGCTAACCTGATTTGAGGAAAATTAGAGGGTTCGCACCATTCCTGCACAACCGCAGCACACGCCCCCCGTTTTGCGGCGTCTGCCACAAAACGATGGCCGTCGAAGGCTTGCCCCTTCAGCGCCACAAACAATGCACCGGGTTTCACCGTTCTGGAGTCACACGTCAGCGATTCCATCACAGTAGGCACGACACCCCGTGTCTCTAGTATTTCGACGTTAGAAAACACTACACTACCCTCAACCATCTTTCCCTCGTTTGGGGAATGGTGAAATTTATTCCCGACACAACACAAAAAAAATAGAAAAATTGAATCTTATGGTTCCGCTCGAACCAATAATCTTGCTTCCTCTACAACTCCAGGATCCGCCAACAATGGCTCACACCATATTTCGCCCACATGGGTTTTACCATTTAGCAGTGTTCCCGGCTCGATCTCCTGTTTTACCACTTTGCCATGACCATCAAAATTCGCTTGCAATCCCCGTTCAGCCAATGTAAGGATGGCATCCCGAATGGGTTGGTATAAAAGCTTCGGCATCTCTCCCCGGCTCAATGTCTCTTGCTGCGTCGCCGGAGTAACCCGTGTTACACCAAAGGTATATAACTGTTGTGCTTTTTCATCGTTGATGGATTGCACCACAGAACGTTCAGAAACAGACCTTTCAGAGTCTGTCCATTTCAATTCACTGGTTTTGGTAGGCGATACACCCCAATAAGCAATAATCTCCTCCGCAATGGTCTTCCATACCGGCCCTGCCACCTCTCCGCCATATTTGGCTTTCTTGGGCTCATCCACCATTACCACAATCACAAATTGAGGATTGTTCGCAGGAAAAAATCCTGCAAAAGTGGCCACCCGCATGCCAGGACCATACGTTCCGATCGATTGATCATATTTTTGAGCGGTCCCGGTTTTACCCGCGATATGGAAACCAGGGATACGCACCCGCCGCCCTGTCCCTTCAGGATGTTCGGTTACATCAACCAGCATATCGACGACTTTCTCCGTCACATCCGGTGATACGATTCGCGTAGGAGTATGGTGAGGCTGGGGATAAAAAATCCCATCCATACCACGATAACCTTTAATCACATGGGGTTTTCGATACATCCCCCGATTTGCCAAGGCGTTATAGGCGGCAGCCAAAACCATGGTGTTGGTTGACATCTCCTGCCCAAATGGAATGGCGCCAATCGACGCGGGCTGCCAATCACGGGGAGATCGAAGAATCCCACCGGTCTCTCCCGATAACTCCAAAGTGGATTCTCCTCCCGCATTTTTAAACCCAAAACGAGTTAAATAATCATAGAGAACCTGGGCTTGCCCTTTCCAATCTTTTTCATCCTTCCCAAAACGCTGGGCGATTTTGACCATCCCAATATTGCTGGAAAACACCAAAATTTCTCGTACGGTCAAATCACCAAATTCATGAATATCATCGCGAATATTTTTCCCCCGAAATGAATACAGTCCTTCTTCACAATAAATTTTGTATCCGGGACTATCGACCACCACTTGCCGATCCAGCGCTGCCACCATAACAAATGGCTTAAGCACGGAACCCGGTTCATACACATCCGTCAATAAGCGATTCTGCCGCTGACCCGGTTCGTAATCCTGATAGTGGTTGGGATCAAAACGCGGATAATTCGCCATCGCCAGCACTTCACCACTCTTGGCATTCAGCACCACCGCATTGGCATATTCCGCGTCAACTTCCTCCACTTTCTTTTTCAATTCCCGTTCGACTATATACTGAATGTAAGAATCAATCGTCAACACCACATCCACCCGCCGAGTGATCAATTCGGTGTAATCCCGGTCAGCGATTAACTTCTTTCCAACCTTATCCCCCTGGATAATGACCTTCTTATTCACCTGTAATGTATCGTCAAAGGCATACTCCACACCCCCCAGACCGGTATTATCCGAACCAGTAAACCCGATTAAATGAGAAGCGAGTTTCTTTTCCGGATACACACGCATGGCTTTTTCAATAAAAGAAACGCCTGGAATATCCGCGGCTTCAATCTGATCCATCAATTTTTCAGAAATATTTCGCTTAATCTCCCGGGCTTTCACATCCGGTTTCTTCAATTGGCTAATATGACGATCGATTTCGTCTTGACTTAAATCCAAATAGTTTGCCAATGATTTGACCGTATGCTCGATTTGCTGATGAGTTTCTGCGGCGGTCTCTTTTTGCGTTTTATTCGCAACCACGGTATAAACAAATTGATTCAATGCCAAAGGCCGATTGTTACAATCCAAAATCAATCCCCGGCTGGGAGGAAGCCAACCATTCCGCCCCCCAATCCCCAAATAGGTTCGCGACGGCTTACTCGCGGTGGTCAAGTATTCCGCTCGCACGATCTGGAGATAATACAATCGTCCGATCAACGCCGAAAACACCAAGAAGACGGTGGTCATCAATACCCAGATTCTATATAATGCCGTTCGTTTTTCTTTAACCATCTCTACGTCCGCTGATTTAGTCCACTAAGGTTTTCAGTCCCTCTTTTAATTCCTCTTCTACTTGATTCCACCGACGCCTGAACTGCTCCATCCAACCTTCGTCCTCCAAATTAAGTGGAGGATGATCAAGTGTTGCAGCGTTACTTCTTAAACCCTGCACACTGATTTCTATCGCCGGATAACGTGGAGGCCCCAAGTGAGGCAACCGTTCTTCAATCAAACCCGATATTCGCTGATAACTTTCCAATTCAGCGATTTGATTGTTTACCTTCCGTTTCTCATCCAACAATTCCATCTTTTCAAAAATCCGATCCGTCATGAGGTATCGAATTTTCTTTTCCATCAAAGAAGCATGGACAATAAGCGTGACAGACCCAAAAAGGGCAATCACACATAAATAACTGATAATACTTCGCACAATGGGGACGAATTGGCGGTCATCCGATCGTTTTTTCCGTCCCATGTCCTCACCTCCATAAATACTTAATCCGCCACATCCCGTTCCAAAACCCTTAATTGAGCACTGCGCGATCTCGGATTCTTCTCAATTTCAGCCGCACATGGCCGAATCGGCTTTCGAGTCAACATATGGCCCTTCGAAGGCGTTTGTTCTGCATACATCATTGGCCCCAAGGGCTGCTCCCACCGTCCGCAATACTCACGAAACAATTCTTTAACTATGCGATGCTCTAATGAGTGATAGGTCAAAACACCAATTCGCCCACCCGGCCGTAATCCTTTAAGCGCGGAATTCAATCCTTTTCGCAACGCATCCAGTTCGTTATTTACAGTGATCCGTATCGCTTGAAACACCCGGGTTGCGGGATGAATGCCTTCCTGCGAGCGATACTTCGCTGGAATCGCCTGAATCACGATATCCGCCAATTCCTGGGTGGTTTCAATAGCGTCCACTTCACGCCGGCGCACAATCGCACCCGCAATTTTTCGTGAAAATCGTTCCTCACCATATAATTTAAATATTTGCGTCAACTCATCCTCACTCCACACATGAACCACATCGTACGCATTCAATGGCTGATCCTGATCCATGCGCATATCCAATGGACCTGACTTTGAAAAACTGAAACCACGCTCGGCATCATCCACTTGAACGGATGAAAATCCACAATCAAATAAAAAATAGTCAGCCGTCCCATCACTTTCACTTTTCAACATGGTCTCTAATTCTTCAAAACCACCATGAAGCAAAATAACCGCAAATTCTTCTTCCGCGAAAAGCCGTTCACAATAAGCCAACGCATCCTTGTCCCGGTCGATTCCAATCAACACATCCTCAGCCGTAAACATCCGGCTGATCGCCCGGCTATGTCCTCCATACCCAAGGGTGCAATCCACAAATACAATGCCATGCTGCGTAGGTTGCATCATCTCAACCACTTCTTTCTCCATCACCGGCACATGCAATAATTCACCATTTTGATTCATAAATCCCGACTTTAATCACTAACCTTGGGTTTATCCAAAATTCACAGAAATAATTTGAAACCTATTCTTTTCCCTTATTTCCATCCTCTGACTGATGATCGGCTTCGAATGCCTCTAAACTCTTCTGCCCTTTGGCTAATTGCCATACTTTCGGGAAACTCTCTGTAAACATCACATCATCCACCGCCAATTGATCCATATAATAGGTTTTATTCCAAACCGTGATCTTGTCCCAATCTCCCAGCAGCATCACCTTGCCATCCAAACGTGCATAGTCCACCATATCATTTGGAATAATGATTCGCCCCTCCTTGTCCATGACCACTTCACGCGCATGGGCAAACATCTGATGACGAACGGTTAAACCGATGCTAGTATATAAATCAAGACGGCTGATCGCTTCAGCAAATGGAAGCCAATTTTCCTCTGGGAAAATGGCCAATGAACGTTTTATCCACCGCACTAATATCAGCGGTGAATACCCGAGTTTATCTCGGTACTGATGAGGTAATCCAATGCGCGATTTTGAATCGATATTTCGCTCATATGAACCAATTAATTTTTTGATAGAAGGAGAGAAGTCCGGCGTCGTGCCGGTGGATTGCTCAACCGATCCAATTCTCTCTTCCGCGGTTTGCATGACATAACCAACTTATCTAACGTATTTGGGCTCCACTCCCACATACACACACATATTGGGAAAATTCTGGATTTGTTGGGATACTCTAGCATCGCCAGGTGTTAGGTGCAAGCTTTTTTTAAAATAATTTTAAAAAATTCCCCAAAAATTGCTAAAATATTGAACACATGTTCAATAAAATATCCAATTTTCTTGCTCAAGTTAGAAAAGTTCAATCGTGCGTTTCATTGATTTTGGGTAAAATTGGGTTCTCCGCATCTTGGTGATAGGTGATAAATTTGATAAAGTGCTTCTATTGATCCGCACCATCAAAGGACACCACAATCCATGAATCGCTTCGGTCTATCACCACTCGATTGGATCATCCTCTGCATCTACCTGCTTGGGGTAAGCGCCATAGGGATTTGGTCAGCCCGTAAAGTCAAAACCACCGTCGATTTTTTCATGGGGGGAAGGCGGTTCCGCAAAACCTTTATGGTTTTCTTCGCCTTTGGAACAGGCACCCATTCCGATCAAGCAGTTAGCGTAGCCGCCAAAGCATATACAAACGGACTTTCCGGCATCTGGTATCAATGGCTTTGGTTATTCGCCACGCCATTCTATTGGTTAATCGCACCAATCATGCGAAGAATGCGTGCCTTAACCACCGGCGATTATTTCAATATCCGTTATGATTCTTCCGTCGCTGGGCTTTTTGCCGTGATCGCCATCCTGCAAATGATTGTCACCATCGCCACCATGCTCAAAGGCTGCGGCGCCATGACCACTGCGGTCACCCACGGTGCCATTTCAGAACCATTTGCAATCAGCATCATGACCATATTATTTGTGGCTTATGGCATCGCAGGCGGCCTGACCGCCGCCATAGTCACTGACTTGATTCAAGGCATCCTAACCATTGTCCTATCATTCATGCTGCTCCCCTTTGCCCTGCAAAAAGTGGGTGGAATCACCGGATTGCGCGAACAAATCAACAATCCCGATATGTTTGCACTCATCGCCCCTGGGGATATCACATTCTTTTATGTGGCAGTGATTGCATTAAATGCGCTGGTGGGTATCGTCACCCAGCCTCACACTATGGGTAACTGCGCCGCTGGCCAGACCGAAATGGATGGCCGTTTTGGCTTTTGCTATGGAAATATGCTAAAAAGAGTATGCACTGTGGCATGGACCCTGGTTGGAATATGCGCCATCGCCCTTTACCCCAACCTCGAAACCAAAGTGGAAATCGACCAAACCTTCGGCCTGATGGCACGTGATCTCCTCCCTGTTATCGCCCCAGGATTAATCGGTCTTTTCCTGGCCTCCATGCTGGCGGCCATTATGTCATCATGCGATGCCATGATGGTGGCCAGTTCTGCCCTCTTCACCAACAATATTTATCAAACCGTTTTATCCTCCCATCGCACTCAAACCCATTATGTTTATGTGGGCCGTATTTTCTCACTCCTGTTAGTCAGTGCGGCATTATGGTACGCCTTCGCCCTTGAAAGCGTTATCCACGGTCTGGAAACATTTTGGAAAGTGCAAGCCATGATGGGCATTCCCTTCTGGATAGGCCTTTTCTGGCGTCGTGCCACCTCTGCTGCCGCTTGGGCCTCCACCCTTGTCGCCTTCCTGGTCGCCCTTATTGTCGGCAACACCTTTAGCGCCGTGTTCGACATGAACCAATTTGCCATACATTACCTGCCTTCATATATGGTATACGAGGGAACGTTCCGCCTCCCCTTCCAAATGCTGGCTTACCTTTCCGCCGGTCTTATTACCATGATTCTGGTAAGTTTATGTACAAAACGAACTGATCCAGAAAAACTCAATCGCTTATATCGTTGTTTACGAACCCCCGTTTCACCCGATGAAAACATCATCGAACCTTTCACCATCCCTGAACACAGCCAACCTGAAAAAGTCACAAAAATCATCCCCCATCCCGATTTTGAACTAACCATCCCCAACAAAACCGGCTTATGGGGATTCGCCTTGGCCTGGTTGTTTGTCGGTTTAATGCTCGCAGCCGTCTACGCCATCGCCAGAATGTAATCATAAAATATTAACTTGGAATCACTGAACAAATGCCCTATAATAATGATTTTCATTAATTTTTAGATCGGAAGTGGTCAGCCATATGTAGTTCCATTCCCCTCCCAACCTCCCCCATTTCATTGTGGGAGGAATAGTGGGGCCAATTGTAAGTTTACCATCCCATTCCACTTCACATGGTTGACATGTTACTTTAGATCATATGAAAGCAAGGATCTGAAAATAATCAAAAAAGATGATCAATTCATTGATATTCAACTATTGAGCACAATCCAACAGCCTGAGCATTCAAACAAAATTTGAAATTTTTGTATCCACGCTAAAACAAAATGGGGTTCACAATCGTATAAAGAATCAAATCATCACTTCAATGATTAGAAAGAAGGAATTATATGGAAATTTGGATTTGGGTTGGATTCATTGTTTTTATTCTGTTTATGCTTGCACTCGATTTAGGGATATTCAATCGCAATCCACACGAAATCACCATTAAAGAATCACTGGTATGGACCATCGTATGGATTCTTCTCGCCCTTCTATTCAACGTGGGCGTATACTTCTTCTATGAACATCATTGGCTGGGTATTGGAGATACTGTCGGTCACCAAACCAATGGAGCCACCGCCTCCCTAAATTTCCTGACCGCCTATATCATCGAAAAATCCCTCAGCCTGGACAATATCTTCGTCTTTGCCCTGATCTTTTCCTATTTCGATGTCCCCCTACGCTATCAACACCGTGTCTTGTTTTATGGAATCCTGGGTGCCCTGATTATGCGCGGTGTTATGATCGCCGCAGGCGTGGTATTGATCGAGCGCTTTGATTGGATCATCTACGTGTTCGGAATTTTCCTCATCATCACCGCGGTTCGTTTTCTCTTTGCCAGCCATGAGAAATTGGAACCGGAAAAGAATCCTCTCTTCCGCTTAACCCGCACCATGTTTCCCTTAACCGATGAAATAAATAGCCAGCGCTTTTTCACAAAATTAAATGGCAAAACCGCAATTACACCACTCTTCCTGGTTTTGATCCTGGTCGAAAGTTCCGATGTCCTCTTCGCCATCGATTCCATCCCAGCGGTTTTCGCAGTAACCCATGATCCCTTTTTGGTATTCACCTCAAACGTTTTCGCCATCCTGGGACTTCGAGCACTTTACTTCACCCTGGCAGGCGTCTTGAAGAAATTCCGCTATCTCAAAGTCAGCCTGTTTTTCCTGCTGGCTTATGTGGGCGTCAAAATGTTATTGTCTCATCATTACCATATTCCACCATTGGTTTCACTCGCCATCATTGCGGGAATTCTTTTAATCGGTATAGTGGCATCCATCATTCGTCCGGCAGAAAACGAACACCAAACAACCTGATTTAGAGAATCGTCTTTACACCCTCACAGAACGAAATTCAACCCCGTTCTGTGAGGGTTACTCTGCATGCTTCGAACCGTTATGCAAAAAAAGGATGCCGTATGATATATAAAACCATTCGAAAAATTGCGGTATTAGTTGCGGGATCCATTGTGCTGCTATTTGGCATCATTTTGATCTTTATCCCAGGGCCAGCCTTTGTGGTCATTCCCACGGGCATTGCTATTCTAAGCATCGAATTCCCCTGGGCAAAACGCCTGTTCCGTAAAATGAAATATCTATTTTACAGGGTCAAAAAGAAATTTTACGAAGTCACAGGCCGTAAAAAAGAACCCCAATACGAGGAATCACAAAACTAACCACTATCCCGTTCGCTTTATGGGCAGCCGAATAGTAAACATCGTCCCTTGCCCTACATCACTATGTACCGATATTGAACCACCATGTTGCTTGATAATCCCTTGAACAATGGACAATCCTAAACCGGTTCCCTTCCCCACCGCTTTGGTGGTATAGAAGGGATCAAAAATCTTCGCCTGGTTCTCAGGAGAAATACCTTTGCCGTCATCACGAATATGAATAACCGCCTCACTCCCTTCATGGTGCGTGGTGATCCACACATTCCCTTCCCCTTCGATCGCCTGTTCTGCATTGGCTAGTAAATTCATGAAGACTTGATTAATTTTCCCTGGCATGCAATCCACCAGCAATGAATGACAATATGATTTATAAACCGTCACATGATGCTTATACTGGTTTTCCAACAGCGTCAAAGTTGAATCAATCGCCTCATGCAAATCATATTTCGAAAACACTTCCTTATCACTTCGGCTATAATGCCGCAAGTCAGCTACAATTTTCGCAATCCGTTCCGAACCAACGGATAGCGATTTCATGATCTTCCCACTGTCTTCTTCAGCAAATTCCAAATCGTTCTGCTCATACACCTCCCTCAGCGTTTGTTGAATCTCTTCCGGAAGCTGCCGTTCATGCTGGCGCACGGAAGCTACATACGTTTTAAAGCTTTCCAGATAGTCAGAAAGCGGAGCGATATTTGATCGAATAAAATTCACTGGATTATTAATTTCATGAGCCACCCCGGCCACCAACTGCCCAAGTGAGGCCATCTTCTCTGATTGAACCAGTTGCTCCTGTGTACGCTTAAGCCGGTCAAAACTCAAGTAAAGCAATCCAATTTGAGCGATCCCCAATCCCACCAAAAAAATAAAAAAGGAAAGGATCCAAATCAATATCATACTAATTGCTGGCTTCAACCCACTGGTTTGCATGGATGACATAAACGGATCAAAAAATTCGGTCTTGAATCCCGACATATGCAAAAATGGAACCAACAATGATAAAAACAGAATAAATTGAGCCAAAATCGGAAAGATATACCATAATAATCGGCTCGGTGATAACTCATCCATCTGGCGCCTTTGTAAATTAACCCGGTCTTCCATCGGCAGTGCAAAAAAGATCAAACCGATCAATGCATATAAACTGGTCAAGGTGTTCAAGGCCACATAAGGCCCTAGCCCCTTTAATTCATCGAGAAAAAATAATATGGAGATCAAACCATACAAGGAAGAGGCCACATTAAAAAACACCAGCGCTACCGTTAAAACAGATCCAATCCCCGCCAGCTTCAACCAGTTCAAATTCGTTAATAGAATGGCTGAAAAAAGAAGTGAAAATGCAGTAGGAAAAACGATCGCCAGGGGATTGTTTTCTGAAAATATAACCATCCCGATAGCGATAAACAAACCATTTAACAATACGATCCCAAGAATAATGAATAAATTAAAATCAAGACGCCCATTTTCCTTTTTGAAAACAAATTCTTGCTGAGACCCGCGATATATCAAAAAAACCGCAATAACGGTGACCACAGTCCCAAAATATGAAGGGATATCAGCATACATTGAAGAATTATCAGTACTTAAATTGAAAACCAATACTAATAAACCAATCGTTAAGATATAACTAATAATATTTAATGGCTGGGGAAAACGTTTCGCCGGAAGCGTAACACCATTCCCTTTATTAAGACGGCAATAAATTAATGCGGGAATGGGAAAAACCAAACTAAACACAACGGAATAAAACATTGTCAGAATAGCGACGGACAATCCCGCTGTTATCTTTTCAAGGTCGCCAACATTATTTAATAAGGCAATACATCCGATAATGGTTCCAAATGCACCATAAATAAGCAAGTTCCTTACCACGCACAACCAAAAATAATCAAGGCGAAACCAATCTACTGTCTGCTTATCCCGGCGAAATAAAAATGTGAAAAGCTGGCCGAAATCACGACGTTCAAAACTGATGCCGGTCAGTAATAAGCTCCCCCCCACCACAAAGATAATGGATGGCACATCAATAAAAAGCCGTATTTGGGATTCCCTAAAAATGAGCAAACTGGCAAGACACCCTACCAGAATGATCAAAAACAAAAACGCCAGCACAATCGGAAAGAACAACCGTATCAGTCTATCCATCAAACCGCACCTACTCAAATTTAACTAACATTGTGCCACAATCCCCTCCCACAATCTACTTTCCCCACCAGACTGGCTACCCTTCGTACACAAATCAGGGGATCAAATCGGGGAGCATCGGCTTCCAGCCGGTGCGTCTCAATCAGGCCAAAACAATTTTATTAATGAAATCTTTCCATGAGCAAATCTTCAACTTTTTATGATTCTTCGCACGCCCATTTTCTATTGGTTCCGAATCAATGTAAGACAATTTCTCATACCTGGTGGTTTCTAAAACGAAATTTGGTTGTGTCACCTGAACAATGGATGCATTCCAGTTATCGAAATTATGAATTGAATGATAACACATTTTTTCAGGTGGATCGATGGTGGGCGTATTGGAAAATGTGATTGAGTGTATCCCATAGGTTGTAATCAAGGGTAGAATAAACAACATTCTACCCTTGGCACCCGCGCCCGGTCTACGGTGGTGTAGTATTTGCGAATAAGTAATGTAGACAAAAAGAAACGGTGCAGAACGATGAAGAAATATCGATTTCAAGTGGTTATAGAGCCGGATGAAGATGGTTTATACGTGGCGGATGTCCCAGCGCTTCAAGGGTGCCATACCCAGGGCAAAACATTTGAAGAGGCGATTGAGAATATCCGTGAAGTGATTGCCATGTGTCTGGAAGAATTGAAGAACGAGGGCAAAGAGGTAGACACGCAATTTCCTGAAGTGATTGCGATCAAAACATTAGAGATTGCTAGGTAAGGTGATAAAATGGGAGGGGAAAAGCTTCCGGTTGTCACCGCAAAACAACTGTGCCTATACATCCACGACAGGATATTGGCCGGGGCCTGTTGAGGAAAATCCTTCGGGATATTGAAATGTCACAGGATGAATTCAAGCAAATGCTCTGAGAGACCATGTTTTGAAGAATCAAGTAAAATTGTCGGAATCAGGATTACGCCGCGGCGGAATCCTGGTTCAAACAAAAAGGAAGAAACAACCATGAAGCTGAAAATTGTTTTAGAACCGAGTGATGAAGGTGGATTTACTGTTTTTGTTCCAGCATTACCGGGCTGTATCAGTGAAGGGCAGTATTGTGGTAGATGAACTGGAGATTCAGAGGGTAAAATAAAAATCATGAACATATATCAGCAGCTCATCGATAAAATCCTGAGTGGGCAATCGGATGCCAATATCGAATTTAAGGAGCTGTGCAATCTGTTGTTACGGTTAGGATTTGAGATGAGGATTCGAGGTAGCCATCATATATTCCGCAAGGAAGGTATTGAAGAGAAACTGAATCTTCAGAAAGACGATTCTAAAGCCAAACCGTATCAAGTGCGGCAGGTAAGGCAGATACTATTAAAATACAAATTAAAAGGTGATTCTTATGGAGAAGTATGAAATCCTTATCTATTGGAGTGAAGAAGATCAATCCTTTATCGCCGAAGTCCCGGAATTGCCTGGATGTATTGCGCATGGAGACAGTCAGGAAGATGCGCTGGTGAATATTAAGCAAGCCACGCAACTCTGGATAAAAACCGCCCAGGAGTTTGGGGATCCGATCCCCCAACCCAAAGGTCGCAAATTGATGTATGCGTAAAACAGTCATATCAGGATGGTCTGGATTGAAGAATATCCATGATTACAACAGCGTCGTTCATCCTGGTCATCCTAACATCCTGTCCGCCGCGGCGGAATCCTGATTCAAACAAAAAGGAAGAATCAACCATGAAGCTGAAAATTGTTTTAGAACCGAGTAATGAAGGTGGATTTACGGTATTCGTGCCCTCACTTCCGGGTTGTATCAGCGAAGGAGAGAACGAAGAAGAGGCGCTTGAAAATATTCGTGAAGCGATCGATCTTTATCTGGAGCCGGTAGAAGATGAATGGATCAAGGAAGAAGGACATCTTGTGCGTGATTTGGTGATATGACAAAAGTACCCAGTCTTTCTTATGTTCAAGTTATTCGCGCTTTATAAAAGGATGGGTGGACTGTGGTTCGTCAAAAAGGGAGTCATATTCGGCTGCAAAAACGTTTTGGGGAGAAAATGGTTAAAATCATAGTTCCTGCTCATCGCCCAATAAAACGGTCCACCTTATCCCATATATTGAAACAAGCCCGAATTGAAGTGGAATTTTTCAAAAGCTTATTGTAAGGATTTCAACAAAACATTCATTATTCTACCCTCAGCGCCCGCGCTTCGAAATATGGGGAAGCAACGGGAAATTACCAAAATGAGATCGATTATTTCCAGTTTAAATTTAAAGCAGGGGAACCAAAAGGCTTGAAAATTCAAGGAGTAGCAAACAACAGGCAGGAATTAAAAATGGTGCCGGAGGAGGGACTCGAACCCTCACATCCCGAAGGATACCAGATTTTGAGTCTGGCGCGTCTACCAGTTCCACCACTCCGGCAGTTATATATGTTAAATCGAGCGATTTAACACGTTTAAGTACTCGTTAGTCGTTTCTTAAAGTAAGAATTATAACGACTTTTTCCTCAATTGAGAATACGCATAAGAAGAGATTTGGCACATTTTTCCTGATTCAAGCTTTCTTTAATATAATACGGATTTTGCCCCAATCCCCGGACGTTGAGGCATAACGATATGTCCGTTCTTTAAAACCATCCCCTCATACGGATCATTTGATAACAATGCCGCCCCATCCAAATCCAAATAATCGGCTAAAGGAGCCAGATGAGCGGCGGCTGTAATCGCCAGCGAGCTCTCGATCATGCACCCCAGCATCACCTTAAGATTAAACCCTCGGGCACGGTCGATGAGTTTCAACGCTCTTGCAATTCCACCACACTTGGCCAATTTAACATTAATTCCATCAACGCGACCGGACCATCTATCAAGTGTATCCGGGCCATATAATCCCTCATCGATAAAAATTGGGATTTTTGTGGGGTTTTTCTGAATCAAGGCTCCATAACCTTCCACTTCCGACCGGGGTAATGGCTGCTCAAGAAACTCCACCCCCCTATCATCAAGTATAGGGAGACAATATAAGGTTTGATCAAGCGTCCATCCCTCATTCGCATCGATTCTCAAAGGTTTATCGGTTTTTTGACGAATTGCTCCAAGTAATGCGATGTCATCATCACTGCCAGTCTTAATTTTTAAGATGGGATATGATGCTGCCTGCTCAACCTTTTCAAGCACAACATCTGGTTCATCCAACCCAATCGTGAAGGATGACACCAGAGGTTCCCGCCAGGGAATAGTCAGATAGTCATGTAATGGTGTTCCAGCATCTATGGACATCTTATCGTGCAATGCTAAATCCACCGCCATCGCCAGCCCGGTCTGACCAGGAAAGCGAAGCATCAAATCATCGATAACCGGCTCAATTGAAGCATCCAACTCAGGGGAAGATTCCGCCCATTGATTAAACATCGAAATCATATCTTCAGCATGCTGACCTTGGTAATAAACCGGTGCACCTTCACCGTAACCACCGTTGATTCGTACGAAAAGATTTTGCACCGCGCACTTGCGGCCTCGCGACAAGCCGAACGGTTCCCGTAATTTTAATTCGGTTATTTCCGCATGAAAATCATTCATTGTGAGGAGGGGTGCATTTTACTTCTCACCATTAAATTTCTTTATCGCATCGATCATGGCCACGATATTCTCAACCGGTGTTCGGGCTTGAATATTATGGACTGTATTGAACACATACCCCCCATTCCTGGCGAAAACCTCACATCGTCTCGACACCTGCTCACGCACTTGCGCCGGTGTTCCAAAGGGCAACACATCCTGCGTATCCACACCCCCACCCCAAAACGCAATGCGATCTCCGTATTTCTCTTTTAGTAGTTTCGGCTCCATACCCGCAGCCGAACATTGAACCGGATTAAAAATATCAAATCCACAATCAATAAAATCATCAAGAAACTTCTTAACTGCGCCACATGAATGTTTAAAGGTATTCCATTGGGTGTTTTGATGAATCCAATCGTTCACCTTTTTATAATAAGGCTTATATAAATCACAAAAGGTCTTCACTGAACAAAACGAAGATGTCTGTGTTCCAAAATCGGTCCCACAAATAAAAGCCACATCCAATCCATCGCCGATGGTTTGGTGAATGCGCTCCAAATTGTCCAATGCAATCTCACACTGTTTGGAAAACACGGCGTGAATATAATCCGGTCGAGTAGCGATCGACATATACCACTCCGATACATCACGAATCCCTTTGGGGTATTTCAATCCCACAGCGGGAACCCGTGCGATATCGCCAAAACTGGTACCTCCCAATGAGCCGGTTACTGCCCGGCCGGTTGCAGCGGCTTTTTGCACGGCTTGGCCCAAGTAGGCTAAATCCTCATCAGATATTGGTTTATATTCCTCCAAATTGTCTTCTGGATTGAGTTTATCTTCCTCGATAGGAGGTTGGCGAATGATGGCATCGAAAAAATAACCATCCTTGGGCATCTTCCCGCTGGGCGGTGCATTAATATCCCCTTGGGGATAAATCAAGGTATCCCCGGCATCATCCACGGTAACGGTAAAACCACCGCCAACCAGTATTTCCAAGCCATCATACATTCGCCAGGATTTCCAATTATCGTTCAAATAACCGTAATTGGTCTTTCGAGGAAAAATGCCTTCCGTATCAATCCCCATCGCTTCTTTCAAATCATCATCGATCCACCCCAACATCTGGGTGGGTTCATGCACTTTAACCAGCCGCTTTTCGAGGCCGTAGTAATCCCGCAACGCAGCGACACAGCTGACATGAATCCCCGTGGTATTGGTACCGCCAAAATCAACCGGCAACCGGTCTGGCTCTTGATGATTAATCGTTGTAAGAATGCGTTCTCGTCCAGACATAAAATCCCTTTCCAAAATAATGGTTATTCTCTTAATCATAAAAGAGAAGTATTGAAACATCGGACACCTTTATTTTGGAAAGGCATCCCACTCTGGGGGAATTTTCCCTTCAGCGAGCTGCACATATGCCAGTTCATCGGTAAAACGCTCCCCCCATGCGTCCAGTAAAAATAATCGCTCCCCCATATCGACGCAGTCGTCCTCCGCAAAAGGTGTGGCCAGTTCGCTTTGCCAAACCAACATCCCCCCTGGCGTGTCAAATCCCTTATACTTAAACGTCTGCGGGGCTTCCCGCAAATAATACAAACCTAAAGCAACCGAAAGCGGTGATTCATGATCTTCCGGATCACCATCATATAAGAAATATTCTTCCTGCACATACGCCCGAAAGAGTATACCTTCTTCATCGATGGTAAATATTTCCACATGCTCATTCACTGTAAATAACCCAGAATCAATACCCTTTAAAAATTGTACGAACTTCTTCAAACCAGGGAGAGCGAGGCTCCCACCGAACCGATCCCACGTATAACAGCTCGGCAGGAGCCTCGCCCTTCCTAAAAAAAATCCAATTTGATCTTAAATTAATGACATTGATTCTACCCCTACAATATTTCCAATTTAACCTGCACAATCCCCCGCTCAACAAAATCCAATTTCCGGGCTACCCCATAAGACACATCAATAATCCGATCCTTTTTAAACGGTCCTCGGTCATTGATTCTCACAACAGCGGAGCGGCGATTTTCCAGATTGGTCACTCGTACCCGTGTGCCAAAAGGCAAGGATGGATGAGCAGCGGTATCAGCATACATATCATAAATTTCACCACTCGCCGTCTGCTTGCGGTGAAACTTGCGTCCGTACCAGGAGGCAATACCCACCATTTGGCCTTTTGAAACCTGGGTTTCATTCCCTGCTTTGGGGGCTTGGGCCGTTTTGCTTGTTGATTTTTCGCCACCTGAACCCAATCCAAAGGTTGGAATAGGTATCGGTATGCGAACCACTTTAAAACCACTACATCCCGCAACAAACAAAACCACCAATAAAACAACACACAAATACCCAACCCGCGAATGTTTAATTAATCGTTTACCAATCACGATTCCCTCACCATTTTTAAGATAGTGTTTATGTTAATTTTTCAAATCCATTCAGATCAAATCAGATTATCTGGATTGCAAAACAGGGATAGGCCGGTCACGAAACACCGAAAAAGTGATTTCGTTTCCTTTTTCATTGAACCGCACATCGTTGGTGAATTGCCGAATTAAAAAAACACCTCGTCCATGCGTATTGTATAGGTTGGTTTCCTCTCGTGGATCCAAAAGCTTTGTCTGGTCAAAACCTTCGCCCTCATCCCTGACAGAAACAGACACAGAATGTAAATCAAATGTGGCGACCACATGAATCTTTTTGTCTACCCGATTACGGTTTCCATGCACAATTGCATTGACAAACGCTTCATCCATCGCCAACCTGAGATTGAAACAGGCTTCACAATCAAATTGGTATTCTTGCGCTCTATTTAAAATGGATTGCTCCACTTCATAGATGTTTTCGATTTTGCTATTAAACTGGAAATGGAGCTTTTCATTCATAAGTTGCTCAAGTTTCCATTAAGTAATATATCTCAAATTCAATCAGAACAACATGATACCAAATTATATCTTAATTTGGCAGAGAGGGGATGTCAAGTGAAAAAACATATCAAATTCCTCCTTATCAAACGCACAATTGAATAAAAAGTGGAAAAAGCATAGACCAGACTAAAGAGTGTGTTAAAATAATACTGAGTGCAACCTAGGAAACACATCTCGTCTATCAAAAACTCAAATAACGGAAGTTGGATACACAATGGGACTGAATTTATCCCAAGAAGAAATAGACGCATTGCTAAAAGCAGGATTTTCTCAACCTGATGAGGGTGATGCGGACACCTCACAAGAGGAACAATTTGAGCCGAATTACCAACATCATCAGTTTGATGATTTCGCTGAGCAGGAAGCCTATCAGCAACCCCAAGGTTACGAACAACCTCGGCAACGGCCTAAATTAAGGCGCTCTGCCAAAGTCGATCAAAAAGTTCCTGTCCAAACCGCCGAATTTGAATCTTTTGACGATGAAGAATTCCCTGAGGATGTCACCAACCTTGAGATTATTCTTAACCTTGACCTCGAAATACGAGTTGAATTGGGAAAAACCAGATCAACCGTGCGTGATGTGCTGGAAATGGGATCAGGTTCAGTTATTGAATTGCAAAAATTAAACGGAGAGCCTGTCGACCTATTAATCAATAAGAAACCCTTTGCAAAAGGCGAAATGATCGTCATCGGCGATAATTTCGGGGTACGCGTTACCGATATCGATTCCGTCCCTGAACTCATCGAGGCCATGCAATAAGTTATTCCCCAATCTCTTCTTTCAAACAATCCGTTATTGAATCGATAAGATAATCCACGTGCTCCTTTGTGGATACCAGTGGGGGAACCAACACCAGCGTGTTCCCCAAAGGACGCAACCATATGCCATATTTTCTGAGCGCAAAACAGTATTTTGCCCCAGCACGTTCTTCGATTTGAAACACCTCTCCCTTTGAACGGCTTCGCACAACATCGATCCCTGCTGCAAATCCTAGCTGATGAATATCCCCAACTCGGTCTGATTCTTCAAAAAGTTGGTCCAGACGTTTTTCCAAATGAGCAATCAGCGGTTGCAAACGATCGAGGGTATGGTCCGTTTCAAACAAATCCAAACTGGCAAGCGCAGCCGCACATCCCAATTGGTTGCCTGTATACGTATGGCCATGGAAGAATGTTTTAAATTCACGGTATTCACCAAGAAACGCATCATATACAGCCTGCGTGGACATGGTAGCGGCTAATGGCAAGTAACCTCCGCTTATCCCCTTGGCCAACGCCATCAGGTCGGGGGTTACCCCTTCGTGGTCACAGGCAAACATCTTTCCGGTATGCCCAAATCCGGTAAACACTTCATCACAGATCAACAAAACCTCATATCGATTCGCTAAATCCCGCAATCCTTTAAGAAATCCCGGAGCCTGAGTCAATATCCCCGCCGCTCCCTGCACCAGTGGTTCTATGATAACGGCGGCGATTTCATCGCTTTTATCTTTAAACAACTGTTCGCATGCATCCAACGAACGTTGCGATATTATCTCTGGTGAATCCTTGCTGGTGTATTTTGAATAAACGGGGTATGAAACCGTATACCGTGAAAAAAGCAGCGGCCCAAAAATACCATGAAATAAGTCGATTCCCCCTAAACTCACACTGCCGATCGTATCCCCATGATAGGCATTATGAATCGTGACAAAACTCTTTTTCTCTGGCCGTGGTGGTGAAACCTGCTGCCAATACTGAAACGCCATTTTAAGCGCCACTTCCGATGCAGTGGAACCATTATCCGAATAAAAAACTTTCTCCAATCCGGCTGGGGTAATATCCACCAATCGCTTGGCCAGTTCAATGGATGGGATATTGGCCTGCCCCAACAAGGTCGAATGGGCAATGCGGTCCAATTGGTCTTTGATTGCCTGGTTTAATTCAGGACGGTTATGGCCGTGCAGGTTCACCCACAAAGATGAATTTCCATCGTAATATCGCCGCCCCTTGATATCATAAAGATAGACACCGTCGGCATGGGAAATCACCAACGGATCCTCTTTCACATAATCTTTCATTTGGGTAAAGGGATGCCAGATATACTTCTGATCCCATTCGATCCAGCGGGTTATCTCCTCGGTTCTGTATGAAGCAATGCCTTGATTCTGTCCCATGAAATAACCTCACTGATGGCGTCCCACCGTTGCTTTGCACTGTTCTTTTTAAGCAATTTAGGTTGCAAATAGGGGATTTCACCCAATATATCCACACGCGCACATTCACGAACGGTATCGATATTATTGCGTTGTATATCGGGGGGAGTTTTGTTATCAAGGGAATTAAAAATCACCCCCGCCGGTTTCAAACCATATTGCCGAATCGAGGCGATCGTCAGCAAAGTATGGTTAAGGGTACCCAAACGATTGGGAGAAACCACCAATACCGGCCAATCAAGGTCATGGGCTAAATCCGCCACATAATAATTAGGTGAGAGAGGAACCATCCATCCGCCAATCCCTTCAACCAGCACCACTTCATATTGGCGAACAGCGGTTTTAATCGGTTCAAGAATATGAAATGAATCGATCCCCGTTTTTTCGCATTCAGCTGCATAGTGGGGTGAAGCGTGTTTTTCAAAGCAAAGGGGATTCATAACGTCCACAGGTATATCGCTCTCTCCGAGATCACGATACACCTTCACATCCTCAGACACAAAATGGCCTTCATAATCAATCCCACCTGCGCCGATGGACTTGATTGGACAGACCTCCACCCCTTCCCTTTTTAAACCATAGGTCAAGAGTGCAACAATGAGTGTTTTTCCAATTTCTGTATCAGTACCTGTTATAAATAATCCTGCCATAGTAAATAAGTGTAAAAAAAGAGATTTTAATAATTTGTAAATACACTACACGAGTTATTAAACCACCTTTAAAGAGTAACAGAAACCTGACGCTTAATTAAGTCCTCCCCCATTTCATTGGGGGTGGAAATTGTGGGACCGATTATAAGTTTTCACTCCCTCCCCATTTCATGTGGCTGACATATTACATTTGATTATTCAATCCGTTTTGGCTTTTAGATACAAAAGACTTTCACCAGGAAAGGGTGATTCAAAGGTTCTTTGAACACCTCCCTCAATCACACCACGATGTTGTGTTTGGTCACTTTTTGGAGTAAACCATTCAACCTTGAACGTATGCTTGTTATCAGTCAAATCCAATAAGACCTCGCCTCCTTTGGATAGATAAACCAAATACTCTTTATCCGAATTCAGGCAATAGCCCGATGAAGCAGCGATCTTGTCCGGTTTCATCCGCGAGAGATTTACCCGTTCAGACCAGCGTACGGCCTGCCCCATGGCTCGCCGAATCTCATCCCACTCGGGTGCGGGATTTTCAGGGGAATCCTGTCGATAATCTTTATACCAATCCATCACAATAAAGTGGTTGCCTCGTAAAAAATTACGCCATACCCATCGTGGATCCGTTCCCCGCGGTGCAATATGATCTGTATCCACAATGATGGCTTTATCTCCCTCATTGATCGGTGGATCGTTCAAATATTCTTTCCCCATGGGAGAGATCCAATCCGCCGGGCTGTCGAAAAGGGCGGGATTTCTGATCGGCGACCCGGTCATCCCCACAAGGTGTTGCTTTGGTTTATCGGCTTCGTAATCTTTGATATATCGAATCATGTGATATTGCCAGTTTACCGAACCTCGATGGTTTTCGTTACCAATTTCCCAGAGCACATTATCCAGATCATTAAGCGTATCAATTGTCTTGCGTATGTACGCTTCCTGAAGCCGTGTCACATCGGGGACATCAAGCGTATGAACTTGATGGCCAGTATCATCTCCGTTGGGATTGCCGTTAATACCATTTATATTGTTATCAGGATGGAAAGGGTGGCCATGCCATGCATTCCCTCTTTCGGCGTTACCACCGGTTTTTGATACGCTGAAGCCTTGAAATAACATAACCCCTACGTATATCCCACGCTCATCGGCTTCCTCAACCCGTCTTCTCAGACCGGTGAAATAATCTTCATTAAATTTGGAAAGATCGAATTTGAGCTTGCCATCACGCGCCTTGCCTGGCCCAGTGCGTGGATAGGGCAAAGGGCGATAACGTACCGGGATTTCATTGCTGACGAACTGCATCCATTGAGCATGTTCCCACGCCCACATCCGCATGAAGTTATGCCCGTAATTCTCCATAAAATCCAAATACTCATCATAGTCAAATTCTGGAGTTTCGCCTTCAACCCCACGTTCCTGCCGATTAGCCCAGGTATGCGAGCCAGATAGAAAAACCGCCTCGCCAGTTGGATTAACAAACCAATGAGGGCTATCTGGGTGAAGTTTTAAAGGCCCACCAGTATCCGCCTCAGCGAGATTCACAAATTCAATGCCACTCAAAAATAACAATCCAAAGATTAAAATGGTTCGAAAAATCGAGCGATAAAATTCATTTTTATTCATTGTTGGCTCCTTTGCTGATCAAAAAACTCTCTTAAAGGTATCCAAACTGCTGCATGTTCTAATATACACTTAATGATTGCTGGATGCAGGGGTTCTGTCATCAGCACTATTGAAGAAAGGGATCAAGACTATTATGGTATTGGTAATGATAATGAACGTGAGATAAAAATATGGATACACTTAACACGTATTTTCAATTCAATCCCTGCCAATCGCTGGGATTTCCCTATCTGGCATTAACGGGTGAATCGGTCTGCTGGCAGGCGCTTGAAAATAAAGAAGGCTACAAGCAGCGTGTGTTGGACACCGTGCGTTCAGGTGATTCGCTTGCTTATTGGATCTTGGCTGGAATTGATTTATCCAGCGAAGACCTAAGCGGAGTTGATTTTTCATTTGCCTGCCTGGTGGGTTGTGACTTGTCTTTCGCAAATTTATCCGGCGCCAATCTACACCGTGCCAATCTCGAATTGGTCAATTTACAGGGGACTGATCTTTCTGGAGCAGACCTTCAATTTGCCATCCTGGGCCGAGCAAATTTAAACAAAGCTAACTTAACAGGCGCCAATTTGCAACGCGCCAACCTGGTCGGAGCATCCGCATGTGAAACCAATTGTTCAAACGCGCTCTTTTATTACTCAAGGCCTGGTAACGCCGATTTTTCCGGCGCCGTTTTTGAAGGCTCGGACATAAATCGGGCTATCTTTCGAAAAGCCCGGCTTGTTAACGCGGATCTCCGAGGAGCAAAAGGCCGTGCCAATTTTGATAACGCTGATTTACAAGGAGCAAAACAATAATGTTTTTTCGCCCGTTCTTTCTTAAAGAAGTCAACGAAGTAAACACATATATGGTGGGATGCGAAAAAACAGGTGAAATGTTTCTCATCGATGCCGGTGGAGATACTCTCGAGTATGACCACTTTTTAAAAGATTCCAATGCTAAACTTTGCGGGATTTTCTTAACCCATCACCACTGGGACCATGATGAAGCCCTGGATTTGATCCTCAGCCGCTTCAATGTCCCAGTCTATTCATTTACCGGAAAAACCACCAATGGACAGGTCGTCCAGGAAGGCGATTCCATTCCATTGGGAGACTTAAATAACCGCATATTTTGCACCACAGGCCATACGCCCAACTCTCTCACACTGGTGGTTGAAAATCATATCGCCTTTGTGGGTGATGCATTATTTGCCGGATCAATTGGCGGTACCAGCAATGAGCAATTGAAAGAAGAAGAAAAACAAAACATTCAAAATAAAATCTTCACTTTACCTGAACAAACACTCATTTGCCCCGGCCATGGCCCCATGTCAACAGTCGGGATCGAAAAAAACGGAAATCCCTTCTTCACAGATTAAAACTGACCAGTAATAGCTCAGAATCATCAATCCCTAAAGACACTCTCGCAGACTTATACTACCCAGGGAGGGCGACGCTCCCGCGGTGCCGAGGTTTCTAACCAACTTACATTTCAACAGAATTCTTTCGGTATCAATAAACCCGCTGTGGCTTATGAAATGGATAAGCAATACCACGTTTAAGCCGTTCTACAACCATGTCTTCAAATGCTGACAAATCTTTCCACCCCCTTGCAACCCGAACTGTTTTCCCTCTTGGATCTTTTACTGTATACCCACGGTGATCCACTTTGAGTTTCATCTCTTCCATTTGAAGATACGAATCATCATATGCCATATAGGCGGCTACAATATCATAAAGAATGGTGGAACGAACATTGGGATCAATGCGCCGTTTTGCCTTTTCAACCCAATAGCGATAATTAGTGATCAATGTATCGATCAAGAGGTTGGGATCATAAAAAAGACTTAAATACTTTTCACCCCGCAATTCAAAAATTGCGGTTGCATCGAGCGGAGCGATGGATAAATCCCAATCTGCATTATACATCGTTTGTGCGGCATCGAGGGCATTGCGAACATTGTATTCTGCCTCTGGTGAAGGTATTCCCCCATAACCATATCGAATACTCCCACTCATAGCCACAATTTGAACCTTTTCAGTAATTTTAGGTTCGCGTTTAAGCATTTCCCCGATATTATGACATGGCCCAATGACAATGATCGTTGTTTTTCCCTTTCTACTCATAATAAGGTCTATCATGCCTTGAACACCATCATCATAAACTTCACCCCAATAATCTTCCAAGTTGTAATCGTTCGCCCATTCCTCTTGAGGGCCCGTTTTATCATCTTTTTTAATACCAATACCGATGGAGACGTTATCCCGCTTTACTCGTTCCAAGTATTTAGCGACCAGTTTGGCTTTGCTGGTTGTATCATTGCTTTCAGTCACAACCATTTGTAAATCCAATTCCTTGGAGGCCAGTATAAAAGAGAGCGCCCACGTATCGTCGATATCCGCCCCCATATCAGTATCCAAAATTACCGGGATGGATTGGGCATGGCTGGGCGCATTCCCAATCAACAAGCCTAACACTATAAAAATAAAGATCTTAAAATATGTAATCCAATTCAGATTATGAGTTATCATTATTTGCTCCCGCTCTTTCGTTTAAGAAACAATTATAACATCATAAATCCGTGAATTCAGGAACATAAAAAAGGTTGAATTTCATTCTCTTCACCTTTCTCACCATCGAGTACCAGGATACCGTTGATTGAAGTAAAGGTGTGGTTACAATAAGAGAATATATATCCAATTGGTATAGGACTTAATTAATATGCCCAGTATTCGAGAAACATGTCCTGGGAAGGTGGAGGACATTATACGCCGTTTTCCCGAGAAGAAATCCGCGACCATCCCTTTGCTTTACCTGGCGTGGGACGTTTATGGTTATATCTCAAAAGATGCCATGGTCGAAGTTGCAGATATCCTTGGGATTAGCCCGGCGTCCATTCAAGGCATTGCCTCTTTTTACACCATGTTCCCACTCGAACCCAGGGGAAAATACCATGTCGAAGTGTGTACCAACATTTCATGCCATCTGACTGGCTCAACGAATGTTTTAAAGACAATCGAATCAAAACTCGGAATTGAATGTGGACATCGAACCGAGGATGGTGAATTTTCATTAGCAAAAGTGGAATGCCTGGCTGGTTGCTCATGGGCTCCCTGTATCCATATTAATGGGAAAGAATATACTCATGTCACACCGGAAAAAGTGGAAGATCTCATCGATTCATTGAAACAATCCGAATCCCATACAGAAGACGAAGAAAACTTAACCCTCTCAGAAAGTTCCTAAGAGATGGATTTTTCTGCTTTTAGTGGTTTATTTAACCAGAAGATAGGTTTAAAATTAACTAAAACAATAAACATGATAAAGAATTCCAATTAGGCTTCAAACAAAACAATGGCTACAGAAACCCGGGTTTTATTAGAACACTTAGGATCCCCCAATCTTTTGCGAGTTGACGGTTACCGTGCAAAAGGTGGATATCAGAATTTGGAAAAAGCGCTGACCGCCATGTCCCCGACACAAGTTACCGACGAAGTCAAAAAATCCGGCCTGAAGGGACGCGGTGGTGCAGGTTTTCCCACCGGGATGAAATGGTCCTTCGTCCCCAAAGAGACCAACAAACCTGTTTATTTATGCTGCAACGCCGATGAGAGTGAGCCTGGAACATGTAAAGACCGGGTGATTATCCATGAAAATCCCCACTTATTGTTAGAAGGCATCTTGATTTCCTGCTATGCCATTGGATCAAAACAGGCATTTATATATATCCGAGGTGAATTTCACCGGGGAGCGGAAGTGCTGTCCATGGCCATCGAGGATGCACGCGATAAAGGCCTCGTTGGTGACAACATATTAGGCACTGATTTTTCCTGTGACGTTCAAGTATATCGCGGCGCAGGCGCTTATATCTGCGGCGAGGAAACCGGCCTTTTAACCTCCCTCGAAGGTGACCGAGGTTATCCTCGAAATAAACCCCCTTTCCCTGCCGTTTCCGGTCTGTATAACTGCCCGACCATCGTCAACAACGTCGAAACCTTGGCTGCCGTTCCCTTTATTGTGGAAAAAGGCGGCGAATGGTATGCCGCAATGGGAACGGAAAAAAGCGCCGGTACCCGTTTATTGTGCATCAGTGGCCATGTGAATAATCCCGGTGTCTATGAAGTCGTACTTGGCACCATGACATTGCGTGAATTCATCAACGATTTCGGCGGTGGTGTTCCTGGAGACCTAAAAATTAAAGGCGTGATCCCAGGCGGTTCTTCAATGCCGGTTCTTCGTGATGAACAATTGGATATTCCCTTAACATTCGAAGATGTCCAAGCAGCAGGTTCCTCGCTTGGTTCAGGCGCTATTGTGGTGATGGATGAAACCGTCGATATCGTGGAAATATGCTTGCTGATCGCCAAATTTTACGAACACGAATCGTGCGGTCAATGCACCCCATGCCGGGAGGGAACCCGGTGGTTTGTCCAAATTCTTGAATCCATTCAAGAGGGAACCGGACGAAAAGAAGACCTTAATTTGATTTTAGATATCTGCCGATCGGAATTCACCTCCATCTGCCCCTTATGGGCAGCAGCCGTATGGCCGGTTCGCGCCTTTGTTAATCAATATCAGGATGATTTTTTAGCGAAAATTGAAAAATACGAGAATGCGGTATGAGTGAAACAAAAAACGGAAAAGTCAAAGTTACCATAGATGGCAAACCTGTCGAGGTCGATAAAGGCACTGTTATCATCGAAGCGGCACGTCAAGCAGGAATTACCGTCCCTCATTATTGCTATGATCCTGATTTGACGATTGTCGCCAGTTGCCGCTTGTGTCTGGTAGAAATTGAAAAAGTTCCCAAATTAGTCCCCTCCTGCTCCACACCAGTAAACGAGGGTCAGATCATCTTTACCAATAGCCAAAAAGTGTTGGATGCCCGCAAAATGCAAATGGAGTTTTTGCTGGTCCAACACCCCCTCGATTGCCCCATATGCGACCAGGGTGGTGAATGTAAACTGCAAGAATACAGTATGAATCACGGTACGGACGACACCCGCTTCCGTTTTCAACGTCGCACCTTCCCCAAACCCGATATAGGCCCATTTGTTGACATTGAACGCAACCGCTGCATCCTCTGCAGCCGATGCGTACGCTTTATGGATGAAGTGGCAGGAGATGCGGAATTAACCATCGTTGATCGAGGAAACCACGCCTACATCTCCACCTTCATGGATCAACCCCTGAAAAATGAATTTGCGGGAAATACCATAGATATTTGCCCAGTCGGTGCATTAACCAGTAAAGTCACCCGTTTTCGAGGCCGTGTTTGGGAACTAAAAAATACGCCTTCCATTAGTTCACTCTGCTCCTGTGGCTGCAACATTCACTTGCAGCACCGCAATCGCACCCATGAAATTCTGCGTATCGTTCCGCGAGAAAACGGCGAGGTTAACCACCGTTGGATTTCTGACATCGAACGCTTTGGTTTTGATCGCTTTAACAGCGATAAGCGGGAAACCCAGGCACGTTTAAAAAATGAAAAGGGTGAAATGGAAATCTCGCCCTGGGGAAAAGTGATCAACCAATTGGTCACCCGCTGGAAGGAGATCATCCAAAAAAGCGGCGCTTCAAGCATTGCGGGAATCATTTCCCCCCGCTTCAGCAACGAAACGCTATTCCTCTTTCAACAATTTATGCGCGAATTGATCGGTTCAAATAATATTGACCATCGCACCGAACATGAAATTTCCAATAACGATGACGGCTATATCACCTCCGTAGCATTGGGCGCAGCCAATCAACCCTTCGCAGAACTTAAAAACGCTTCCACCATATGCCTAATTGGTGCTGATCTGCCCAATGAGAATCCAATTCTTTATCTTCAAACACGTGAGCAATCAGTTAAACATAATAAACCTATTTACACCGCCCATCACCGCCCAACCCGTTTGGACAGAGACGCCGCTGAGTCATTGAGTTATCGTCCCGGATCAGAAGGCTTCTTTATCGCTGGCCTATTGCAAGCGGTGGCAGACAACAAAGGCGTAACCATTGAAAGTCTTGACACCGATATAGAAAAAGCCGCGACCGAAACCGGTTTATCAACAGACGCATTTCACCAATTGGCCAAAACACTGGTGGAAGCAAAGAACATTACCATCCTTTTAGGTGAATCCGCTTTTGATGGTCACCAAGGCCAAACGATAGTCCAATTAGCCGCAGAATTAGCCAAACAACTCAAAACAGCAGACCGCTCAACATTACCGTTAAGCCTGCTTTTACCTCAAATGAATTCACGCGGAGCCGCCGATATGGGGTGTTACCCTCACCGTGAATTCGGCTTCGCTCCGGTCAAATCACCAGGCAAGAATACAACTGAAATACTGGATGGCTGTATCAATGGCTCCATTCAATCCCTCATCCTTTTTGGCTCGGATTTACTAAACGAATATCCCGACCGCCAAAAAGTGAAGAACGCATTGGAAACCGTGCCTTTCCTGGTTGTGGCCGATACGTTTAAACATGACACTGCCCACTATGCCGAAGCCTTTCTCCCCCTTTCCACCTGTACGGAAGAAGACGGAACCTACACCAACCTGGCCGGGCGAATCCAACGTGCCGAAAAAGCCCTTCCCCAAGTGGAGGGAACCCTGGCCGCCTATCAATTATTACTCGCACTGGGCGAACGCTGGGGAAAAGGATGGCGGCAAGTCCGCCCCACCCGCCTGCTTGAAATGCTTTCCCAGGCGGTCCCTCATTACAATGGATTAACATGGGACGCAATCGGCTCCCAAGGCAAAGACACGGGTACGGTTACCAAAACCAATTTTGAATCCAATTCTTCTTTGTTTAAAATCTGTAACCCTTCCATGATTGGCGAGGCACCGCAAGAATATTCATTCCGATTGGTTCGTGGTCGTTTTATCTTTGACTTGTGTGGAGACAAACGCTTTGCCCCTTCACTGGTCGAACGAAGCGAACCGTGCGTGGCGGAAATAAATCCCGACGATGCAAATAAGTTAGATATAAATGAAAAGGCTCCAATCAAGTTGATGGGGGCTATTGGTAAAATTGAATTGCCAGTTCGGATTACATCAGCGACACATCCCGGTTGTATCACCATCCTGGGACGTTACGACGATATACCACTAAACGGGATCGCTGCAGAACAGGCGCCATGGGTAACGATACAACAATGACATTTGGTGAAATCGTTTTATATGCCACAGTAAAGATTGCGATCATCATTCCCATCCTTTTGGGCGTGGTCGCTTATCTGGTTTGGATGGAGCGAAAACTGCTCGGACATTTCCAACAACGGTTGGGTCCCAACCGCGTGGGACCATTTGGATTACTGCAACCGATTGCGGATGGGCTTAAACTCTTTTTAAAAGAGGATATTATCCCCGAAAATGCTGACCGGGTATTATTCATCGCCGCCCCCCTCTTGACCATGGGCGCAGCCTTTATGGCCGTGGCGGTTATCCCCTTTGGCCCTTCCCTGCAATTATTTGGGTATGATTTAGGCCACGTACAGATAGCGGATGTCAATGTTGGCCTGTTGTACATCTTCGCCATCACCGCTTTGGGCGTATACGGCATTTTCCTGGCAGGCTGGAGTTCCGGCAATAAATATTCACTGCTGGGCGGCCTAAGATCATCCGCCCAGATTTTCAGTTACGAATTAACCCTTGGTTTATCGGTTGTCACCATCTTAATGGCAGCGGAAACCTTTAAATTAAGTGGAATCATCGATACCCAGGCAGGTGGATTTTGGAACTGGTGGATTGTCAGTAAAAACTGGCTGGTGCTGCCAGGACTAATCGCGTTTTTACTCTTTCTCATCTCTGTGTTTGCAGAAACCAACCGCCTTCCCTTTGATTTACCTGAAGCGGAAACGGAACTGGTGGCAGGCTATCATACCGAATACAGCAGCATGAAGTTCGCCATGTTCTTTATGGCGGAATATTTAAATATCATCATGGCAGCGTCGATCACCACCACCTTGTTTTTGGGTGGCTGGCATTCACCACTGCCTTTTTACCCATTCACTGCAATTCCCGGAGTGATTTGGTTTTGCCTGAAAGTATTTGTATTACTCTTTCTGTTTATTTGGGTGCGTGCCACATTGCCTCGCTTCCGTTATGACCAATTGATGCACTTTGGATGGAAAATTTTGCTTCCCACGGCATTGGTTAACATATTTCTGGCCGCCGTAGGGTTAATGATTATGAGTTAAGGCTAATGTTCTTTTCGACCTTATTCTTTTGGATTTTTGCCTGTGTGGCATTTATGTTCAGCGTCGGCGTGATCGTCGCCCGTAATCCCATGCATAGTGCCCTCAGCCTGGTGGCCACTTTTGTCTGCCTGGCCGGGATATTCCTGCAATTACACGCGGAATTTCTGGCCTTTATCATCATCATCGTTTATACCGGTGCGGTGATGGTGTTGATCATATTCGTTATCTCCCTCCTGAATCTTCAGCGTGAGGAGCCTATCGATTTCACCATACCCCGCCGCTGGGGTGTTGGCTTTATGCTCATATTTGTAGGAACCTTTTTCGTTTACCTGTTCCGCGATCCACTGGTTAATTATACCCTGCCGGAAAAAATGCAAGTGCCAGCCTACTGGGGTGGAGCAGAAGAAGTGGGAAAATATCTCTTTGTTCATTACATCTTGCCTTTCGAACTGGCGTCCATTCTATTAACCGCAGCGGTAATTGGCGCGGTCGTACTGGCAAGACGTCCACGGGAAAATCAAAACGGGGAGGGACAAGGTTAATGATCGGCTTGAACCATTACCTCATATTAAGCGCCGTCTTGTTTACCCTCGGTACCCTCGGTGTCATCTTAAGACGTAATGTACTCATCGTTTTAATGTCAGTTGAATTAATGCTGAACTCCGCCAATTTGGCGATTGTGGCTTTTTTACGATTTCCCCTGCATGGCGAAGGTTCACTGCTCGCGCAAGACTTTGCCGCCGCAGGCAACGGAATGGTCTTTGTGTTTCTGATCATGACAGTCTCCGCCGCCGAAGTGGGCGTCGGATTGGCCGTATTAATCAACCTTTACCGGCAACGCAAAACCGTAAACATTGAATCATTGAATTTGATGAAAGGATAAATCACAAGCAAAACCGCTCATGGATAACATTGTCATTGGACCATTATTGACATCGACCTTCGCGCCTCAGATTGTTTTGATTATCGCAATCGTGGTGATTTTGCTTGTCGATTTATTCAAAGAAAACGTCGAGCGGGTCAATATCACCTTGCTTGCCTTGCTTGGATTGGCGATAGCCTATGTCTCGGTTTTGTGGATCAGCCCATCAGAAGAACGTGGATTTATGGGCCTCGTTATCCGCGACGAATTGAGTATTCTACTCGATAAACTATTCCTCATGGGCGCTGCTCTGATTGTTTTGTTGAGTTACCGCTTTATCCGCCGCTTCGAAAAGACCTTTGCCGAATATACAGTCTTATTACTGACCGCCACCTTGGGCATGATGTGCATTTCGGTCAGTGCTGATTTGATCTTGATCTTCATCGGGATTGAATTGGTATCCTTATGCCTTTACGTATTAACCGGTTTCGACAAGAAAAGCGTGATGTCTGGCGAAGCCTCCATGAAGTATTTCCTTCTCGGTGCTTTTTCAACCGGCTTTTTAGTCTATGGAATGGCCTTTGTATTCGGGGTGTGCCGAAGCACAAACCTGATTGAAATCAGCCAAACCCTGACCCCGAACACTGCAGGTTCGCCGCTATTGGTGCTGGGATTTGGCCTGATTTTGGTCGGCCTGGGCTTTAAAATCGCCCTCACCCCATTTCATATGTGGGCGCCGGATGTCTATCAGGGAGCACCAACCCCGATCACCGCCTGGATTGCCTCCGGTTCAAAAATGGCGGGATTTATCGCATTGGTCCGTATTTTCTCCATGCCCGGCGAGTCGTTCGCTCCACTTGCTGAGTTTTGGGTGCCAGCCATATGGATTCTCTCCATGCTAACCATGATCGTCGGCAATGCCGGGGCATTGGTTCAAACCGACTTAAAACGCCTGCTGGCTTATTCATCCATCGCTCACGGCGGTTATTTGAGCATGGCGTTCGTCTCCCATAATGAAATTGGATTGCAGGCGCTGCTCTTTTACTTGGCCGCCTATCTATTTATGACCATCGGTTCATTCGGTGTCGTCTTTGCGTTAAGCCGTAATGGTGAAGAAGTGAAATTCATCTCCGACCTAAACGGCCTGGCGAAAAAACGCCCCTGGATGGCCGGTATGATGGCCCTCTTCATGCTTTCCCTGGCAGGTATGCCCCCAACCGTTGGATTCGTGGGGAAAGTATGGCTTTTCGGAGCAGCCATCAAAAGCGGCTTTTACTTGCTGGCCGTCATCGGTATTCTTACAACATTATTATCATTTTACTATTACTTGCGCGTGGTCATGGCCATGTGGATGAATGAACCAACCGAGGGTGTAGAGTTTGACGAAACGCCCTTAGCCAATTCACTGGCTGTGGCGATTTCCGCGTTTGCCGTTATTTTACTGGGCATCGTCCCCAATATTATTATGAAAGTGATTGCATCCGGAACGGGTAACGTATGAGTTATTTTGTGTGGCTTATTCCCATATTGCCAGCCATCGCCGTGTTGATTAATGGACTCGGCGGCGAAAGGCTTGTTCGTGATAAAGCCGGGCATGTCGCCTCTGGCGCAATGGTGTTGTCGTTTATCCTTTCACTGACATGCCTCATCCTGGCCCTATCACAAGGCTCAGCTTTTCATGCAATGGATGTGGATTATTTCACCTGGCTGGCCGCCGGTGAACTAACAATTCCCTTTGGACTCTATATCGATCAATTAACGTTAGTAATGATGATGGTGGTTTCATTGGTGGGAACCATCATCTTCATTTATGCCATCGGTTATATGCATGATGATCCGGGCTATACCCGTTTCTTCACCTACTTACCTTTATTCACCTTCTTTATGTTCCTTTTGGTGATGGGAAATTCACTCCCCATGCTTTTCATCGGATGGGAAGGCGTAGGGTTATGCTCCTATTTCCTCATCGGCTATTACTACGACCGTGACTACGCCGCCGATGCGGGCCGCAAAGCATTCATTGTAAACCGAATCGGAGATTTCGGATTTCTACTCGGTATGTTGCTCCTCTTCTGGTACTCCGGTTCGCTCAAATATACAGGGATTTTCGAAGCCATCGAAAACAATCCGGAAATATTCTTCGTGGCCAGTGTACCAATCACCATTATTACACTTCTGTTATTTGTGGGCGCCACCGGAAAATCAGCGCAGATTCCATTATTCGTATGGCTCCCCGATGCCATGGCAGGCCCCACCCCGGTCAGCGCCTTAATTCATGCTGCCACCATGGTAACCGCAGGTGTATACATGGTCGCGCGTATGAATCCCCTCTACAGCCTGGCTCCCGCCACTCTGTTGGTGATTGGCACCATCGGCGCATTAACCGCCCTGATGGCTGCCAGCATTGCATTGGTCCAACGCGATTCAAAGAAGATTCTTGCTTATTCCACCGTGAGCCAATTGGGATACATGTTTTTAGCCTGCGGCAGCGGGGCATATATCGCCGCGATCTTCCATTTAATGACCCATGCCTTCTTCAAGGCCTGCCTCTTTTTGGGCGCCGGTTCTGTGCTCCATGCTTTTCATCGCACCACCGATGTCGATGTATTTGAAGCCGGTGGCCTGCGCAAAGTGATGCCCTATACCCGATGGACCTTCTTGATTTCAACCCTGGCCATCGCGGGAATTCCACCACTTGCAGGCTTTTTCTCCAAAGATGAAATCCTATGGGAAGCCTTTTCCGCAGGACGAATATTCTTATGGGTATTGGGCCTTGCCGCCGCCTTTTGCACCGCGTTTTATATGTTCCGCCTTTACAACCTGCTCTTCTCAGGTGAGTTTCGCGGAACAGACGAACAACGCGAACATCTGCATGAATCCTCCCCCACCATGTGGATTCCCCTGGCGGTGCTGGCCTTTTTTGCCATTTGCGCTGGTTGGCTCAATATGCCCATCGTAGGCTATCATGGCTTCCACGATTTCATGCACCATGTAACCGAAGCAAGCCACACCACAGCCATTAATGAAGAGCAACTGTTCGAGCCTTTCAGCACGCATACCATCGAAGTGGTTTTAGCGTGTGTGTCAGTGCTGGTGGCCTTGCTGGGCATCTTCATGGCACGATTGTTCTATGTCTGGGCGCCCAACCTGCCTGAACAGATGAAACAGGCATTTGCTTCGGCCTATGAGGTTCTCATCAAAAAATACAGCGTGGATGAAATCTACGATACCGCCTTCATCAAACCGTACTATCGCGCCTGCCGCGGCGCACAATGGATAGACGACAATGTTATTATCAAAGGCTTGAATGGCCTGGCGAATGGAGCCTACCGCCTGGCCGATGGACTACGAAACATTCAAACTGGAGCGGTTCCCCACTATGTGCTGGCCACCGTGTTGGGAATGCTCTTTATCGTGATCTGGTTGTTAATATGTTACTGACATTTATTACGTTTATACCTTTTATTGGCGCTTTCGTGCTCCTCGCCGTGCCGAGGATGATGGGCAACCATAAGCAACTGGCGTTTTATATCTCGCTGGTACCACTGGGATTATGCCTGCCTATGCTGGTTTGGTTCCCATACGGTGATTCGGGATTTCACTTCACCGCCCTCATCAGTTGGATTCCCTCCCTGGGAGTCGACTATCGTGTCGGAGTCGACGGCCTCAGCCTGATCTTGGTGGTATTGACCACCTTCTTGACCAGCCTGTCGATCCTGGCGTCCTATGAAAGCATCAAAACCCGCGAGAAAGAGTTTTATGCCTGCATGCTGCTGTTGGAAAGCGGTATGATTGGCACCTTTATCTCCTTGGACCTCTTTATCTTTTACCTGTTTTGGGAACTCATGCTGGTGCCCATGTACTTCATCATCGGCGTATGGGGCGGCAAACAACGCATCTATGCCAGCATCAAGTTTTTCCTCTACACCGCCTTTGGTTCCGCATTGATGCTGATCGTCATCTTTTATCTGTACTTCACCGCCAACGAACAACTCGGGAACAGCCTCTCATTTAACTTTGAAAACTTTACCGCCTTGACATTGGATCCCACCGTCCAAAAATGGTTGTTTGTGGCATTTATCCTGGCCTTTTTGATCAAAATGCCCTTATTCCCATTCCATACCTGGCTGCCTTACGCCCACACTGAAGCCCCAACCCCTGGATCAGTCATCCTGGCGGGTATTCTCCTAAAAACCGGTGTGTATGGCTTTCTGCGTTTTGCCATACCCATCTTTCCCCAAGCCTGTATTGATTTCACCCCCCTATTAATGACATTATCCGTGATTGGAATCATCTATGGCGCCTTTGTCGCCATGATCCAGCAGGATGTCAAAAAGCTAATAGCCTATTCATCCGTCAGCCACATGGGATTGCTGATGGCGGGTATTCTGGCCTGGAATCTTCAGGGAATCGAAGGCGGCATAATCCAGATGATCAATCACGGGCTATCAACAGGCGCCTTGTTCCTTATCGTGGGGATTATTTATGAACGACGTCATACGCGCGATGTTGCCCAATTTGGTGGATTGGCCAAAGTTATGCCGGTCTACGCCACTTTCTTCATGATCTTCACCTTATCCTCGATCGGCCTGCCCGGACTGAACGGTTTTGTCGGTGAATTTCTAGTCCTGGTTGGACTCATGGGCCGCTCCATCGTTTGGACCTGCCTGGCCGCCACCGGTGTCATCCTGGGAGCCGCCTATATGCTGCGTCTTTACCAACGCATGATGTTTGGAGAGATCAATGTAGAGGCCAATAAAGAGTTAAAGGATATCACCCCCCGTGAGTTTGGAATCCTGCTCCCCATCGCCATCTTCTGTTTCATCATCGGCATCTATCCCTATCCCCTGCAAAAGGCAATTGAACCCTCCGCCCAAAAAATCATCGAATACGTCAACCCCGCCCCCGCCTGGCCCCAATCCATCACCCTAAACGAACCCAGCAATCCCCAAAATAAAACCATCGATGAAACCGATTCCTCCGCCCCAGAGCATTAATGAAAACTCTCCAAACTCCTCAAACATCCCACAGGGAGGACGACGCTCCCGCGGAGCCGCCTGCCAAAGTTATGTAGGGTGGATCAAAACCGAAGCGTAACCCACCAGTCATACGCACCAACAAAAAAACACTCCCACCTAAAACTCCTCTAATCTCCTTGCACAGTGAAAAAATAAATCTTCTAAGATTTTTACCTGACAAATAACCAGTCTATGTATAAATTATAAATAAGTTGTTTTTTTACGCAAGTACATCTAAATTTAAACGTTAACTAATATAATAAGGAGACAATATAATGAGTATTATATCAAATATGATAAATTTTATAATATTTATATTGATTATTCAAAATCCTTATTATTTGCCTGGTAAATTCACAAACAATCCCTGATAGGAATGCTAAAATTTCTGATTTGAGAGAATCAAACTATTTTGCTCTATTAAAGGAAAAGATTGAAAACGGCGTTTTGAACATGCTCACACCTGAAGATGTTTCTGATGCAATCTCATCTTTTTCTATCGTAGGGACTTGTGATAATCCCCAAAAAGTCTTCGCGCCACAAAAAAAGTGGGGAAAAGAAGATTTAAATTATATTTTTAATGAAATCACACGAAGCATGGATGTAATTCAGCAGATACACAAACAGATACTGCAGAAAACTTCCCAAAAAAATTCGGTCAAACACTATACAAAAAACTTAAGGGAAATCTCAATCCTAATTTTTGCTATTTCGGATGGAAAGAAGAAATGAATGTCGGAATCGTTGTAGGTTATGCAAAGCGCTTTTTCGATAATTTGGGGATGAATAAAACCGCTTCAAAGGCTTTAACTGATGCAAATAGAAGTTCAACAATAAACAAGTGGAGAACTATAGGAAGTGGGAATTTTACATGTGACTTCAAATGATAGGAATTCATTACGCAACCCATCCTACTCGCTTTAACTCCCCCTGAACGAAACGATGCGTGAAAATAGCAAGAAACCAACATTCGCAAAATCACAACTTGCGAATGTGGTTCCTGAGGAGCCCTTTCCACGTATAACAGCTCCTCAGGAGATTCGCCCTCTCTATTTAACGATCCAATATGATCTTAATTTAATGACATTGAACCCGCCCCTACATGTTTTTAATGGTCTCTCATGAAGGGGCGAATGTGGTTTGCTTTGGCCCAGGTGTTGTAGGTTTCGATTAATTCTTTCTTTTTATCGGGATGAGATTCGCTTAAATCGTTTAATTCTGTGCGGTCTTCTTTCATGTTATAGAGTTCCCACTCAAGGTTTGGTTTGGCGGCGACCAGCTTCCAATCGCCGACGCGGACGCCACGGTTTCTAACGTGTTCCCAGAATAGGGGTGTTTCACGGTTCAGTTCTTTTCCTTCAAATGTAGGTTTCAAACTGATACCTTGCATGGGGATGATGTCTTTTCCGTTTCGATGGGTGGGATACTCGACGCTGCATATATCCACGATGGTGGCCATTACATCGATGATATGGCCGGGTTGGTATTCCAGGCGGCCGGCTTGTTTAATACCCTTTGGGTAGTGGGCAATAAAGGGAGTGGCGATTCCCCCTTCGTGGATAAATTGCTTGTATTTGCGGAATGGGACGTTGCTGAGTTCAGCGCCCATATAGCCGTAGCAGGGGAAGGAATTCGGGCCACCGGGTGTACCTCCCAAATGGGGGAATGATGGCGTGGTATGACAGCCGCCGTTATCGGAGACAAAAAGGATAAGGGTGTTGTCGAATTGTCCCATTTCTTTTAGTTGTTTGATTACACGCCCAATATTTTGATCCATGCGATCAATCATGGCGGCGTAAATGGCCATTTCGATTTCGAATTCTGTCTTGGTGTTTTGATCGGCATCCTTCCAGGCGGTTACTTTTTCATCGGTTTGGGCGGGGGTAAGGGATTCATCGAATAATCCCATTTCGATTTGGCGTTGAAAGCGTTCTTCTCTGAGTTTATCCCATCCTTTTGAATAGACGCCTTCATACTTGGCGATATCTTCGGGGAACGCATGTAAGGGCCAATGAGGAGTGGTGTATGGTAAATATAAAAAGAAGGGATTATCAGATTGTTGTTGCTGTTTTAAAAACTTGACCGCATAATCGGTGAAGGCATCGGTCATATAAAATCCCTGGTTATCTCGCCACATCTCTTCGGTGGTGGCGGGAACATCGTAGGGGGTTTCGTCCAGCAAAAATGTTTGCCGCGAGGTCGGATCGCGATAATCGATGTTGTTAAAAAAGTTACTGGCGCCGTTGATGAGTCCGAAATAGCGGTCGAATCCCCGGTCGATGGGCCAATGGCCTTTATCATTGCCGACGTGCCATTTGCCTGACATATAGGTGTTATAGCCGCCTGATTTAAGCACTTCCGCCAGGGTGACGCACTGATCGTTTAAATAACCCTGATATTCGGGGGTGCCAAGGTTACCCACCATTTGGCCTACACCGGCTTGATGGGGATATAATCCCGTGAGCAGCGAGGCGCGGGTGGGACAGCATCGAGCGGCGTTATAAAACTGAGTATATTTGATGCCATTGTTTGCCAGGCGATCCAAATGGGGAGTTCTGATTTCTCCACCATAGCATCCAATATCAGAAAAGCCCATATCATCGGCGAGGATGACAAGCACATTGGGGCGGTTATTTCCATTGTTATTGGCAAACGCTGAGTTTATGGAGGAAAGGGCCAAGGCGCCTATTCCTGCTTGTTTTAAAAAATCCCGGCGTGATTCAGATTGGTTGGATGAGAATGTCATTATATTTCCTCCCGTAATATTTTAATTGCAGGGAGGGCGACAGAGCGGCTCGGCGGGAGCCTCACCCTCCCTGGGGTGTTGCGTTTATTGACTGAGCGTGTGCCTCGCCCTCCCTGGGGTGTTGCGTTTGAGTTGGTAGGAGGGATTGGGTATAACGGGATGGCTCAAGGGCTGAATTCTTCGTCGTCTTGCTCTTGCCACCTATCTAACCCTCTCCCCCGGTTGCTACCCGGATGTACCGGCTGGAAGCCGATGCTCCCTGATTAATATTAAAGGAGATTTGGTAAGATAGATAGTTTTATGGGGACATTATAAATTGCTGTGAATTTTTGAGAAGATATTTGATTATCATGAAATTAAGGATGGTTTTGAATATGAAACATGAATCTATTGATCGGCGAAAGTTTATCCAATCGGGTTTGCTGAATAGTGTGGCGCTTTCTTTAAGCCCCTGTTTGGGGAGCACCTCACCATCACCGAAGCGGCCTAATATTGTTCTCATTATGGCGGATGATATGGGATTTTCCGATCCAGGTTGTTTTGGGGGTGAAATACGCACTCCAAACATTGATCGTTTGGCGAAGGGAGGAATGCGGTTTACTCAGTTTTTTAACTGCGCGCGATGCTGTCCCACACGAGCTTCATTATTGACTGGCCCTTATCCTCATCAGGTGGGATTGGCGAGAAATGGACGTAACCTTACCCATGATGGCATGACCATCGCGGAAGCCTTGAAGACCACCGGTTATAACACGGCCATGTCAGGCAAGTGGCACCTTTCACAAACTCAACCGCTTGAGGATAGAGAAAAGTGTCGAAGGAAAAGGCTCAACCTTTATGATAACACTCCCTATCTCTAGACGATAATTACGAACAATTCTTCATAACCCATTCCAACGACCAGCTGGTAAAGGCGGCGTAATTGAAATCTTTATATCGCCCACCGGCAGCGGGACCTTTGTTGGCTTCAAGTACCTGTATAACCGTCTTCTTTAACGGGCATGCTTTTTTACCAATCATCAAGAGCGTTCGGGCGGCATGTAGCGCAACCCACACACGGTTATCCTGTACACATTGTTTTAAAACAGGGAGGGCTTTCTTTTCGTGATCAAGATGGCATAACGCTTCTGCCGACACAATACGCACACTTGGCGATGGATCGTCTAATGTTTTAATTAAATGTGGGATGGCGGGCGAGGCTTTTTTCGCAAGCGCCAAAAGCCCGGTCGCTGCCCAGTAACGCACTCCACTGTCTGGATCATTCAAGCGTTTGGTTAGTGCTTCTATATCACCATGATAAGGATCAACCATCCCGGCGGTTTCAAGGATACGAGAAAGATTATATTGCGAGGGATCCTGGGCCATCTCATAAATCGTCGAACCTTGTGCACGAATGTGCATTTCCGCTTCCTGCAGGAAACCGGTGTCACGATGATCCAAAATCCATTCATGCAAACGAGCGTGTAAGTTTTCTTTGATGGTTTGATGGCTGGGTGAATCCGCCAGGTTACAAATTTCATGTGGATCGTTTTTCAAATCATACAGTTCTTCAATGGGTTTGGTTTCCTGCCACATCAATTCCGCTTCAGGCTTGAGTTTGCCTTCGTTGCGCAAGCGGCGCAATTCCCGGTAACTCCATTTGATATCAGACATAATTTCACCCGGTTGAATGTATGGCAAATGGGGCATGTAATGGCGAATGTAGATATAGCTGTCATTCTGCACCGACCGGCTCACTTCGAACATATCATCCGCTCGGCTTCGTGCCCCGAAAACATAGTCACGCGGTTTGTCTTTATTCTTTCCTAGAAACCTTTGCCCTTGCATATGCTTTGGGATAGGAGCGCCGGCAAGATTTAACGTCGTTGGGGCAAAATCAACAAAACTAACCAGCTCATCCACTTCTTCACCCGCAGGTGTGTTGGCAAGATGCTGATACTTTGCTGGGATTCTTACTATAAAGGGGACACGTAATCCTGAATCGTTCAACCATCGTTTATATCGGGGAAGGCCGAATCCATGATCAGCAAAGAAAAAGATGATGGTTTGATCGTATAATCCATCATCCTTGAGATTTTGAATAATGGAGCCTACCTGTCGGTCCATCTCGGTAATCAAGTCATACACATGTGCCCAGATGGTGCGTATATCCGGTGTATCAGGATAAAAGGGAGGAAGGGGAACTTCATCGGGATCATGAAGCAAATCTTTGGGAAGAGTTTGAATAGCCTTCTCGTAACGATCGGGAAAATTGGTTGGCCCCTCGTGTGTATTGCCAATGGAGAACATGCTAAAAAAGGGTTGGTTATCCTGCCGTTTTCGCCAGGGAGCCATGTCGTTTCGCCAATAATCCCACACACCATCCGGGCTGAAATTATAATCCGTTTTACCCTTGATGGTACAAAAATAGCCTTGTTCACGCAGATAATGGGGTACCGTTTTAATAAAGTCAGGAATGGTCACTTCTGATCGCAAATGTTGTGTTCCCAAAGATGTCGCATAAACGCCTGTTATCAAACAAGAACGCGCTGGAGCACAAATAGGGGCGGTGGCAAACGCATTGCGATAAAGAATCCCTTCACGCGCCAGCTGATCCAGATTGGGGGTAGTGGCAAAATCATCCCCATAACACCCCAAAGCAGGACCGATATCTTCACAATTTATCCATAAAATGTTGGGATTGCCGTTTTCATCCCCTTCCGCCAGGGATAATTGATTAACCAGCGTCAGGTTAGCGGCCGTCATCCCCAATTGTTTCATAAAATCACGGCGGGTATTGTTTTCATCAGACATGGCTATTCCTTTCAATTGCAAGATCATTTCATCTTATAATACCAGCTTGTAACAAGTAAATGGGAAATCGAAAATTCACTGCATTGGGTTCTTTATATAACATTTCGAGAAGATGATAGCCACATTCGCAAAGGAAATACAGCCGAGAATTTTTCAATTATTCGCCGATTTGCCTTGAACGTAATCAAGCAAGAAAAAACAGCCAAGAAAAGTGTCAAAAGAAAACGCCTAAAAGCGGCATTAGAGGATGATTTCTTAATCAAAATGTTGACCTCATCTTGATAAATTTCATGTGATTGCCGTGCTTGATTCCCCGGAAAAGCATGTATGATCATGAGTGAGTATATATAAGAGGGGAGGAATAATATGAATACTATTACACGCAATCTCGGTAAGGGACTTTTAATTGTGGTACCTTTGGTTGTGACAGTTTATGTGGTGTATGCCATCTTTACCTTTTTTGATGGATTGATTTATAACTTATTTCCAGACGATTACTATATTCCGATCGGTGGCGGATTTATTTTAACCATCCTGGCGATTATATTAATCGGCTATTTGGGTTCCAGCATCTTTTTCAGATGGTTTTTCACCTTTACGGAAAAACTCTTTGTTCGCATTCCATTGTTAAAATTACTTTATACGTCCACAAAGGATCTAATTGGTGCATTTGTGGGTGATAAAAAGAAATTTGACAAGCCGGTTTTGGTCACGGTCATACCTGGAGGGAGTGCCAAAGTGTTGGGCTTTATCACGCATCAGGATCTTGGCCATTTAGGCATCAATGAACACGTAGCGGTTTATATTCCCCAATCCTTCAATTTTGCCGGTAACTTGTTCATTTTCCCCAAGGATCAGGTCGAACCCCTCAAGATCGACAGTTCGGAAATCATGACCTTTATATTATCCGCCGGGGTTGCCGCGGGTGGTAAATGAGTTAAAAAAGAGGCCGCGCAACCGCTTTGCCAAATGCTTTTCTCGCGATAAGCTACGGATAAACTTTTGATGGGAAAATATCTGTAATGAGCAAACTCCATACAATCGAAGGTATGACACTGCATTTGGCCCATCCCGATACCTCTGAAAGTGAATGGGTGGGCCAGCGCGAAACATTGGAACAACTGCTGGCGTGTTGGATGGTGATCGATGAGCGCGATTTGCCCTTATCTCCCCGCCTTGTGGGGCCTCCGGGGGTAGGAAAAACCTCTTTGGGGATGGCCGCAGCACGTGAACGGCAGCAGCTTTTATACATTTATCAATGCACAAGCGATACACGGCCTGAAGATTTACTTATCACGCCAGTGTTGGCGGAATCGGGCAAGATCGCCTATCATGCATCACCCCTGGTGACTGCCATGATAGAGGGGGCGGTATGCATACTGGATGAAGGCAACCGCATGAACGAAAAAAGCTGGGCAAGTCTGGCTCCCCTATTGGATTACCGGCGTTATGTTGAGTCAATAATCGCCGGGATTACGATTCATGCGCATCCTGATTTTCGGGTATGTGTCACGATGAACGAGGATCAATCCACGTTTGAAATTCCTGATTATATCCAATCCCGTCTGCAGCCAACCTTGCAGGTACCGTTTCCAAACCGACATGACGAGATGGCTATTTTGCGTTATCACCTGCCTTTTGCGGAAGAGGAATTATTGAAAATCACGGTTGACTTTTTGCAGGAAGCGCATCGCCTTGAATTGGATTTTTCCACTCGTGATGGCATCCATATCATACGGTATGCTCTCAAGCGGCTGAAAGCGAGTGGGAATCATCCCCTTTCGCGTGACCAGGCCTGGGCGGAATCGCTTGAGAAAGTGCTTGGCGAGGAAGCAAAAGATTTGGAAGAGATGGCCCGTAAACAAAAAAGCCAGCAGAATCCTTATCCCAATATGGGATTATCGGATTTCTTTTTTGATGACGATGATCCCCTGCGTCCGGATGATCAATGAATCAACACGTCTTTCATTTAAATGAACAGATTCGGCTGTTACCGGTGGTGCACGGCAGTGGTGACTTTGCTTTGCAAGTACGTCAAACAATGCTGCAGACAACGTTCGACTGTTTGGCGGTTCCTCTTCCTGATTCATTCAAGGAATTGGTGTTACCCGCTGTGACTGAGTTGCCCAAAATTCATGTGGCAGCAATGGAGGAACCGGGCGGTGAATTCAGTTATGTGCCCATTGATCCCTGCCAACCGGTGATTATGGGGATTCGTATCGCGCTGGAAGAATATCTCCCCATTGAATTTATCGATATGGAAACCCGCCGGTATGAACCGGATCCCTTCATGGCGCCGGATCCGTATGCCTTGAAAAAGGTACCATTGGAAAAATACGCGGCCGCGATGGTTCCTTCCATGCAACCACCGCCTGACGGAAGCCAGGTTGAGCAGCGGATTCAATACATGGCGGCTGAATTACGCAGGCTGCAAGGCTATTATTCCCGTATTCTAATGTTCTGCTCGGTTGCCCATTGGCCCTGGCTGAGGGATGCGTTTCAAAGCAACCAACCTGCCGAGCGCCAGGAACCATTTTTCGCTCCCCTTCGATGCGCGCCGGTGCAAGAAAAATCATTGGCGTTTGTGTTGGGTGAACTGCCTTATATCACTTATCTTTATGAAAAATCACGCCGGGAATTGCTGCCCGATGAAAATCTATCGATCGATGGTGTTAAAGAACTGATGATCGAAACCCGGGATGAGTGGCTGCGGAAAGAAAAACCCATCCATAATTGGGCCACCCCGCAGCGTTTACAGATTTTGCTTCAATACATACGTAATCTTACCTTAATGAATCGGCGCTTTACACCGGATTTATTTACTCTGGCCATGTCGGCCAAGCAGGTGTGTGGTGATTCATTCGCCATCTCGTTGGTTGAAACGGCTAAACTGTACCCTTATCAACATCTCGAGAAAGGTGAAGGGATGCGCTTTAGTGTGGATCAGCTGCAGTTTCCTGACGGTGCAGGTGGCCGGGCTAAAAACCGTTTGCCGGGTATCCCCATGGAGTGGCGCAATCTTCCGCTCAAGCGTATGCCGGAAAAAGATAAACAGCAGCAATACCGGCAATTGTGGAATCCCTTTGGCATCTGTTCATGGCCGCCTGAAGATGACCGCATCGAGAGTTTTAATACCCATGTGCGTGATGTGGCTCAGTCTCTTATCGGCGAAGGGCTGGTTCATAGCGAGAAGTTTACAACCTCCATCAAGGATGGCCTTGATATCCGCGAGACCATTCGCAATTGGCACACCGGTGATTTGTATGTGAAAGAGATTCCCCCCTCGCGTGGGCGGATCGAAGTGGTGCTCTTCTTTTTTGATACGCCTGCGGATCCGGAAAAATATCCCATGCAAACCACGTGGTATGCCGAGCATGAGCATGAATCAACGCTGTGTTTTTTCTCAACGCCCATCGGTGAAAAGTTTGTTGGTCCGGGGATTGCGCAGTGCATGTATGGGGGGTGTATGTTTCTTTATCCACCACGTTATATTCCGGATATATGGCTGCAAAAGCGATTCACCAAATACCCCACTTTGGAGGAGCGGCTGCTGGCCGGGGCGCTGTTTTACACGGAAGAACGGCATGTGGCGGTGGTTAGCCCATGCCCGTTGCAACGAACCTGGAAATGGCTGGCCAGAAAGTATAAAAAGAAGCTGATCCACATTCCCTTGTCGCGTTTTTCCATTCAGTTAGTTGACCGGCTGCGTTATTTTCATGTGTTGAATGGACGACATATACGGTCGTATGCGGCGCAGTTTATTCGGGAGATTTGAAGGAGTACTCGTGAATTTATATATATTAGAAAAGTTTATTTTGTAATCCCATTGGTCGAGTTAATTCGATCTGAAAGCCAGGTAATTTTCCTTGCAATTTAAGCAAATGATGTTTATCGGTTGTGTGCAACCTGAAAGCATTTTCATATATAGCCGTCGCTAAATGTATCGCATCACATGTTGGCAGTCTAATTGATGGTGATCTTTTAAGAAGTTTTCTTCTTATTTCAGCGGCTAATTCAGCTTTTTCATCTGATACTATTAAAAATAGTAATTCAGGCCGCGATAAAAAACTGCTTATTCTTTTCCATTTTTCAGGCTCATATCCATGTATAAGAATTTCTGTTTTTGTAAAAACAGAAATTCTTATACATTCATTCTTTTCTATTTCCGATATAATTTCCAAAATGCCTTTTTTATGTTCCTTCTCTCCCATAAAAAAGGCTATAAAAACACCCGAGCCCCAATAATAAAGTTAGGGATGCATTCCTTACTGAATTTTGTGTAAAAGAACGATCCATAATCCCTCCCCTGGTGCTTTTAATCGCACATTGGTTTGTCTGGAAATGTCATGGGCTTGTATCCATTTCACCTTTGAGATATCCAGCCATTGGATTTTCCATGAGTCCTTATTGTTGGGTAATTTGACTCTTACATCCCCGCCGTTGGTAAAGAAAACTGCATATTGCTCTCCTGGAATTCGAGTAAGATAGGCTTCGTCTTCATCGCGGTTGGATAGGTGCTTGTGATCGGCATCCGGAACCGCTTCAAAAATATTGCATTTATCCAAAAACAGCCGGGCACTGCGCAGCTGGGTTTGGGCCAGTTCGTTAAGGCCAATGCCTGAGCTGGGGCGGTGGAAACGCGCCGAGGAGGCGCCAGCGAAGATCAAACGCCATATTTTTTCAATTGCATCCTGGTCATTGCCACCATGCCGGCCGCCATCGGCAGCGTAAATTTTAACGCTATTTATGGGTCTGGGGTTGTCTTTGATATAGTTACGTACCCATAGGAAATTTTGCCAGTGTGTTTCATTTCGCTGATGGTTGTTTTGGGAAACATCAACAAAGTCATAACGCTCGGGATGATCCAAAGTGCGGCGGTGTTCCTCGTCGCGTAAATTCCAATCATCCCACATTTCGGTTATGTTCACGAGTTTGTTCTCTTTTTGGGCGCGCTTACGGATAAATTCGGCCCAATATGCACCCCAGGCTTCCTCGCCCGAGGTTTCGTTATCCATGCAATACAAAACGTTGGGGTATTTGAGGGAATGATCGAGCAGTTTGTTGACGAAGGCTTGTTGATATTTCAAGACGGTTTTGTTGTTTCGTTGCTTGGGGGTGGTAAAAAAGAAAGGCTGATCATTGGCGCCCGGATGGTTGGAGTATTCAGGTTTAAAACCGGATTCCTGATAGGTGTAATTTACATTGTTTTTAGGATTATAGGGATGAGGTGGCCAATTGCCGCGCGAGTAATCAAAGCGATCCCACACTTCAATTTGTACGATGATATCACGTTCCGAGGTCCAGCGCAGCATGTTTTCAAAGCGCTTCCAGTAGACATCATTCCATTGGTTCAAGTCATATTTGCCATTGTCCAGCCGTTTGAAGGGGTAGGCTTCATGGCCTTTATCCTGCCGGTCGCTCATGGTATTGCGGATATAATTACCACCGGCTTCTGCGATTTCATTAAGGTGCTCTTTTAATTCGGGCAATTGGAACAAGTTGTCGTCTTTCGATCCCCCCAACAGCATGACGGGCTTGCCTTTGTATTGCCAGTAATAAGGGTTTTCGCTGTAGGGTTGGATGCGGTTGGAATTGTTTGCATGGGTAAAACTGGCGATACAAGTCAGCAATAAAAATATTGCAAAACTTAATTGAACATATTTTACACTATTCATAGTTAACTCCTACTATTATATATATTTATTAATCCAGTATTTAATCAAGAATCCTTATCATCTTCATCTGCTATCTCGGTTGTATTTTCCAATAAAACTAATGTTTTATCAACATGCTCATATTTCCAAATAATCTCGTTATTATATTAAACCAACTTTTTGTTATCAGGTAAACAGCCAGTGACCCTGTAACTGCTTGACCTGATCCACCTCATTATGCGAAGATTTATCCAGCAAATAAGTTATATGGAAATTTCCAAATGAAGAGGTCCTGAAATGGTTCGATTATTAGGGCGATTTGCACTAATAACGAACTGAAACACGATAGACTTTATCAATTAAATGAGTTATAATTCACGCTAACAAAAAACAAGGGGAGGATATTATGTGTCGTTATGTTATGGACCGAAGGAAGTTCATTCGGAAGTCATCTTTATATGGAACGGCTGCCCTTGCTGCCTCAATGAGCTTGGAAGAAAAAACCCTATTGGCAGCTCAAAACCGCCAAGCCCCATCCAATGTATCCGTTAATGATTTACCTGCCGCGAAAATCGGTGATGTGACCATTAGCCGCCTGATTTGTGGGGGTAACCTGGTTGGCGGGTATGCCCACAGCCGCGATTTGGTGTATGTTTCGGAATTACTAAAAGCCTATTTTACTCCCGAAAAAATATACGAAACCTTTGAGACATGCGAAATGAATGGCGTCAATACGGTAGTACTTTATGCCGGTGACACACGTCATGTTAATACGTTCGAGATCATCAACACCTATTGGGATGATTGGGGCGGCAGGATGCAGTGGCTTGCTCAGGTTAAACCCACAGAGGATGATCTCTATTCCAATGTTCAAAAAGCCATCGATAACGGAGCGGTCGGTGCTTTTATCCTGGGTAATGTTGCCGATGAATGGATACGAAGCGGTAAAGTTGATCTTGTTGGGAAAGTGATTTCATACATTAAAGAGCAAGGCTTAATCGCTGGAGTGGCCGGGCATAACATCAATGTTCCCATCCAATGCGAGAAAAACGGTGTGGACACCGATTTTTATATGAAAACCCTGCATAGCAACAACTATTGGACTTCACGCCGGCCCGATCAACATAAAGATGTTATTGATAATTACAATGTTGATAACTATTGGGATAAAGAACCCACAAAAACTATTGAAATGATGGAAAAAATCAACAAGCCCTGGATCGGTTACAAAGTCCTGGCTGCCGGGGCCATCCATCCCCGGGAAGGATTTGAATACGGCTTCAACAACGGCGCCGACTTCTTGTGTGTGGGTATGTATGACTTTCAAGTGCAGGAAAACGTGATTATCGCCAAACGGGCGATCGCTGATGCGGAATCACGGCAGCGCCCCTGGATGGCGTAAAACAAGAAAACCATGTCATTTCATCAAGCCCCGGTTGCATGCAACCGGGGCTTGTTTTTTTTAAAGTATATAAGTTGCAAACGTGACAGGATTTTTATGATCCTATCTTTAAAGCGACAGCAAAAACGCCTCTAACGCATCAATCTCTTTTTCGGTCAAATGCGACGTAACGCCATGCAAATCATTGTGGTTGCATGTTGTTAGTACATCCCGAAGGGTGGCCGCCTGTCCATCATGAAGATAGGGAGCGGTACGCCATAGTTCGATTAAGGTGGGTGTATCAAATTTATGATGGGAAGCAGAGACTGGGCTGGTACCCACATCATAGGTTTTCAAGTCTGTATAAAAGGGACCATCGTGGCATGAAGCACATCGCGTTTTTTCGCTGAAAAACAATTCCATACCTTTTTGAATTTGCTGGCAATCTCCTCTGTTATGAGCATAAGGTGAAGGCAATGGCCGCATTGCTTTTAAGTATTCATCAACGGCCTTCGCTTCATCTTCCAATCCCTGAACAAAGAGTATGTGGTGGAAACCGCTGCGCACCGCATATTCGGCGCTACCCCGCACTCCGGTGCTCATGGCAGGGGGCGTTTGATGGCTGAATAGAAGGCTCTTGGTGTTTTTGGGATTACCAATTCCATCGTTAAGCAAATCCCAATTCAAACCATCCACGCGACCACCGGGATGGCAGCTTACACAACTTTGCCAGCTTTGAAAACAGAGGGTGGCATCGTGGAAAAACATCTCTCCCTGGCGAACCATGGATTGCTCCTCATCGGATGAAAAAGAATATCGTTGGACTGCGGATAGGATATCCTTGCTTAAATCAACGCTGGTCAATGTATCAGAAAAATAGTTGGTTACATAAAGTTGATCATCATGAATCGCCACATATCGTGGCCCTTTGCCTTTTGATGGTATGCGAACGCGGATATCAGTCATAAAGGTTAAATCCGGCGAGGCTTTTTCGTTGATCCCATAATCATGATCGTAATCATATTTATCTTTCGACTGGGTATCATTAATTTTCTTGAATAGAGCAGGGATACCAATCTTACTGATCTCATCGGTACCGGCATGAGTGACGAATAAGTGCTTGCCATCATCAGAACATGTCATCCCCCAGGGATTGGCAGCGCCACGGTCGACATTGTCCAGGAGAACGGTTTTAACCAATGTTTTCTCTACGGCATCAATAACAGAAAGCGCATTGCTATTGATCCAACCACGTTCCAATTGGGTGGTGGGGAGTTGATAATGGGCCAATATGTGGCTGACAAATAAATGCTCGCCATCCGGAGAAAGACAAATATCGTTAAGATTTGTGCTACCATTGGGCAGTTGAATGTCGTTGACCACATGAAGCCCTTGGGTATGTATCACGCTGAGCGTTGCCGCCACCTGATCCAGATTGGCTGCGCTATCCGGCAATCGATGCGCGACAAACAGGTAATCGGCATTTGATGATAAAACAGCTGAATACGGTTCGCGGGCAACGTTTATCCGTTTGATCTCTTCACCCGTTTCTATATGAATAACTGAAACCGAACGATCAAATTGATTGCAAACAAATACTCTTGAGTCATGCATTACCGGTGAACGTGCTCCCCACCCGGCAGGCAGGATTTGAGTGATGCCTTTTGCTTCGAGATCGACTTCGCATAAAACATGCTGCTTACCTGAACAGGTGATAAACAATTTTTTATCATTATCCGCTAACGCAAGACCGGTTGGTTGATCAGGCATGGCAATTTGAGATGAAATGGAATGGTTCGCGGGATCGAAAACTGCAATTTGGTTTGCGCTTCGAGCAGCTATATATAAAAGATTTTGATCCGTTGATGCAACGATGGAGTCGGGAGAATAAGCAGTATAATCAAATCCATTTAATGGCCATGCATTGGATGTGATGCAACTAAGAATGAACAGCAAACAATAGAGCGGAATGATTTTTTTCATCTTGTGTGTTTCCTTTTATGGAAATGGTCTGCTTTTTCAAACGCCATTCTCTTCCCCAGACGAGGAGGGTAGATTAGTATTCAGTGAATAATACTCACCCACCTAAAAATTCCTTACTTATCAGTATCGATAATAAACCACAACCACCGGGATAACAAGCATTTGAGATTTATTATCCAGCGATAACTCTCCATGAAAAATTCCAATTTCTGGTTATACCAATTTTTAGAAATCAATGCAATCACCATCACAATCTTAAATCATCATAACAGCTTTAGTTTTAACTGATTCAATTTCTAAAAAATCCTTGACACGATCATTCGTAATCAATATGATAGTTTTTGGTATTACCAATAATTATAAAACGAAGGAAAAACAAATGTGCGGAAAACGGCTTGGCTTGACAGTAATTTTCTTTTTGGCGGGAATATTACTTTGATCCACCTCAGGGAGGGGAATGGTTCATCTGGGCGAGCGCCGCTCAAAACGGCCCTTTTCCCAAAATCTCATCCACCTCACCTTCAATTTCAGCATCGAGTTTACGCAAATGTAAAAATCGCCTGGCTAACTCCAAAAACATCTCCTTGTTGCGCATTGCATAGGCACATGCCATCTCGCCAATCCACCCCCGCAATGTTTTGGGTTCCCTTTCGGTCAATTGCTGGAAATAATCCAAACTTTTTTCCGCTTGCCCGGATTGATAAAGGGCATCCGCAATCAAAAAGGTAACATCTCTCTTTTTTGTATGATCTTCAATACGTGAATACCATTGCACAGCATCCTTAAAATCACCTGTACAATGCTTATGCAACCCATACGCCAGGCATACCATTGGATCATGCTGATCCAAGGTGGATAAATCCGCCGAAATTCGCCCACCATTCCCATGCCCATTCTTAATCAAAGCAAAACAACGCAACAGGATATACTCATGTTCTGCCAAATCCGTCTTGCGATGTTCCGCCAAATATAAAGCAAGATTTGGACGTCCAATTCGTATTAGATGTTGAAGAATGTCAAATAAACGATTATTGGTTTCAAGTTGATCTTTAATCTTATTCAAAACCTGTTCAACCGTAATCTCCTTTTTCTGCACCACCATATCATAGGTCCCGGTTACTCCCAAAAACGTAGCAAAGCCATCCTGAATCCCCGGGCGCTCAAGCAAATCAAAACCAAAGGTCTCCATCAATTGCAACATTTGATCATCGGTATAAGAACGCGCCGAACGCGTATGAAGCCCCGCATCATCCCGAAACTGGGTCAATAAAATCCGTATGCCAAAATTAATCCGTTGGTTGTTTTGTTCCACCAGCCCCCGCACAAACAAATCACGCAAATAATGCCCATGCCCGGAATACCCACAATAAAACAAACCATCCTCTTTCAATACCCGGCTGATTTCACCCAGCGCCGTTTCATGATCAGTAAACATCAATACCCCATGACAATTCACCAGGTCAAAAAACGAATGGCTAAATTCAATCTTCTCAGCAACCCCTCTCCGAAAATACAGCTTGGGCCCGGAATCAATATTACACGCAACCAGCCGGGCGATTTGAATATAAGCTTCACTATCATCAATCCCGGCTGCATAGTGGTTAAATTGAGAAAGCGCAATACACCAATGGCCAGCCCCACACCCCACATCCAGCGCCCTATCTTTACCCACAAAGCCGATTTTCTGCATGGCTTCTGCATACTGTTTCACCCCTCGCTCATAACGGGTAATGGAATAATCAATCGCATCCAGGTACTTCTTGTTGGCTTTTCCCGTATATGCGCTCCGCATCGCACGAAGCAAATTAAGGGCGGTTTGATCAAAGGTTGAAAAATTCATCATATGATCTCATGGTTATTGATAGACTGGGCTGGCCTGTGTAATCCGAAATATTGGGTTGAACCCCTTGTAGTTTTTCCCCATTGAGCCGAATATCCGTTTTCGCAGGATCAGGGGTATAAAAGCATAATCCCTCACATTCAAAAAGTTCCAATGGCCTCTCCACTTGAAGAAACGGATCATGAATCCCCATTAGGTCAATACAATAACGGCCGCCAACCTGTTGAACCGACCACTGCAAATGAGAATGGATATAATGATAACTGATAATATTGGCCACCGATGAAACCCATATCCGCCCTCCATGATATTCATCGGCAAGCCGTTGGAACGCCTCAAAACCCAATTCGGTAAAATAGGGTGGCTGATTGGGTACCGATATGGGATGCCCCTTGTGCAAGGTGTTCCCCGCTCGCGCTCCTAAATGTTGATATAAAACCAGATACCCCTCGTTCTGCACCAATTCCGCAAGCATGGCCGCTGATAATTGCAAGTGGATATTTGACGCCGTTGGCCTTGCCAGCCCCCCTGAAAATCGCCGAATATCATATATCTTCTGCCCATCCTTCATCACCACCGGAACCAGGAGTGATGTATGTTTCTTAATCTGCCTTATGGCTTCTTCCGTGTTTGGAATACTTTTATATTCCTTCTGCCCTTGATTGGCTAAGGGGACAAATAATTTATCTCCCAGAATATTAAACGAACTCGTCCCCATCCCCATAACATTCGATGGTGGCGCGGCTGTGCCCTGTATAACAAACTGCACCCCATGATTAACTGTCAGGTCAAAATGATAGGCCTCTGAATCCGGGCTATCTCCATGCGCATGAGGCAAGCGCCCCGTCGAGTCTATAAATGAATGACATGAATCCCCATGGTTCGACCAGATCGGACACCGTAACTCCCGCTCTTCCAATATGGAATACGCCTTCTCAGCAAATGCCCGCACGAAAGGTGATTCTTCCGGAAACGATGCACCAAATCCATGGATGGTATCAAAAAAACCTAGCCGAATTAGCGTATCACAATGTTTGCAATGTGGTCCATCTTCAGCTTCAAAAGATGAAAAATACGAAAAAGTCTTCCCACTCGGATCGGGATATAAAAAAAAACTGGAAGATAATGGAATCCCCAATCCGTCCCCCAATGGTGTATCACCGGTTGAACCAAGAAAGCGATATATATCGATGAACGCATCCCATGAAGTCAAATCTATATCGTTCGCAAGGGTTAAAGCGGCCCGATAGGGATATGGAAATTTACGCAGAAATATGGATCGCACAAGCCAGCCTTCACGTATCGTCCACACCCATCATCTCTATCGAGATGCGGAACATGGCGGAAACTAAACACAGTAATACATTATAATTGTATACTCGTTTATTGCGTTTAGAACCGGGAGGCTGCTTTGACACTCGATGATTGCAATGGTTGACGCAAGTCCATCTCATCAAAATGCTGTCCAAGTTTCTCACATGTCAAATATTCAGCAATCAACTCACAATGATCATTTAAAGGCAAATTAAGAAACTTCTTGATCGCGATATTCAGCAAAACCTGCTCTGAAACTTCGTAAATTTCAGATAGGTTCTCCAGCTGATGTAGCAAGCCAGAACTAATCTGCCTCTTTAATGTAGGACTCAACGCTTCTTGGTTCATAATCGCTCCCTCATCCTTATTTAATATTTGCCAATTGGGGAGGGCGAGGCTCCTGCCGAGCCGAGGTGGCCGATCAAGTTACATTTAAACATAAAACCTTCAATGCAGGATTTTATGAATGTTTCTCTTTTTTCAATTTCCATGTAACCGGCTCTGCAGAAGCGTCGCCCTCCCAGGATTGGATGATTTGAATTAAATAAACTATTTCCTCTTCCCTAAAATGATTGACACATTCCTTTTCACTCCAACAAAATAGATTACATTGAGTATAATCTTAAACCCATTATCACTTATTCCATCACCAGTGTCAAATCAATTCGATTGATTTGCACATTGTTTTCTCCACGATCATCTAAAATTTTACTTACTAAAGCAAGGGGAAAGGGCCATTTAAACCAAAAAATTAGCATCAAATTAATTTAAAAGATGATCGAGGCTACTCCTTTGCTAAATTCATTGAGAGAGTTATCATGTTTTAATCAGGTTTAAAGTGAGTTAAAATAAAAGGTTTACTATCCACTACGCAACAACAGGAACATGTCGTGAATGTTCCTTTTGACCAATAATACCATACACATACTTAGATGTGTGACAATTCACACAGGAGGACAACAATGGCAGTAAAAATTGGAATCAACGGATTTGGACGGATTGGCAGACTGGTGGCAAGAGCCGCCCTCAAAGCCGGTGGTATAGAAATTGTCGGAATCAACGATATCACCGATGCCAACACATTGGCTCACCTTTTTAAATATGACTCCGTTCATGGGACCTATGATGGATCAGTTGCTGTAAAAGGTGATGCAATTGAGATCGACGGGCAAACCATTCCGGTCTGCGCCGAACGTGATCCGGCAAGCCTTCCATGGAAAAAAGTCGGTGCGGATATTGTGGTTGAATCAACCGGTCTCTTCACCGCCCGTGAAAAAGCGGCTCTTCATATGCAAGCCGGTGCCCGCAAGGTTATTATCAGCGCACCCTCAAAAGATGCCGATGTCACCGTAGTGGTTGGCGTTAACGACAATGCGTACGACCGTGCCAAACATGACGTGCTTTCCAATGCTTCATGTACAACCAACTGTCTGGCGCCGGTTGTCAAAGTGTTGAACGATAAATGGGGCGTAAAGCGGGGCTTAATGACCACCATTCACTCTTACACCAACGATCAACGCATCCTCGATCTTCCTCATTCAGACCTGCGCCGTGCCCGCGCAGCCGCCTTGAATATGATCCCCACCAAAACCGGTGCTGCTGCAGCCATCGGCTTGGTTATCCCTGAATTGAATGGCAAGTTGGATGGTTTCGCGGTGCGCGTTCCCACCCCCAACGTCTCTGTGGTTGACCTGACCGCCGAACTGGATAAAAGCACCAGCGCGGATGAAATCAATGCAGCCGTCAAAGAGGCCGCAGAAGGTGCCTTAAAAGGTGTCCTGGAATATTGTGACGAACCACTCGTATCAGGCGACTTCAATGGCAACCCCAACTCTTCCATCTTCGATTCACAATATACCCGCGTCATCGACGGGAATATGGTTAAAATCTTGTCATGGTACGACAATGAATGGGGCTTTTCAAATCGAGTCATTGACCTCATTAACAAGATTGCTTAGTAAATTCATTTTGTTCGATACTATTCGATGGGGCTGCCTTGGGTGGCCCCATCGGTCTCTAATAAACTCGGTATAAACTCAACTCAAACAGAATTTCACAGGATGAGAGGCAAAGATCGAACCATGAACAAAAAAAATATCGACGATATTGATCCAAAAGGGAAACGCATATTAGTCCGCGTGGATTTTAATGTTCCCCTCGACGATAACCAAAACGTCAGCGATGATACCCGCATCAAGGCCGCACTCCCCACGATTGAATCATTAATCGAACGGGGTGGCCGAATTATTTTGATGTCACACCTTGGCCGGCCAAAAGGGAAAGTCAAAGATGAATTTCGCCTTGCACCCACCGCCAAACGACTTTCGGAACTCCTTAATAAACCTGTTGCCGCCCTGGAGGATTGCATCGGCCCCAATGTTGAAAACGCCGTCAAAGCCATGCAGGATGGCGATGTGGTGGTGCTTGAAAACCTTCGTTTCCACCCCGAAGAAGAAGGCAATGATCCCGAATTTTGCAAAAAACTGGCTGCCTTGGGTGATTTATATGTCAACGATGCATTCGGAACCGCCCATCGTGCCCATGCCTCAACCGAAGGAGTGACACGCTTTTTCGATACCAACGTGGCGGGTTATTTGATGCAAAAAGAGATGGATTATCTGGTCGATGCCTTGGAATCTCCTCAACGGCCGTTTATCGCCATTTTAGGTGGACTGAAAATATCCGGCAAAATCGATGTGATTTCCAATCTGATGGATAAGGTTGATGGAATTCTAATCGGCGGCGCGATGGCCTATACCCTATTAAAAGTACAGGATATTGGTGTCGGCGATTCCATCGTCGAAGAAGAAAAATTGGAAGTCGCCAAACAGGTTTTGGAAGCGGTCAAACAAAAGAACATGAATTTCCTGCTGCCTGTTGATCACAAAACTGCTCCTGAAGTCAAGGATGGCATCGATCCACAGACAATCAATAGCGTTGCCATTCCAGACGGCTTAAAAGGTATCGATATTGGACCCGAGACGGTGGCCAAATTTAAAGAGGAAATTGCCAAAGCCAAAACCATTGTCTGGAACGGCCCAATGGGCGTGTTTGAAATCCCTGCCTTCGCGGAAGGCACCGTGCAAATCGCCAAAGCCGTAGCCAATTCAGGTGCGGTCTCTATCGTGGGCGGCGGTGATTCTGTCTCCGCGGTTCACAAAGCGGGTGTGAGCGATAAAATAACTCATATCAGCACAGGCGGCGGTGCTTCGTTGGAATTGCTGGAAGGTAAAACACTTCCCGGCCTGGCCGCCTTAACTGATAAATAAACGATTATTCTTTCTCAATATAAAGCGAGGAGAGAAGGATGATATATTACTTATTATCCCTGTTTCATGTTTTCTTGTGCATCATTCTGGTTTTGATTATTCTACTCCAATCAAACAAAGGGCTTGGACTGTCTGGTGCATTTGGAGCCTTTGGCGGCAGTGAAAGTGTCTTTGGTTCGTCAGGCTCCATGAACATATTGGTTAAAATCACCATTGGAATTGCAATTGTGTTTGCCGTTTCAAGCTTTACCTTGACCATCGTTACACCCCCCAGTGATTCCGGGAGTATCATGCAGCAAGAACAAAGTTTGTCAGTCCAGGAAATGGTTAATCAAAGCCAAAGCACTCAGGGTAATACCCAATTACCCGCGGGTGACGGTAGTGAGGGCCAACCTGCTGGAGCGGGGGCAAATCCTCAACCACAACCTTAATTACCCTTAAAGCAGTATTTCGAAAACGCCCGGGTTTTTCCCCGGGCTTTTTTATGCAAGGTTCAAATGGAAAGGGTATTGATTTATGACACAGCCGAAGAAAGGCCAATTTCGAACAATTTTGGCATGGTGTCTGTACGATTTTGCCAACTCTCCATTTACCACCCTGGTGGTGACTTTTATCTATTCCACCTATTTCACTAAATATTTCTTTGAAGATAGCACCTATGGCACGGTTCTCTGGTCTCGCGCTGTTACAGTAACCGCTATTACTGTCGCCCTGCTATCTCCCATAATGGGAACCTTGGCCGACCGGGGTGGGTATCGCAAACTGTTTTTATTTCTATTCACCGCCGTGGCAGTGGTTGGTACCTTTATTTTATCCACCATCCCTCCCGGGTTTGTTATGACCGCACTCTGTTGTTTTGCCATAGCCAATATCGCCTATGAAATGGGCTGTGTGTTTTACAACGCGTTCTTGCCAGACATCGCACCTCCCCGCCGAATTGGCCGAATCTCCGGCTATGGCTGGGCGCTGGGATATGTGGGGGGACTGCTGGCGTTGTCCCTCGCCTTTATGGGATTTGTGATGCCGGAAATAACGTGGTTTGGATTTGACAAAGAAAGCGGTGACCACCTGCGAGCGACAAACATTTTAGTTGCCCTCTGGTATGCTCTATTCAGCATCCCGATATTCTTATGGGTAAAAGAGGATAAATCTCGTGTATCACCTTCCACTGAAAATGTCATTAAGGCGAGTTGGCGGCAACTGAGCCGAACCCTTTCGGAAATCAAACAATACCGGGAAATCATCAAAATGCTATTGGCCCGTTTGTTTTATAATGACGGACTGATCACGATTTTCATATTCAGTGGAATATATGCCAAAGAAACCTATAACTTCAGCGACACCGAATTGCTGATCCTGGCCATTTCATTAAACGTAGCAGCAGGATTTGGGGCTTTCGCCCTTGGTTTTATTGATGATATTATAGGGGGTAAGCGTACGATCCAACTCAGTTTGTTGGGTTTAACGATTGCCACCCTCTTCGCCATTTTAGGAACCAGCAACATCCACCTTTGGATTGGTGGACTATTGGCGGGAATCTTTTCCGGCCCCAACCAATCGGCCAGCCGTTCCCTCATGGGACGCTTTGTCCCGCCGGATAAGGAGAACGAATTTTTCGGCTTTTTCGCTTTTTCGGGAAAAGCCACAGCCTTTATGGGACCACTTTCGTTTGGTTTATTAACCCAATGGTTCCAAACCCAACGCGCCGGGGTCGCAGTCGTATTGGTCTTTTTTGCCCTGGGGGCTCTTATCCTCTATTTTGTGGATGAAAAGGAAGGTGCCCGAATGGCAGGCCGTGAGCAGGAGGGATAATCAATTCTTCTCGTCTTCTTTATACTCCTGAGTCAGGTCTACAATTTCCCCATCACGCCAAATATAAACAGGCGTGTTATTCCTCAACCCAATCTCCAACGCCCGCCTGGCCGCCCGCCTGAGCGCCGGTTCAGCATTAATAAGATCGGGATCTTTAATCTTTCTATTGGTTGATTTATCCATCACTTTCGCCTTCGTCCAAAATAAAGGGAATAGTACCAGAATTATCGAAAAGAATCCACGCATTAACCAGTGGTTTATATTCTGTCTGAAAATTTTCCCATCCAATCTCAAATCGTCTACATATAATATCTTCTGGAATGTTATGCCCTCCATTTGCCACTCGGGAAGCCACACGATTGATCGCCATCTCCACACTGGGCAAACTCAGGTAAATCAATTTTACCTTATAATTCTTCGCTTGCCAGAGTGGGATTTTCATCGCATACAGCTTACCGCTTAGGGTAGTCTCAAAAGCGAAACTTTTTCCTTGACGAACATAAGATTCAAGCTCCTTGAACATTAACTTCCCAGCTTTAATAGCTGCTTGTTCGGGCTGAAAAGGAGATAACCCGCTGGCGATAAGATCGGCATTGATAAAGTTTGGACAACCAGCTTCATAAGGCAGAAACTCTTGAGCGAACGTCGTCTTCCCCGCACCATTGGGTCCCGCAATAATGACAATCTTTTTCTCACTCATCAGGTGATTTCCTACTCATTCGATCCTTCAATCTGCTTCTCAATCCTTCGGAGTTCCTCATCATCCATAGCGTTTTCTTCTTCCGCTTCTTTTTTTAACCTTTGCCGGTTGAATATCTCATATTGATCAAGTGCAAGTTGTTCAGCAACGTTGTTTGAGACTTTCCCCGAATCTTCCAGGATTTCCCGCTCGTTGAATTGCAGAAAAGCATCCAGTTTCTCTCGCCAATCACGCATGTATAACGGCTTGCGCCGTTTGGCCTGATCTTCAGCATAATCCAGATACATCACCACTACCCGGTTCAACTCGCTGAGTTCTTCCTCATTTAGATAGTTCTTTGCAATGGTCACATCTCCTCGTCGAACCTTGGAACCCTTCCATGTTGTCAAACCCATATTAGGTTTGGATGCATTCGCCCGTTCCGCAATCAGTTCTGCCGCGGTCATTCCACTTATAGCAAAGTGAAGCTTATTCTGCACGATTTTGAAGAATTCATTCGTCTCATGCGCTGCAGGATCATAATCAATAGACAACTTATAGATATCTCTTATCTTCTGATAAAAGCGTTTTTCTGAGGCACGAATATCCCGAATACGTTCAAGCAGTTCATCAAAATAATCCGCCCCGATGTTGCGCCCCTCCTTCAGGCGCTCATCATCCATGGTGAATCCTTTCACCAGATAGTCCCGCAACCGTTCTGTCGCCCACTGGCGAAACTGCGTCCCTCGATGCGAACGCACCCGATACCCCACCGCCAGAATCATGTCGAGGTCATAAAAGTTGGTTCTATATCTTTTCCCGTCCAAGGCAGTTGTCAAGTAGTTCTTGACAACTGAATTTTCATCCAATTCTCCATCATCGCAAATGTTTTTAATATGAAGACTTATGTTCTGTTTTGTGGTTTGAAACAATTCTGCCATCGCCGCTTGTGTCAGCCAAACGCTCTCATCTTCGAGCCGGACCTGAACCCTGGTGTGTCCATCCTCCGTTTGGTAAAGGATGATTTCACTGCCAGGTTCTTTGGATGAATGCTCATTCATTACGCTTATCCCCCATATAATCCATCAATTCCATCTCAAAGATACTACAATAAATCGAACCACATAGCAAAGGCAATCCAGGCAGACACCATCAAAACATATAGAGCGTGACTACCCGTTACATCACCGAAAACCGTAGAATCAGACCTGCGTGTCTGCCCCGAATGGCTCGGGGGTAAGTGTGTATTGCCATTAGGAATTACGTATGCGCGTGTGACTCAAGGGTAAAAAACAACCCTTTACCCTTGGCACCCATACGTTGTGGGGTTCTCATGCAATTACACATTTGGTAAGATAATAAATCGCATATGGTGTGTTTAACCAGGCTGTTATCCTGTGAATCCTTAACATCCTGGTTCAGACAAAAGATCACTATCTCAACCTGTAGCCATTGCTTTTCCTCACCCTTTTCGGTGAAAATACACTGTTCAATTTACCCTAGGAGGAAACATAATGAGATATCGTTTTGCAAGTCGTTTGTTTGGGATTCTTATCATTTCGGCGATAGTGAGTGTAGCCGCAACAGAAACATTTGCATCATCGAATAACGATGGAATCAAATTAAATCAGGCGCCCTTTGGCAAGACAGAAGATGGAACGGATGTTGATCTGTATACCCTTGAAAATGCCAATGGCGTCAAAATCGGCATTATGACCTACGGCGGGATCATCCAAACCATTCAAGCCCCGGATAAAGAGGGGAATATGGATGATATCACCCTCGGTTTTGATACGCTGGAAGGTTACCTGGCAGGCCATCCCTATTTTGGTGCACTGGTCGGGCGTTACGCCAATCGCATCGCCAATGGCAAATTTACTCTGAATGGGAAAGAGTATTCCCTCTTTATCAATAACGGCCCCAACGCCCTACACGGTGGCGAACAAGGATTCGATAAAAAGGTATGGGACGCGGATATCGTTGATTTGGATGGTATCCCAGGCCTCAAACTAACGTATGTCAGTGAGGACGAGGAGGAAGGCTATCCCGGAACGTTGATAAGCAATGTGTTTTATAGCCTCAATAATGATAATGAGTTGAAAATTGAGTACATGGCTGTTACCGATCAAGCCACAGTCCTCAATTTAACCAACCACGCCTATTTCAACCTGGGTGGACACAAAAACATGGAAGAGATTACCGATCATGTGCTAACCCTCAATGCGGATTTGACCACCCCTGTTGATGAAACCCTGATCCCCACCGGCGAAATCGTAAGCGTCAAAAACTCACCTTTCGATTTCACCACTCCCCATCCGATTGGTGAACGGATTGACGCCGAGCACGATCAGATTACCAAAGGGGGAGGGTATGACCATAACTTTGTTTTGAATAAACCCGAAGTGGGTGTAATGACGTTCGGAGGCCGTGTCGTGGATCCAGAATCAGGCCGTGTGTTGGAATTCCACACCACCCAGCCCGGCGTTCAGTTCTATACCGGCAATTTCCTGGATGGTTCTCTTAAAGGTAAAAATGGCCAGCTTTATAAACACCGGTTTGGATTCTGCCTGGAAACCCAACACTTTCCTGACTCACCCAATCAACCTCATTTCCCCTCAGTCGTGCTTAATCCCGATGAGCAATATCATCAAGTGACGATCTATAAATTCACCACTGAATAATGGAATGAAAGAAGCAATAGGGAAAGAATGAATCTCAACGGATAAGGACGGACATTATGGAATCAGCCCCACAAATTGGTATAAATTATCTCGATTATATCGTATTTTTTGCGTATTTTGCGGTTGTTATCGGAATCGCGCTTTGGGTTTCATTTAAACCGCGAGGCCATGAACGAACCTCGGAAGACTTCTTCCTTGCCAGCCGGGCGTTGCCGTGGTGGATTATTGGAACTTCGCTGATCGCTTCCAACATATCTGCCGAACAGATGATTGGTATGACCGGTTCGGCATTTGCCGCAGGACTCGGTGTGGTGTCCTACGAATGGATGGCAGCCATCACCCTGCTGATCGTGGCCAAGTGGATGCTTCCGGTCTTTCTCAAGATGCGCATCTATAGCATGCCGCAGTATCTTGAACAGCGATTTGATTATCGCGTTAGTATGGGCCTGGGGGTTTTCTGGCTGCTGGTCTATGTTTTTGTCAATCTGACCTCGGTCTCTTACCTTGGCGCCTTGACCTTAAAAAATCTGATCGGCGCCGATTTCCAGGCCGCCACCGGTTTGGAATTTCAACTCATCTACGGTGTTATTGGTTTGTTCCTGGTCTCCTTTATCTACACATTGACGGGTGGACTTACAGCCGTGGCATGGACCGACATTATCCAAGTGAGCGTGCTCTTTATCGGTGGTTTGGCGGTAACTTATTTTGGATTAAATGAAATTAGCGGTGGAGAAGGTGTTATCGCTGGTTTTAATAGTCTATGGTCACAAGCCCCTGATCATTTCCACACGGTATTGCCCTGGGATCATGAGCATTACCCGTGGATCGGTGTTTTCTTTGGGGGAATGTGGGCAGCCAATCTGAGTTACTGGGGATGTAACCAATATATCACCCAACGTGCGCTGGCGGGTAAAAATATCAAGGAAGCGCAATATGGATTGGTGTTTGCCGCGTTTCTTAAAATCATCGTTCCCATCGTGGTGTTATTGCCAGGGATCGTGGCCTTCGCGCTTTACTCGGGCCAGATCGAAAAATCGGATCAGGCTTATTCGGTCCTGATTGCCAATTTGGTTCCCGTCGGTTTTACCGGCTTGATCGTGGCCGCCATCGTGGCCGCCATTATCTCGTCGCTTAACTCAATGGTAAACAGCACCGCAACCATATTCACCATGGATATCTACCGCAAAATCGATCCAGGCGCATCTGAAAGGCGTTTAGTATGGATCGGCCGTATCACCTCAATAGTGGTGGTTTGCATTGCGATTCCCATCGCGCCACTGCTTGGGAATTTGGATCAGGCATTTCAATACATACAGGAATACACCGGCATGGTGTCGCCAGGGGTGGTCGCCATATTCTTCCTGGGCCTTTTCTGGAAACGTTGCACCGCTACCGCCGCCATGTGGATGGCTATCCTGACAATCCCCATATCGGCAGCCTTGAAATTTATCCCCTTCTTGATGAGGGCATTTCTACCTGATCTTATTCCAAACATAGAGATTGCAGGTTCTATTGCAGCGTTCATCGATCCCTTCTTGAATCGGATGGGGATCTCCATGCTGTTATTGTTTTATATTGGATATTACCTATCCCTCAAAACCGAGCATGCCGTTGCGGAAGAAACAGAAAAAGCGGGAGTGGAAGCCTCCTTTAAAACCCCAGCCTTGTATAATGCCCTCTCAATTCTAATCATCGGAATCCTAACCGCTTTGTATCTGGTATTCTTCTAATAGAATCCTTTAATAGAGATAAAACCGCCTCGACGATCAAACTCCTCGAGGCGGTTTTCTTCTTATCCCTTCGCAATGAATTCCATTTCTTTGTAATATGATAAATAACTTATTTGAACCTTTTTCATGAATACGATATAATCATCTTTATATGCATGAATAAAAGTGTATTTAAATCAATACTGACAAAAGGTGAAATAAAGAATGTTGGATCAGCTTTCCATATACGAGAAATTGGAGTATTTAGTAAAGATTACTGGCAAACGAGAAACCGAAGTGCTCGCAGAGGCTTTGGAAGAAGGAATGGCTGAAATATACCGCAAGCAAATTTCATCTGCCTATTTATCGGGCGAAATTTCGCGCGAAGATGCGGCCGGTTGTCTAGGTGGAAAACTGGTTCAAGAACTTGATTATGCTCGTGAATCAATTACTCATGATATAAAATGGGGGCTTTCTATTGAGTAATATAACTGTTTCAGACACGGGTCCGCTATTACACCTCAACGAAATTGGCCATGTTCATTTACTCACCCTTTTTCATGAAACCTTAATCACTTTCCAAGTGGAAACAGAACTCAATCACTATGGTGTGAGTCAAAAAATAAAGAAGACGCTTTCTGAACATATCGATATTTTCCATGTTGGACCATACGAAATTGCATGCAAGCAAAATGAACTCTTTGAATTCCAATTACAAACCACAGATGTCAGCGTTGCTGTACTTGCCGCAAGATGCAATCCAGATATTGTGTTAACTGACGATCTTGAATTACGTAAAGGTTTGGAAACAATGGGATTTAAAGTTACGGGAAGTGTCGGTATTCTAATTCGTTCATATAATATGAATTGGATTTCTAAAACGGAACTCCATAACTGACTCGATCAGTTATTTAATAATCGTACTCTCTATTTGAGCAGAGAATTCTATGCATATACCAAGAAATTGTTAGATCAACTCAAATGATAGCATAAACACCATACTCACTCGTAAGGTGTGTTGTTTTTTCAAGAATCCTTTTGCAAATCGATTTAAGTTTGCTTTGATGGACCGTTTTAGATACACATATTTTTCTAAACAAGCAGTTATGATTTATTCTTCCTGGTGGTCTTCCTCCTTTTGAAATACTTCTGGGACCAGCCAGAAGGGGGCGCTGATAAACCAGAGAAGGGTGGTCCAACCGAAGATGGTTTTATAGGTTGCGAAATTTTGCTCATAGTTGGCTGGATCACCCATGAATACACAGAGTGGGGCTATGATACATATTAATAAAGCGATGATCGCAAAGATAGCGGCGATTAATCGTGGTCCCTTCATAATGTAAGCTCCTTATTGTTGTTCCTGAGGAGCCTGTAGTTTTGCTCCCCATATAAACGCTAAAACGATATAAAGCACCATGGCAATAATGTAGCCCGGCAACCAGCGGAAGAAGAGGTGAATATCCATCAAATCCATCGGGGTTTTGAGGAAGCCATAGGTCATTTGATCGGCCGGGAAACAAAGCAATAGAACGCCAATCCAGGTAATCAAGGCGGGAGGGCTGAACATCCAGCCGCGTTTTTCAATCCAATATTGCTGCAAGCCCAAACGGGGGAAAAGCCAGTGTTCAGCAAACACCACTGCGCCAATGGGCATGAGGATTAGGCCGTAAATCGCCACGAAATCGAGCAATTTCATTACAAAGAGAGGGAAACATGCCAGGGTGGTGGCGACTACAAAGGCGGTAATGGTCATTTTCCAACGAGGCCAATTGGGGGTTACAATTTGCAAAGCCAAACCGGCGCGATAGATGGTGGGATTGGCGGTTGTCCAACCGGCGATCACCACTGCAATCGCACCTGCCAGGCCACATGCGGCATAGGCCATTTCGCCAGGGGCGATCTTGGCAAATTCAGAAGCCACATATCCTTTTTGGGCCGCATAACCGGCCATCATTATGCCTGAGCAAATCCATGCCAGAAAATGTCCCAAGTACATTCCAAGTGCCGAGTAAAAGCCGTAGGTCCAACTTTTGGCATAGCGAAACAGGGCAAGGTCAGATAAACAGACATGCATGGCGAGGTTGCAGAACCAGGCAAAAAACATAATGTGCCATAGGCCCAGTTTGGGTAAAGCATTGCCCTGGGCATCCACCGCCGGGGTGCCTGTCCAGATTTTGGCATTGGCAATTTCCCAGAATTTTGAGAAAGAGTTAATTTCACCCAAAGAGGGCATGACCGCAATGGCTCCGGCGATAAACACCAAGAACATCCAGGGTACGCACACGGATGAAAACTGACTGACTTTTTTAAAGCCTAACACGGCGAAAATTGCCACCACCGAGCCCACCAGCCAGACGGTTAATACCCAACCAATGCTGTTGGGGTATTTATCCGATAAATCCGGCATGTTGATGTCGAACGCAATCCCGACCGCGGTGGCGGCCACCGCAATCATTGATCCAGCAAGGATACAATATAGGAAGGCATTGGCGATATTATATATAACTGTAACGCCGGGGCCTGCAATACGGCGGAGATACCAATAAAGCGTCAAGCGAACCTGAACGGCAATGGGGGCACAGATGAATGTCCAGGATAGAACTGCCAAGAGATTTCCAATTAACAAGCCGACGATAAGATCAAATGCACTCACGCCATGCAGGACAAAAAATGCTCCAATTACAAATTCGGTGCCGGCGACGTGTTCGCCCGCAAAGACTGAGGCGAACCTTGAGCCACCGTGCAACCGATCGTCACTGACGGGTTCACGATCAAATTCATACAATTTATCCAAACGTTCTGTCATTCCGGTTAAAGCGTCACTGTCAGACACGAGGATCCCTCCCAAACAAAAAATGAATAATCTCGCGATTATACGCTTTCGATGAATCATTCTTCAAGCCCGAGGTGGCATGTGCAAAAGAAAACCAGCCCTGGAGTTACCTTTTCAACATTTGCCATCTGGGGAGCCTCAGCTATTAGCCAGTGCGTGTCAGTCTGATTGAAGCGCACCGGCTGGAAGCCGATGCTCCCCGGATTTACACCCTGATTTGTATACGGAGAGTAGCCTTAATAAGGGGGAAATCCACTTGCCACCATAAATATAGGTAAAGTTCAGATTTCATTGGGGGAGGAATGGTGGGGCGATTTCATTTTTCACTCTCTTTCTAATTCATATGGCTTACCCGTTATAATTCTTGTGATAAATATCGATAATACTGATATAATTTTAAGCAGGAAAATGGAAACCAATAAAACGCAAAACAAAGCTTTTACTTTGATTGAGTTGCTGGTGGTGGTTGGAATTATTGGGTTATTGACTGCGGTGGCGCTACCTAATTTTTCCAACGCCAAAATCCGAGCCCAGCTGGCGGCGACCTATGCTCAGCTGAAGACTCTTAAAACCGCGATTAATTCATATTCCCTGGATCATGACATGCCCCCTTTAACAGCATGCCCCAATACACCACTGTGTAGACACCAATATGTTGGATTGACCACGCCGGTGGCGTATATCAACGGATTTGGTGGTTGTGAAGACGTGTTTGCCCCTACCATCACATTGGGGGGTGTTACATTCAAGGATTTGCATTATTGGTATTACGGGACCATTGTCACCACGTCAGGTGAGCCTATGTTTTACCGGCGGGATCGATTCGCGTTAATGTCATGGGGGCCGGATCGAGCGGCTTATGTGTGGGTGACGTTATCGCGAATGATGTCAAGGCGGGATGGGCGTGAGTGGATAAAGCCGTATCTTTATTCCCCCAGCAATGGTTTGGTTTCGGGAGGGGATATTATTGTTACCGACGCCAAAATACACCAATAAACCGAGCTGTTGCAGCCCGGTTTATTGGTGATTACATTAAAATGGTTGACATTTACTGGCTTCGAATGGGATTTAGGCCTGGTTTGGTTTCTTTCAGGATGTCCCCTGACGAGATCAACCCATTGCTTGCCGCGTAAGGAAAGAATAAGCCAGAATTGGGATAGTCAGAGATTTGGCGGGTGTCATCAATACTATCCGGCCCCAGGCTGACAATAACATAATCCACGACTTTTTGATCACCTGAGAAATTCTTCATTGGGGTTCGGCCATTGCAGCCATTAAATTCATACCAATTGTGATTGTTGACAAACTGGGATGAATGTTTGGGTTGGAAAACGTCCACAGGCCGCAGTGACATGTAAGGAATCGGGGAGGTCAGTTTTGCCCATGCACCAGCCCAGCCAAGTGCTCCCCAGCGGGGGATATCGCCGCCCTGTTCCAAACGGTACATTTCAAAAGCTGTATTGATGGTTTTGAATTCTGCTTCCACACGGGCGATTTTTGCCCGCAATTGAGCATTCAAAAAATTTGGCACCGCGATAGCTGCCAGGATTCCAATAATGGCTACAACAATCAACAATTCAATTAAGGTGAATCCAGATTCTGCTGGCTTCTTCTTGAACATCGATATCCTCCCTATGATTTTATAATACTTATCATTTTGCCACAAAAGCGCAGGAATAGAATGGGTGTGGATGGTTTTATGCCATTAAGGAGCATTGATTCTCAATGCCTTATTGATTTAAAATGTGTTTTATGGAGTGGGATAAACATGCCGATGATCATGTTTTTAAATTTGAAGGGTGGGGTGGCAAAAACAACCAATTCGGTTGCAATTGCCGAATGTTTTGCTTCTCAAGGCAAGCGGGTGCTTTTTGTCGATGCCGATCACCAATCCATGGCGGGTGAGTTGTTGCTTGGTCCAGAGCAATTAGGTCATGCCGAGTCACATAAAAGAACGCTTCACGATCTCTTGGCATTTATGTTGAGTGAGGAATTCAATCCTGATTCGATTGAAGATTATGTTACTCCAAAGGCATCCAACATTTCATCCATTAAAAAGAATATCGATTGTATTCCCTGTTCCCACAGGATAGATGAATTTACCACTAATATGGCCAAAGCACGAAAAGGACATCAAAGTAATGAGGATTTTCTTAGGCGATTCAATCAATTGAGACGAATTTTTTCGCGCTGGTGTCATGAGCGTTACGATTATACTATTGTGGATTGCCCACCGACTTTTGTGATCCAGGTATTGTTTCTGTTGGCGGCGGCGGATTATTTTATATTACCCAGCATTCCTGACCGTTTATCGGTGCGGGGTTCGCTTTATTTACTTAACCGGCTGAGAATGCGGGGGTACAAGAAAATTCGTTGTTTAGGCACGCTTTGGTCAATGGTTCGTGTTCAAGTGGCCAAACACCGCAACATTATGAATTGGGTGGCGCAAAAACGGGATGAATATGGGATTATACCAGAGCCATTTCATACCGTGATTCCTCATATGTCTGCCATTGCCAATGCCATGGATTATCTTAAAGGTTATAGTTCCTTTCATACCAAATACCAACGCAAACCATCCACTATTTTTGAAAAAATATGTGCTGAAGTGGAGGAGCGGATACAAAATAAGCATAAATAACGACTCATGGTTGAGAGCCTTTTATATTGATATTTTTGAATTCTGAGATGGTTCGCCAGGTGCCGATTCCGAAGCGGCCTTTGAGGGGGCCTAAACTTCCAGCGTGAAATTCCCACACGTTTTTATCATCGATGAAACCACGCATCCTGCCGGTTTGATTGTTGATGTGGACACGGATTTTGTACCATTTTTCGTATTGAACTTTAAAGGGTTTATCAAAATTTCGTAATAGATTTTTAGGTGATGCTGAATCCAAGCCATGCCAATGTTCGATACCCATCATGGTGTTTGTCCACCCTCCCAGGTTCCAGACGAAATATGAATCGGGTGACTGATAACCAAAAATAACGCGAAATCCTTCATAGCCACTAACGGCACGGGCTTGGAATTCAAGTTCGCCTTTATCGACCATTGGATCAAACATTAAGAGAGTGTGTTGAGCGTAAACATCTTTTTGTTTTACGGTTGCTCCTTTGATATCCCACTGGCCGTTATAGACAGTCATTTGGTGGGGGAATCGAATTTTTTCCAATGATGTCAGGGGGCCTTCCTTTTTTCCTGGCACATTGGATGGAGGGGGATCTTGGTGAACGGGAACTGTTTTCCCATCCACAATTTTCATTAAAACGGGTTTGATTGAAATGCTTTGGGGTTGGGTTACGCCTTTTGGAATGTAGTTGACGAGGGTTTTCTGATTGCCTGAGGATTGGATGAATCGGAAAACATCGGTTTTATTTCGAAGTGAGGAATTTTGTGCGCCGATGATATTATCATTAAATCCGATAATGAAATTATCTTTTTGAAGTCCTTCATTATCAGCGGGTGTTCCTTCATAGACTTCGATTACTTTTAAGCCGGACTGTTGATCATCAATCCATCGTAATTTCGCACCGATTCCATAAAAATGGTGGGGGACTTCAATTTGGGTTTCGCGAAATGGATTACTGGTAATTGGTATGGTTTGATGAACCAGCAAATCGCTTTCCCAGTCATTTGTGCTTTCCCATATTTCACCGGTATACCCGACATTGATTACATTGCTATTGGGTAAAACATTTTTTGCTTGAACGATGGGGACATAGGCTCCGTAGGTGTTGCGCAGGGCATAATATAATTTGCGCTGTTCAGGGTTGTTGTTTTCAAAGGTATAGGTGAACGGTTGTTTGGTGATCTTATTGGTTAAATCAGCCGGGTTATCAATATAGTTTGGAACCAAGGCGGCCAGGTTTGGGGGATCGTTTTTATTTTCCTCCCGGTATTTGAGGATTGCCGATGCGATGGTTAATAATTGTTGCCTAACTTTTGCGGCATGGTCTTCGGGTGAATGGCCAGTGGGGGCCGTATTTTCCCACATGATGGAACTCAAGTAAATCATGCCGCCGTAACTCAGGTTCAAGGCTTTGGGGCGGGTGTGATAGCGAACCACTGGAACCATATCGCCATATTCGTTCATCTGATCCATTTTCCACTCGCGATAGGTTTGATTGCCGTGGGGGGCATTAGCGAATTCATATAAGAAATTGGTGGGTATTTTTGTATCGGTTAAGATGGGATAGGTGGTTCCAGTTGGAACATCTTCATCCAAAAGAACTTTTTCATCTTCAAGATAGTTTGGGAATAAATCTGAGAGCCATTCTGGCAACTGTCCGTTGTGATCGTGCCGATATCGAACCAGTGCCATGCTGATTTTTCGAAATTTTTCTTTGATTGGCTCATACATCTCACGTTCATGATAGGTACCCAATAATGAGATGTGTTTGGGGAGATTGGTGGGAGTTTCTGATATAGAAATGGTTTGGGCTGAAGTATTTGGACTGAAATTGAGATAAATCGAGAGGAGTAAAATATTTAAGGCCGAAAATAAAAGACGAAAAAACGCATTGGCAACGTTTCTCATTACAGATCTCCTGGTCAATGGGTAAAAATTGTAATCTATTAGTTATAGATAACACACGTTTAAGTAGAAAACAATTCCATCCTTGAAATAAATACGGATTAGCCCTGTGGAATGGAACGAATTAATCCATTTCACGGATTTAATATTAGGTGGAGAATATCCCTGGTCAGACTGGAGGCATGGTTATGCCCCTGTGTTATTAGTGAGTTTCATGGGATTTTCTTCGCTTATGCGTCTTAATTTGTGTTTAGATTAATTGGTTTATATCCTCGTCATGATTCATACCTAATAAAATACGTGATTGTCTTTTGTTTGTTCCGATTTATTACGGGGCGCCCCGATTTTTGGGTCGAGGGGCTTCGATTTATCCTATCTTGGTTATCTCAGCGCTTTCGCACTGACGAAGATAAATTTAATCGGCCTTTGTTCTTCGCTAAATGGTCCTCGATCCTTTCGAAGCGAGGAGGGTATAATCCTTTTTAATTAGCACCCTGTTCGTTTAATCTGATTAACGTTAATCATTTAGAAAGCACGGGCGATATTCCAATCGCGGAGGCACGGTGTGCTTTCCTACTAATAGAGCTGAATCCGACTTTTTTGGGGAATTAAAGACGTATTTTTGAGTGTTTTTTGGGGATTTATATATAGGGGTGCATTCGTAAGTGGAATAATATGAAAGGATTAATATTTTTTTAATTTTTTTTAAAAAGGTGAATTTTAAGGGGGAAAAGTATGAAAAATTTTATTGTTGGGTAAGGTTTTATCGTGCACATTGGCTTATCGGGAGATTTGCCCTCCCTATGTTGAGTTGAGACGCACCGGCTGGAAGCCGATGCTCCCCGGATTGGTACGTTGCCACCCTGGTGATGTATCGAAGGTGGTTTTCAAGGGTAAAGAACGGCGTTTTACCCTTGACACTCGTGCGTTTTCCCTTGGTCACCATGTCTGTCTTGACCTTAGTTTGTGTAATCCTTACGATAGTATAAGAATTTCATGAAAAGAAAGGACTTTGAGGGATGCCTACCTCGCTCATGACTTCGAAAGGTCAAACCACCATTCCAAAACAGATAAGGGAACACCTGAATTTACATCCAGGTGATAAGGTTGATTTTATTGTGGATGAAAATGGGAAAGTGATTCTTGAGCCCTCTACCTCTGACATAACGGAACTGGAAGGCATTCTTCATAAGCCGGGAATGAAGCCTGTTCGTATTGAAAAAATGAAGATGGATGTTAAAAGACGCTTTAAGGGAGAATAAGCGATGAGGGGCTTGGACACAGATGTGTTAGTTCGATACTTTGTAAGAGACGAACCTCAACAGGCAGAAAAGGCCTCCGCTTATATCAAAGATGCTATATCGAAAGGTGAGAGTATATTTATAAATTCCATTGTTTTATGTGAGCTCATTTGGGTGCTTGAATCGAGCTATGGTTTTAGTAAGAAGGAGATCACTACCGTTCTTGAAAAGATTTTAGTTACAAAACAGTTTGAGTTAGAACAAAAAGATATTATGCGGCAAGGCGTGAATGACTATGCTCAAGGAAAAGGAGACCTTGCGGATTATCTTATTGGCAGGATCAACCATGAATATGGATGTACCGGTACTGCAACCTTTGATCGGGCACTTAAAGGCGATTCTCATTTTGATTGGATTCTAAAATAGGAGTTAAATGATGGTTATAAAGAAGTTCTTTGTGGGAGTGTGTTTGTTGGTGATAGCGTTTGTTTCTTACGCAGGCGAATCTGTGGAGAAGAAGACCTGCCCAGCCAATGGGAAGCTGAAGATATTTATTCTGTCTGGTCAGTCAAATATGGTTGGATTTGGCCAGCTGAAAGGCAGCCCGGGGACGATGGAAACGTATGTCAAAAGCAATCCGGAAGATTATGGCCACCTGGTTGATGAAAATGGTAAGCCTGTTGTCCGGGATGATGTTTGGATCGTGGATATCTCTTATAAAGACAAGGAGAAAATGGGCTGGCTTACGACAGGCTATGGAGCGAACGCTGGCCACATCGGCCCTGAATATGCTTTTGGTTTTATTATTGGTGACTACTACGAAGACCCAGTATTGCTGATTAAATCGGCATGGGGCGGCAGGTCGCTTTTTCATAACTTTTTACCGCCAAGTTCAGAGGATTACCCGCCGCCAGAAAAAGATGGGGACAAAGGCTTCCAGTATGCTGAAATCCTGCGGCATGTTGAAGAGATCACCGGTAATTTAAAAAAGTATTATCCACATTATAAGAGTAATGGGTATGAGATCATTGGTTTTGGCTGGCACCAGGGCTGGAATGACCGTATTAATCAAAAAGCGGTCGACGCCTATGAAAAGAACATGGTTAACTTTGTAAAAGATATCAGGAAAGACCTGGGGATCGAAAAACTACCCTTTGTGATCGCCAATACCGGTATGGGGGGATGGGATATTCCAGCCCGTTACAAGGAAAAGGTCGAAAAACTGATGAACGCTCAGCTCGCTCTTGGCGATCCAAAAAAATATCCCGAATTTAAAGGTAATGTAGCCGGCGTTGAAACCCGTGACTTTCAGAGGACGGAAGAAGAATCGCCTTCAAAGCAGGGATACCATTGGATGCGCAATTGGGAAACCTTCTATCTCATAGGCGAATCAATGGGCGAGTCGATGATTGAACTTGTCTCCGCGAATGAGTAATCAATACATACTATGAGTATATTACGAGTAACATATCAGCCATACGCAATTGAAAAATATAAAAACTTTCATTTGGCGCGACTATTTTTCCTCTATGAAATGATGAGCTTTACCAAAAGTATCTTAATCAATCGAGATTGTGTGCGAATCCTTCAACCCTGCCCTGCCCCTCGCAATCTTGGGTGGGGAATGGAACTTCACATAGCTGACCTCTTACCAATTTCGTTAATGATGCACTTAGCCGTTGTTCACCTTACAGTGGCAACATATTTGGCTGACATAAAAAGCATCAAAGAACGATTTACCATTATGAAGGATTTGGCTAAAAACAACAACAGCAAACTTTACATGTCCTGGGTTGAGTGATACAAACGACTTTGAACAGATTCAAAAGTATCTAATATTCGAGGAGACTTTTATGCTGAAAAAAGATTTTTATATCGTGTCTGTATTCTGCCTGGCTTTGATATTTGTCTTACCCCTTTTTGGTGATGGCCAGATTCAGAAAGGGACAATGGCTGGTTACCTGATTGTTCCTAACGATAAAGTTCCAGAGACCTATAACGCTGGTTTTTCCATGTATTCTGCTGCATGGCCTTTGTTGAAAGAATATCCGGGGAACCGGTTTCAAACGGGGCTTTTTGGAACCTGGATGTTTGCGCAGTATGATGGCCCGAAGCCAGAGAAATTGTATTCTGATATCGAGGGTGGTCTTGGATGGTGGCGGGATACACGCTTTGCCACCACAACGCCGAAATTCATTATGGGTGGCGTCGCTCCTAATTTCATCGCATGGGCGAATGGCCCAGGGGCCGGTAAAGGGAGGGATTGGGATGAGCCGAAAGGCAAATATGGGGTGGCGCAACTTAGCCCCTGGGTGTTGTGGCCGCCGGATGGATTAAACCTGAAACAAGGGACATGCGGCGAACTATTTGGCTATGGTTACCTGGCGCTTCCACTTACCGATGCGAAATCAACAACCGCGGGGAAAGACGTACCAACGGGGAATCACTGTTGGACGTTGTTTTTGAACACAAAAAATTTCAAAGGCCCGGTGGCCTTTTTCACCCCTTATTTTTGGTCTAAAGCCTATGTTACTAATCCTGACATAGCGGGTATGCTTTTGGATACTCGTCCAGCTGGACCGAATCGGCATTTGCAGATGGAAACCCAGTATGTGCCCAGTGTTCAGTCCGAAGACAAAAAGGAGGAACTTTACGCGCGAATCGCTCCGACTTCTTTCCCCCGTGGGCCAGAGGGAAAATCCATGGTGGTGCACCATATTACGGCTTACAACAAGGATGCGCTTTGGAATTCAGTGGAAGCGTGGTTCGAGGGTGGGCCAACGGCCAGTGGCGCCATAGATCCCGAAGGGCAAACAATGCATAGTTTCCCTGGAAGAGGAGGAGCAACCTGGAGAATATTCACACCGAAAGATCCTCGGGAAGAACGAATTCGGCTGGCCTGGGATTCGTTTGCGACTCCCACAGCAATTGATACATACACCTTTGGTTATCAATGGAACGAACAACCGGTGACTCAATACGATTCTGAGAATGGACCACTGGTGAGGCTCCCTGAGTACTACCTCCTGGTTAAGGATGAAAATGATGAATCGAAATGGGAAGCCGTGCAGCCAGAAGACGTACCTGAAGAGACCGGATTAACCCAATATGAGTTTGAACGCCCCGGAGGGAATCCACCCGAGCCTTACGTCACTCCAGACGATACTGATAGTTGCTGGAAGAAACCCGGCCCTGCGGCAGGCCCATTCAAGGCGTATCTGGGAGACGGAAGTGTTGTGACATACTACTGGTATCGCTTTGTGGATCAACCCGCTTTACTTAACGCTGATTTAACGGATAAAGAGCGGGAGAAACTGCAAAAGCGGGTGGAATTGCTCCACAAGAATTGGACAAAAGACCGCGAGTATTTAGCGCCACCCGCCAAGGGCAAACTGGCGGCGATTGATTCAGCCTTGGTTGTAACGCCGCCGGATGGCCTGGATGTTGGTTATGTGCCGATTGTTACACGACAAGCGGCGGGGAAAAAATAGAGGATTTTTAGCCCACCGGGGTGGGTGTGATTTTTTAGGGAGGTGCGTATGTCTGGTGGATTACGCTTTGCGTTGAGCTTAGCCTACAATCTACAAAATAACACTTGGCGGATTTACCGGCTCGGCGGGAGCCTCGCCCTCGCTTTGCTGCCCGGGCTATGGTTTTGAGGCGTACTTTTTTACGGTGCGCCAGTCTGTGTCGAGGATTCTTGCTGCGGCCTGATAGGAGCCGGTTTGATTGACGATGTGGCGGCAGTAGGCAGTGATGATATCTTCGAGTGGCAGGGGAGCGGTTTCCATGGTGTTGAATAATTCAGCCATATCCCCTTTGTTTGAACCAGGGGATAACAGGGGGGTGTAGGTGGATTTGACCAATAAGCTCCGGACACATTGTTCCAATTCCCTTACGTTGCCGGGCCAGGAATAGTCTTGTTGGATTAAGGTTTGGATTTGCCGTTTTTGTTCGTTGAAGATGGTTTCATCAAAGCGTCCCAAGGTTTTATTGACCAGGTGTTGGAGGAGATCATCCAATTCACGCTCGTTCTGCTTGAACCGCTGCGCCAGGTTGGGGGTGCGTATCACGATTGAACCGACTCGGTATAAAAAATCTTTGCGCATATCGCCTTGATCGATCAGTTCATCGATGTCACGGTTGGTGGCCGATACGATGCGGCCTTGAAAGGATTTAACTGTCCCGCTACCAACTGGTTGGAATGTCCGGGTTTGCAAGACGCGTAATAATTTGATTTGTATTTCGGGATTCAGTTCACCAATTTCATCCAAAAATAAAATGCCGTAGGGCGGGCATTGCTCTAACATGCCTTTGCGAGCCTGTTCCGCGCCTGTGTAAGCCCCTTTTGTATGGCCGAACAGTTCGGATTCAATCAGGTTGGGTGATAGTGCGGATAAATTAACGGCATTGAAACATGATGCCGGATTCACGGCGAATTGTTTTACTTTGGGATGGTATGGAATGAACTGAGATTCTCCAATCACTTCAGCGACCAGTTCTTTTCCTGTGCCTGAATCACCCAAAATCAGGGTTGAAAAATTGGCCATGCGTTCCTTCAAATATTCGAAACTCCAAAACAAGCGGCGGGTGAATATCACTTCCCATAACTCGGCTCTTAACTGGCTCATGGCAGGGGAGCGTCCAATGATGCGGCGAAAGATTCCTGAATACCCCCGCCAAAGTTGAAAACAAAAGGCGAAGAATTCTGCAACTTCTGGGGTTGACATGACCAATGGATGATGTTGGTCTTGATCTGAATCGGTTATTTGTAAGTATTGGTTTAGTCCTGCTTTGAAACGTTGAAAAACATCATGGAGAAGTGATTTTTCAACCAAGTCATGCTTGTCATACTTATCCAAAATGGTCTGGAAATCGGTTATATGTTGGTGATATAGCAAAAACCAGATTACAATTCGGATACGCTCACATTCAGCGCTGCTCAACTTTCCTGGGTTGTTCAAAAAAGATCGGAGCGATTCCAAGCAATCACGTGTAATGTAGATCAAGTCATCGACAATAGAGCGGGATGAAGCATTGTGAAAATGGAGCGGTTCATTAACGGTCGGTTGATTGAATAATTGCGCTTCCAGCTGAACACGCTCAAGGGTAAATGGATTCACCAACGCCAGCGCGTGGATTTGATTCAATGTTTCAGAAATACTTTTGGGGATTTTGGATTTCATGGTTGATTGCTCATTTATCACTTGTGATTCATATATTGTATATCGGTGTTCAATTTATGTATATGCCTGTTTGCTTGAAATGGTGTGTTTAGGCATGTAATTGCATATCCCTTTGATTTGTATGGAGATAACAATTTGTGATAAAATCGATGAAAACTGGTATGAATTGTGTATATGTGGGGTTTGGAATTAAAACTCATCCATGCGTTTGCAGAACCACAACGTGGGGCAAACACATAGGTTTGCCCCCAATGTCATTAAGTTAAAGGGGAGGGCGAGGCTCCCCACGAACGGCTCGGCGGGAGCCTCGCCCTCCCTATTCAACGATCCAATTTGATCTTAACTTAATGACATTTGGCTTACTCTTATAAATTGTTGTATGTAGGGGTTGACCTATGTGTCAAGCCGGTTGTGAGACCAAATTGTGAATTTGATTCCTTAAAGGACGGTTGATATGAGCCAGCATACGTACCTTGCATTGTTGAAAGATAAAGGGTATCGCGCCTATATATGGTGCCAATTTTTGGGGATTATCAATGATAATGCTTATAAATTTGTCATGACCTTTTTTGCGACCCATTTGATAGTGGGGGAAACGAAATCCACCAACACGGCCATTGTGCCTGCCATTGGGGCGATGTTTATATTGCCTTATCTCCTTTTTTCCGGTTATGCGGGTTATTTGGCGGATGCCTTTAATAAGCGATCGGTGTTAATCGCCACGAAATCCATGGAGATTATCTCCATGATGTTGGGGATCGTGGCGTTATATTACCATAGTATTCCCATGATGATGGTTGTGCTATTTTTGATGGCCACCCAGTCGACCCTATTTAGCCCGGCGAAGTATGGGATCCTCCCTGAAATGTTACCCACCAGGGATTTATCGCGCGCTAATGGTTTATTGGAGATGAGCTGCTTTTTGGCCATTGTGTTTGGTTCGGTGGCAGCGAGTTGGTTTTACACCTGGTGGAGCGCGTCGGTATGGATTTCTGGTATTGTCTTTACTGGTTTAGCGGTGTGGGGAACGGTAATCAGTTTCGGTATTAGTCGCGTTCCATCACCGGTCGAACGGCCTTCGTTCAAAATCAATCCCTGGTATGAAATTGTTCTTGGATCAAAACACCTTTTTCAGCATCGTTCGCTTTGGTTGACCGTGCTGGCGATTACCTACTTTTGGTTTTTGGGTGCCGTCGTGCAGATGAACATCATTCAACTGGGTACCGAACTCGATTTCACGGAAATCCAGGTTGGTTGGCTGTTTGCATCGTTGGCAATAGGAATCGGTTTAGGCTGTGTGATGGCGGGGAAGATGTCGGGCGACCGAATCGAACTTGGATATGTTCCCATCGGTTCACTGGGGATGACAGTTGCTTCCATTGTTATTTATTTTGCTTCGAAGAGTTTTCTGCTTATCTCGTTTTCGTGTGGTTTGTTAGGATTTGCGGGTGGATTCTTTATCGTTCCTCTTTATGCCTTTCTGCAATCGGAAAGCGATAAAACTGAAAAAGGGCGCTTTCTTGCGACCAGTAATTTTATCAACACACTGGGTATTTTGTTGGCGTCAGGCGTATTGGCATTAGCCTATCCCTTTGGAATTAGTAGCCTATTGGTCTTTATGGGATGTGGCCTGCTAACCATTGTCTCTACAGGTATCATTATTTCGTTTCTGCCCCACCAGTTTTTGAAGATCATACTCTATTCCGGCTTAAGATTATTTTATCGTATCAAACTCACAGGATTGCAGAATATACCTCAAAACGGGCCGGCCTTGTTGGTGAGTAATCATATCTCCTATCTTGATGGTTTGGTGTTGGGTACCACATGTGACCGAGTCCCACGGTTTTTGGTGTTTAAAGATTTTTTTGAAACGCCATATTTGAAACCCTTTTTAACCTTTATTCATGCAATTCCTGTTAAGAATGATTCCATGAAGAACTTTGTTCATGCTATCCGGCAGGCGCGTGAAGAGTTAAATGCTGGCAATTTAGTGTGTATTTTCGCGGAAGGGGGATTAACTCGTAACGGGAATTTGATGCGGTTTAACCGTGGGTTGGAGAAAATCGTCGTAGGTTCGGATACTCCTATAATTCCTATTTATCTTGGGGGACTGTGGAAGAGCATTTTCTCGCATAATCCTCATGCCGGATTAAGTTGGAGACGATTGTTTAAACGGCGTCTTGTGAGTGTGAATATTGGCCAACCCATGCCATCGGATAGCAAAGCCTACCAAATTCGTTCTGCAGTGGCTGAATTGGGAACCGAGGCGGCGAAACAGGATATTCCTGCGAACGAACGGCTGCATCATCATTTCATACAATCAGCCAAACGGCATCCCTCACGTTTATTCCTTGCGGATTCCAATGACGCGAAATTTACGTTTCGTAAAACCCTGGCGTTAAGTTTACAGCTTTCTGATGTGATAAAGAAACAGAATAAGATTGATGAAAACATTGGCATTATGCTGCCCCCAACGGTGTTTGGCGTCATCGCCAATGTGGCTTCATCATTGGCGGATAAGACTTCGGTTAACCTGAATTTTACGGCAGGTCAGGACACCATACAAAGCACTATACGGCGTTGTGATATCCAATGTATCTTAACATCTCGGCGTTTCATTGAAAAAAGTGGTCTACAACAGTTGGATAGAATGGTTTATTTGGAGGATATTGTTCAATCTTTGAATAAGGTGGATTTATTCAAAGCCTACATAAAGACCTTTATTCCCTGTGGTTGGTTAAAACGGCTCTATCCATCACAAGGTAGTTCATTCGACAAAACCGCGACAATACTATTTTCCAGCGGCAGCACGGGTGAGCCTAAAGGTATTATGCTTTCTCACGCCAATATCCTGTCTAATATACGTAGTGTTCAGACTGTATTTCAAACCCGAACAGATGATGTCATGGGTGGTGTATTGCCTTTTTTTCATGCGTTTGGTTATTCGTTCACATTGTGGTTTCCGCTGGTTCAAGGTTTATCCACGGCTTACCATGCGAATCCACGAGATGCGAAAATAATTGGTAAGCTGGTTGAAAAACACGGTGTAACCATTTTTATTTCCACCCCCACATTCTTTCAAGCTTATGCCCGGCGAATTCCGGCTGAAAAATTCCGTGCATTGCAGTATGCCTTATCGGGGGCAGAAAAACTCACGAGTAAAATTCGTCAGGCCTTTCTGGATAAATTCGGATTACCTTTATATGAGGGCTATGGGTGTACGGAGATGAGCCCGGTGGTTTCGTTTAATTTACCTGATGTGAAGACTGAAGGTATTCACCAGGTATGCCAAAAAGGGGGAACGGTTGGCACCCCTGTTCCTGGTGTGGCAGCCAAAATAGTCGATCCCGAAACGTATTCTCCTCTGGATGTGGATCAGGAAGGTTTGCTTTTTGTGAAGGGGCCAAATCTCATGCAGGGGTATTACAAACAGTCCGAAAAAACGGAGGAGGCTGTTTTGGATGGATGGTATAACACTGGAGATATCGCCAAAATGGATGAAGAAGGCTTTATTACCATAACCGACCGACTGGCGCGGTTTTGCAAGATTGGTGGTGAGATGGTTCCTCTGATAAAGATTGAAGATGAACTATCAGGGCTTATGGAATCAGGTTCGTGTGTGGCTACCGCGGTTCCTGATTCAGACAAGGGGGAAAAGATTGTTGTGCTGTTTACGGAAGACGAATTGACGCCAAAAACCTTGTGGCGTCATTTGTCAGAGTCAAATCTGCCCAAACTATGGCTGCCCAAATTGGAGCATTTTTTCCAGGTTGAATCCATGCCCACCCTTGCTAGCGGGAAGTTTGATCTGCCTGGGGTGAAACAACTGGCGCTTAATTTAACCGCCAATCTGCAAGAAGTGTAATGATAGGTTCTACCCCTTCACTCTTGTGACATTCACTTTACACTATTTTGAGGTTCAACACTTCATTCCATCAATCCACTTTTTTAAACTATAAAGATTGATCCAATCAATGTCATGGTTTGTTGAAAACGGAGGCGATAGTAAATGAACGAAAATGTCCAAAAAACTCAAACACGTGCTTTTCAGGCTGAAGTAAAGCAGATTCTCGACATCGTTATCAATTCGCTCTACACCAATCGCGAGATTTTTGTGCGGGAATTGATTTCCAATGCCGCTGATGCGTTGGAAAAACTTCGCTATGAAAAGGTGACGGATGAATCGATCGCTGATCCTGATCTTCCGCCGGAAATTCGCATTGAAGTGGATGAAACCGCCAAGACCATCACCATCACCGATACCGGCATTGGAATGTCGGAAGAGGATCTGATTGAGAATTTGGGGACCATCGCTCATTCGGGTACCAAGGATTATCTAAAAAAACTGGCTGAAGCGGGTAGCAAGAATGTTGAGCTAATCGGCCAGTTTGGGGTGGGATTTTATTCCTCATTTATGGTGGCAAAACATGTGACGGTGTTTTCCCGCTCCGCCAAACCGGAAGAACAGGGTGTCAAGTGGGTATCCGATGGCTCGGGTGAATATACCATTGAGCCGGCCCCCGACTTAAAACGGGGAACCAGGATTGTGTTGAATTTACGCGATGACTCGGAGGATTTTGCCTCGAAAGCCAAGATCGAACGGATAATCAAGCAATACTCAAACTTTGTTCCGTTCCCTATCAAATTGGGCGGTGAGACCGTCAATACAGTCCAAGCGTTATGGACCAAAAATAAGAACGAAATCAAAGATGAGGATTACACGGAATTTTATAAATTTATTGCCAATGATTTTCAGGAACCCATGTTCCGCTATCATTTTACGGCTGATGTCCCCCTGCAAATCAGTGCGTTGTTGTTTGTCCCGCAGGAAAACTTTGAACAACTCTGGATGGGCAAAGTTGATTCGGGGGTTAACCTTTATTGTAAAAAAGTGTTAATCCAACAGCATTCGGATGTTATATTGCCTGATTGGCTTCGTTTTGTGAAAGGTGTCATCGACAGTGAAGACCTGCCCCTTAATATCTCGCGCGAAACCATGCAGGACAACGTGGTGGTGCGTAAACTGAAGAAAGTCATCACCTCAAGGTTCCTTAAATATCTGGATGAACAAGCCAAAAATGATCCTGAAAAATATAAAACCTTTTGGAATAAGTTTGGAATTTTCATCAAGGAAGGCATAACCAAGGATTTCGAACACCGCGATGAATTAACTCCACTTTTGCGTTTTGAATCCTCGAAAGAAGAGGAAGGCAAGCCGATCTCGCTTTCTGATTATGTTGCGCGTTTGCGCCTTGGCCAGAATTCCATCTATTATGTGAGTGGCAGCAATCGCGCGGCAATCGAAAGCGGCCCTTATATTGAAGCGTTTCGTAAAAAGGATATCGAAGTGCTTTATGTGTATGAACCCATCGATGAGTTTGTGTTGACCCAGATACAGGAATTCGAAGGTAAAAAGATTGTATCTGCCGATCAGGCTGATCTTGATTTGCCTGATATACCTGACGTGGAAGAGAAATCAGATGAAAAGGAAGAAGCATTAAATAGAGAAGAAGCGGAATCCCTGGCTGCCTGGTTTAAGAAGACTCTTGGTGATCGTGTCGATAACGTGAGGGAATCCAAGCGATTGGTGGATAGCCCAGCGATCGTGGTGAATGCGGATACCGCCATGACATCCGGCATGCAGCGCATTATGCAGGCCGTCAACCAGGATTCAAATCAAATTGGAAAGAAAAACCTGGAAATCAACCCAAGCCATCCGATTATGATTCAACTGGCCCGCCATAAAGAGAACAAGGATGAGGAATTCTTAAAAACCGTGGTGGACCAAATATACGACAACGCCCTGATGGCGGGAGGATTGCTCACGGATACTCGTCCGCTTATTAACCGAAACTATACGATCCTGGAAAAAGCCTTAAAAAGTGGGGAGGAGTAAGAGTAAAAAGTCTCTCAGGGGATGCCGTGGTGTTTATCGGAGATGTGCTGCTGGAGAGGAGAAACCAAGCCGGTCTCCAATTTCTCCCGATACGTGTATTGGATACATCACTTTAATCATGGAAAATTCAGGTTTATCCATAACAAGTGGTTTAATCCAAGTACAGGAACGTATGTGAATCATGGGAACGCAACCAATCCGGATCAAAAGGATGTATTTCCTATACCACGACGTCCTGATATCAATGACTGGATATTGCTTCTAAAAGCCGTTTGAGAGAAATGAATATTTAACGGTTCGGTTTCCCGTTAATCGTGTAATTTCCACCGGCATAGTTGCCCCCCATTCGGAGGAGATCGCCATTGGAATTTAAACCATTGCTGGGATCATATTCCCACATCGTCGTCCCAAATGGCCAGGCGGGGTGTCCATCCGTATCATCATCACCATCGGGAGCAGCTGAAATGAGTAACCAACAGCCCAATACTCTATTCTGTCCTGTATCCGTCCCCAACTCAAGCCAGCGTCCCCCACCTGGATCGAATCGATCGATCATTTGTTCTGGTTTGAAAATATCTGCCGGTAAAAAGCTCATATACGCCACGGGGGTGGTTAACATAATTAATCCTAAAGGATTTTGGTTAAAGGCATCCAGGGGATAAGCATTATTGTCCAAACGATATTGTTCAAGTGCTGTCCCCGTGGATCGGGCATCCGACTTCACACGAGCGACTTTGGCACGAACTTGAGCATTCAAAAAATTAGGGACTGCGATCGCAGCCAATATACCAATAATCGCCACTACGATAAGCAGCTCGATCAAAGTAAATCCTTTTTTCAAAATCATAAACCTTTTAACCTTCCTTATTGAATTTTGATATCTTAAATTAAAAAGAAATGGAAAAATCATTTCCTTCGAAGTTTTGACCTAATATACCTTTATCGGCAACCACGATATCGCCAATACTATTAAGGCCATTGCTTGGTTCGTAGGCCATCCAATAAGCAAGCCGTTGGGGGTTCACAATATACCATCGATCAGGCCCAGGGCTGCGTGAAACAAAACTGGCGGTTTCGTCAATTCCACTTGCTCCTTTCGCGCGCATTTGATCGATATTGCGGTAGTGGTAAGTTCCCACTTTAACCGCTTCCCACGCCGCTCCACTAAATTCATTGGTATCCGGCACAAAGGGATCGTAAAATGCACTCCCGCTGATATATGAAACCGGTGTGGTCAAATATTTCCAAACCTGTAATCCATCACTCTGACCACCAACAACTCCCACCTGAGTTGGATCGGGAATTACGGAGTTATTGTCAACCTCATACATACCAATCGCGGAACGAATCGAACGCAAATCAGCCAGAGAACGCGCTACTTTAGCCCGGATTTGGGCATTAATGAAATTCGGGACTGCGATCGCAGCCAATATGCCGATAATCGCCACCACGATAAGCAGCTCGATCAGGGTAAAAGCATCTTTAGATTTTTGTTTCACCGATCTGTCTCCAAATTATTTGATTATTATTAACCAAACCAACAATTTGATAAAAACGCAATATTCCCTTATTTTAAATAAGATGTCAAGCACTAAAAATTATAATAGAAATTTATACACAATTCCACTTAATGTCTAAATTATCCATGCGAGTAATTTAAAATGGCTTGCAAACAACAGGCAAAAACTGAAGTGGCGCCGGAAGGGGGACTCGGACCCTCACATGCCGAAGGATAGCAGATTTTGAGATTATTGAAAATTTCGGTTCCAACAAGAATAAGGATATCAAGGGGTGCCGATTTGATCGAAACAGGCAATTTAGAGTCTAAATAAAAAAGGCCCACGATTTACAGTGGGCCTTTTTGATACCATTTTTCCAAATTGTTTAATTGTCGACGGGAGTGAAACTGTCAGATATTGTTGAAAATGCAGCGGTTACATCGCGGAAGTTGGGGACAATCGCACTTTCAAAATCCTGATTCCCAACTGAAAATTCATTGACCACTGCTGAAATACGTCCTGGTGCAAAGTTAAGTAATCCGGGGTTGCCAGGCAACCAGATGGGAGTGGTTTCCAATGCTCTGAAGGTGTCTGAGAAACTGGTGATTGGTCCACCATTGTTTCCTTTTTGGCTCACCTGGAATGGTTTTGCCAAACCGACTTCATGAACGGAACCAAAACTGGTGAGTACAATTAATCCTGTGCTGGTTTTGTTTTCATCAAGTCCCAATGAATCATTAGCTTGGTTTGGGACCAGTGTTAATTCACGTGCGGCTGGGAAACCAAAATAGGGTGGGATGGAATTGGTCGGAACGATATTTCCATTTTCATCAACCGTGGGTGGGAATGATAAGGCGGCATCCCCGAGGGCAAACACTCCACCGTAAACATCCAAAAGATAGAATCCACGACCACTTGGTGTGATTTCAATATCAATGGCGACATCATTACCAAAGTAAGGCAAATCTTCCCGATCCTCAATCCAGGGAACGGAAAGGACCGTGTTATTGATCGGTTTTCCAAAGTTTTCATGTTGAACATCCTCGATGGTAACCATTCCATCTTGATCTTCTCCAAACACGCCAGTCACGTCAAAATCCAAAGGCAAGCGGCTGGAATGAACAGCACCAAAACCATCGAGAATATAATAACCATTTGTCATGGCGATTGTGCGAAGCTCATCTTCTTCAAATTCTTGTGAAGGAGCTGTGATTTGCACATATTCCGCTGATATTTCCAAATCACGGGCAATGTTTGACCCCAACCCGAAATAGGTGAATATTGGGGTAACACTCTTTACATTGGGCTCTGATGCAAACATGCGGTTGACGGGATAGTTAATTGGCCCACCTGTTAATAGGTCTTCTGGAGTTATTTCGGAACCACTTACGTCAATAGTTCCTGGGAATAATGTTTCAACAATTTCCGCTTCATCTGAATCTAGATCATTGTAAACATAGCGTGGAAGGTTGGTCAAACCAACGGGATGCACAACACCATCGGAATCCAGAACAAAATAACCTTTGTAACCAAAGGTCTCTTCCCGCCAGTCCGGCGCAATTTCGATGTCTTTGGCTACATCCCAACCGAAATAAGGTAGCGTGGGTGAATCGACATTTTGTTGCGCAATCTGAATTGCACCCATGATATTGTCTTCTTCGGTATTTGTTGTGATAGCGTGTTGTCCCCCTAATACGTCCAATACATAGGCCCCTTTAATCGATCCATCGGGGTTGGCGACGAGTTCGATATCTTTGGCAATGGGAAAGGGGAAATCGAATTGGTTGGAATTTGATTCTAATTCTTTGAAAATAAATGCATTAAATTCATTTTCATCGTCTGCACTGAATAGCCGACCGAGTGCGTCCAAAAGCAAAATCCCATCTTGGTTCGCTTTTGTTGTTTCGAATTCAAATTGAGAAAATGCCGTATTTACAGATAAAACCGACAATACACTGATGCCGAGGAGCAGCCGTCTCAAGGCCATTTCGACCTCCTTAAAAAGCGCAATAGTTTCTAATCCTGCATGAATTCCTCTCCCTGAACCTGGTATTACAAATTCCAAGCAGGGGGCTACCTTTATATTAAAATCACCTTACCGAATTGGTGCGCGAAACGCAAGCCTTAAACCTAAAATTATTTCAAATAACATGACTTACAACATCACATTCACAACGATTCAGTCCAGCACAATGCATAAGAATCCTGTGCCAGTATACGAAAAAGTCAAAACCATGTCAAGTGATAAATCATCCTCAAGTACTTTAAAAATCAAGAGCTGCGTTGAATTATTAACCTATATGCATCAAATCAATTAAAAGTTCAATAAAGACTGTTTTTTCAGGTTTGAATAATCAAAACAAATTCTTTGATATCTCAAGATCAACCTGCATAACCTAATGTCTTAAAAAACAGAAAGTTTCCCATTCCAAAATAACACCACTTATAATATCATGGATCCTGAATCTGAACTAGAGAAGAAATACTTTTTCTTTTAACAAATAAAACCCTCACTTGACACGACTCAACCCAAAGGTGATTAAGGTTAATATAGGCGTGTTCCTTGATTTTGTCTGCATAAATCAGGGTAGATATCCAATATTTTTGTATAAATATCATTAAATTCATTCGATAATTACGGGAAATGTATTGAATTTCCGAGTGATGATCCTGAGCATAAATTAAATAATATCAATGAATTCAATTAAATCCAATCGACCTGGTATTAAGTTATCGTACAAAAAAAACCTTTATTAAGAAATATTTTTTGGCGAATAATTCGAAAGTCTCTTTTCGCAAAAATCCTATTGGTTTTTGAGAAGAAACCGGATTGGTTTATATAAAAAAATAATTCCAGATGACAAACCCAATCCAAAACCAAACAAATGCCCCCACCAGTCTATGTTTTGATCTTCAGATGGGTATTGCGACGTACATAATGCTCCATTAATTAACTGTATTGAGAGCCAGGAGATTATAATAATAGCAGCTGAAATTTCAATCATATGCTTTCTGTTGGGAAATGGCCAATATATTAAATTTATCCGTGCATGGGGGAAAAAAACGATAAATAACCCCATTAATCCGGCTATTCCACCGCTTGCTCCAACTAACGGCCGAAAGGATTCTGCATTGCTTAATACATGAAATACACCTGTCAACATTCCAAAAACGGTGAACAATCCAATATATAGGCCGAATCCTGACATTTCTTCAATTTGTCTTCCAAACAACCATAAAAAAAACATATTGCCCAATAGGTGTAATCCATCCGTATGAATATACATGTAGGTTAAAAACGTTTTGAAATTAATGGTTAAAGGGAATTCCAAATGGGCATCTCGAATAGGAACCAGGCCATAAAGTTGAAAAATGCGGGAGAGATCCGTTTCGAAACACTTCGCGAGTAGAAAAATCCCCAAGTTAATAAAAATCAACAAATATGTGGTGATATGAATAGGTCGAAAGCGAATTGAACTCGAATTCGACACCATGGATTATTCTCCCATGGATTCGGATAAGCGGATGTAGAGATTTTTGATTGCTTCCCGATAGGGGAGTGGAATCGACTCATCAGCTGGTCTATCGACAGCCTGCCTGATTCGTTCTTTCACACTCAGTGGATAATCTTCGGATGGTGTGCTTCCTTCTTTGCCGGATTCGGCTGTTTGGGCTTTTCGTTCTTTTCCAAATTCATCTTTTTCTTGCATGGTTCCCGCTTCAAGCATGCGGGTCATAATGCGTTTTTGTTTATTTTCGACTTCTTCATTGTTTTGGCCTTCTTCCAACAGTTTTTCCACTTCCTCCATCTCATTATAAATGCCTTCCAATTGATTTCTTAGTTGGCGGGCATGGCGGTATTGCCTCATCATTTGTTCTATTTCTTTTCGTATCCTGGCTTGTTGACGGGCCATGGATTGAAGTTGTTCCATCATTTTTTGGCCTTTTTCGCCCATTTTTCTCAATTCCTGAAGCATTTGATTCAAATTCTTTTGTTGGGAAATCATTTGTTGCATTTGTTGTTGCAGATTCTGAGATTGATTCATTTGCTGTTGCATGCTTTGCATATCCTGTTGCATCTTATAGATAGCCGTATTTAACGCCATGAGTGATTGTCTGGATTCATGAACACCCACCCAGGATTCACCTTGTCCGGCCTGGATCGCATGTTGAAGCCGTTCCTGGCTTCGATGAAGATATGAATCCACTTCCCGGCTCATAAATGGATTGGTTTTTGATATCTCTGTCCATGCTTCCTGTATGCGTGATAATTCACGCGATAGGATTGAAGCGTATCGCAATGTGAGCGAAGCCCTGGCCTGTCCAGAAGGTGAATGAGTTAAACCCTCCTGCTGATGAGATAAAAAGATACTTCGGTCGATAAGCCGTTTTAAGGCCTGGGTGTCCATCTCCATATTCATCCCACCCATATTAAACATTTGCTGTTGAAGTTGGTTTGCCATTTGTGCTAACTGGTTTTGAGCGTTCTTTTGATGTGGTTGGGCCTTTTGGGGCTGCCCTTGTTCAAGTTGTTCTGAAGCTTTATTCACTTCCTCTTGCAAATTGCCCTCTCTGGTTTGTTCCAGCATTTTTTGGAGTTGTTCGGCAATTTGAGGATTCTTTTCGTTCAGATTTTGCTGCATGGAGTTCATCTTCTCCATCATTTTATTCACATCTTCCGCCAGTGTTTTTTGGCGTTCAGACAAAATTGCCTCTTGTTTTTCAAGTTCGGTTTTTTGTTCTTTAAGTTCTTCAAGGTGCTCATTGGTTTCTTGATCTGTGGGGTTTTGTTCGGCTTCTTGTTGGGTTTCCTGGAGTTCCTTTTCCAATGCTTCTTTCTTCTGGCTTAATTGATCGGTTTCTCTTTCAAGGTGATCCTGGCGTTCAGATAATTCCTGTGCCATATTACGCAATCCTTCCAGCTGGCGTGTTTGATAAGTGTCTTCCAGCATGGAAAGAGTACGATCCAATTGGCTTTGAAAATCAGTCATGGAAAATTCGAGATCCTGCAGTTGATCGTCCTGAATTTTTTTTGACATTTGATCAACCGCTTCCTCGATCTTTTGGATTAATTCCCGGCTGTCTTTATCCAGCAAATCGTTTAACAATTCCTGGATGCGGGTCATCTTTTCAACCGTTTCGGGTGTGAAGCCCTGTTCTTTTTTCTCTTCTTCACTTAATTGGTCATCTGTTTTTTGTTGATATTTGCTCAGTTCTTCTTCAATCTTTTTTGCTTCTTCGACTAATTTTTCCTGGCGTTCTTTAAGTGATTCCAGTTCATTTTTTTCGAGCCAAAGTGATTCATCCGATTCCTCTTCAGTGAGAGAACGATCTTTTTTCTCATCAATTTTCCCTATGGTCTCTTTTAAATCCTCACCAATTTGTTTTTGTTCTTCGACGACATCACTCAATTGAGTGACTTGTTGGTCTTCTTCCTCTTCCAAAAGGCCTAACAGGTCGGTCAGTGAGGGGTATCGTACTTCATGTTTTTGGGACTGTCCCATTTTGGGGCCATTTATTTGGTCATCATCCCAGGCTTGCACATAGTAGGTCACAGAATCCCCTGGGAACATCTCCAGGGGTTCCATATCCCAGTCCCACGTTAAGTAAAACTGAGTCGCTGCTCCCACATCTTTCGCTGTTTCCTGGGTATATGCCCAGATAAAATGCTCTCGTTTGGTTTTTGGGTTTTCATTGGTTATGGAAATGAAATAGACACGATGGACGGAATAATCATCCTTCACTTTGACTTGAATTTGTGGTTTCAAGTCAGTAGGCATATCGCTTACTAGTGGAGGTTTAAGTATTTCAACCGTTGGTGTGGCATCCTTTGTGATAGAAAGCCGATAGTGACGGCTTTCACCATTTAAGTTATGAATATCCTTTAATTTGAAATTAAAATCTCCCGGTTGATTGGCCTTAAAGGTTGATTTTACTGATTTTCCATTTATCGATGTATCACGTGTTACGTTGTTGACAATTAAAGAAGCCGAATTTAATGGAGTCGTTGCGGTTGCCTGAATGGTGATATTACTGCCTTCAGGAACCGTTAAAGACCGTAAGCCGGTTAACACTTCTTTAGGCCGGCTTGTATAGGCGGGTGGTGCAATTTCCACTGTTCCACTGGCGATCGTGGGAGGATCCAAAGGAATAATAACTCCTCGATTAGAAACACCATTCGGGGAGGAAAAGTAATATTCAATTTGCTGATGAACGGCAGGAATTTTATAAGATATTGCATTATGTATATTCGATAATTGAGTCGTGTGCCATCCGTTACCTGAATTCAAATGAACATAATAGCTATCAGGCTGAACTTGGTTATTACTGGTTGCCGAAAGTGTGATAGATTGGCCCCGGGCGACCTGGCGTTCTTCAGGTACACGTAATACCTGAGCCGTTGATGTTACACTCCGGATAAAAAGGGCATTGCTAATTTTTTGGGCCTGTGAATGAACAAAGGATGGATTTGTCCAATAGTAAGCAAGAGATGAAAGGATAACAACAAAACATATTATTAGAGTATTCCAAAATAAATGTGACTGCTTTTTCTGATATTTCTTATGGATATACTCGTTGAGCCATTGGTCTTCAGCATGTAATAGTTCTTGTGAGTATCCCAATCGGCCAATTTCATTCGATTGTTTTTCTGAATATACCAATAAAGAAGCGCGATTTGAGACTTCGGGATGATACCTTTCCCATTGCTTGAAATAGGTGGAAAGCCGAAATCCCATTTCGGACCAACGCTTTATAAAGCGAAAGATTGTAAACAATAACAACCCACCCAAAACACAAAACCAGAGATTAATGGAGAAGTCGCTCAGGGAAAAAATATCCAAAGAGAGGGCGAGAATGGTGAAGATGAGTAAAGTCCCGGTAATAAATGAGGCCAGCACTTGAAAAAACTGCTGAAATTGAAATCTCCGATAGAGATGATGAATATGTGATAAACTTAACCAATTTCCTTTATTAAACATATTAACCTTTTCCGTTATTCTGTTTCGATTGTTTCGTTTTCTAAATCGTTTTCTTCAGATGGTGTTGTCTCTCCCCGATATAAAAACCGCTGAATTAAGTTGACAAAACCAGTCCAGGCTTGGTCTTCTTCTTTAACTTTATCCATTTCGCGAGTGAACGCGATGGTTTGGGCATCCATATTTTCAATAAAATGCAGTAAATTTGCTTCCAGCGTCATAGGGAGAACCGGTGAACGTTCGGTTTCTCCATGATGAGACAATATCATATGTAATAATAATCGCCTTTTTTCAATTGGGAAATCGGGAATGTTTCCCATCAACCTGTCTGCCAGGGAAGTTCCAATGTATATATGGCCTAATAATCGGCCTTCGGTGCTGTAATCGATGCGAAAATCATAGATGAATTCATCCATTTTCCCGGAATCATGAAACACGGCTCCCGTGATCAATAAATCGGTATTAACAGCGGGATAATGCTGGCCAATGAATCGGCATAGTTGGACAACACTTAATGTATGCTCCAAAAGTCCGTGTAAATAGGGATGATGCCACAATTTAGCCCCTGGGGCGTGGCTGAATTTATACCAAATCGAGTCATCTTCCCGAAAAGCAGTGAGTAATGCTTTGAAATCCTGGTCTTCTATAGATTCGATCATTTGATCGAATTCTTCTATCATTTCATCCAATGTTCGAGGAGATTCCGGTAAAAAGTCTGAAGAGGTGATATCTTGGGTATCTTCGATAGCCCGAATGCTTTTTAAGGTAATTTGAGGCTCATTCTGATATGAATTAACTTTGCCATTAACCACTACCAGAGAGCCTTCTTTCAGTTGTTTAAAAGCGTCTTCGGCTCCATCCCACAGGATGGCGGATATTTTACCGGTTTTATCCGCGAGCCGCAGAGTTAAGAATTTTCCCCGGTCGAACTCCCTAAGATTCAGCCTGGTGACAACAAAAAGTGATTTGATCGAATCCCCGATTTCTATTTGATCAACAAATATTTTTTCAGGCCACACCTCTTTTGGGGCAGGAATATTTTCTTCTTGCCGGGTTGGTTCCGCATCAGGAAACAAGGTTTCTTTCATAAGTCTCCCCTTTTTAAAATCTTTTTCGTATAAAAGCGCTGGAACTGAACATCAATAAATAGCCCATTGTTAATAACAAAATTGTTTGAACAATTATGATAACATAATGAATCCAATCCCAATCCATAGTGTAAACGACTGAGATGGGTGATACAAACTGGATGTATGTGAATAATTGTCTATAAAAATCAAATGGCCCCATATAGAATCCCGATGAATCGAGCAAGTAACGTATCCACATGATTGATCCTGCAATTAGGGTTGGCAGGAAAAGATGAAACATCACCAGGCCAAATGTTTTTCGGGCGGGTGATAACCCCTCTTTTTTGCTTTGACTGGAAAACATAACACCTGTTGATGAGTAGAAAAATATACATGACATATAGAACAGGGAGAGAATGGTGATTTCCGTCACCAAAAATGATTTGGGAGGATACCCATAAATATACGCCAGCCCTAGATTGGAGAGGTAAAAAGAGAGAATCAATGCCAGAAAGGGAATGGCCGCTTGCATTACACAGCCGAAAACCTTACCTTTGATAATATCCATGGAGCGGACTGTTGTGGTTCGCAATAGCGGCCATGTTTCTTTTCGCCGTTCAACCAATATGCTAAAACTGGGGGCAATGTGGGAGAAAAAACAAGCGATTACAACCCCGAATACACCAATTAGGATTTTCACATGACCAGAATCCTGCAGCGATCTTCGTATGCTATTGGTGGTTGTAACCCAAAAAAGGATAGAAATCCCCACCGCCACGAAAACACATGTGATTGCCAAAATACGTGAATTGGTCATCCACTTTCGGTTATATGAAATCAACTCTTTCTCATATACCGATCTTCTCCGGGTGGAGAATGAAGATAAAAAGTCAGTCGATTGCTGATTTATTTTTTTAGGTGCAGGTCTTTTCCTTTGCCATGAAGGAAACAGGGCTTTCCAACTAAATCGAGTACTGAATTGAGCACTAAATTTATGGAAAATTAAGGTGGTAATTAATAAAAAAAATAGAGAAAAAACGACGTTCTGGATAAACGTGATGATCCCGGGACTGCTTATAAAGTAGGATGTAAATAACGAGTTGCCAGGGATGTTTAAAGGTGCGGATGGGTTATAGAGAATATATATCGCGATAAATGGATTAAACCAAAATGGGACTGTAAATCCGAGTAGAAAACGTATTTGAATTCCAAATATGAGAAGTAAAAAAGTCAAGGCAAAAGGGCTTAACATAAATAATATTAGCAGCCAAATCGATACTCGCGCCGCAGAGGCTGAACTCACAGAGAACATGGAGACAAAGACGCCAACAGATGCACTAAGGATGTAAAAGCCCATGATGGCTGCAAACGATTGATACATATCTTTGGGAGAAATACCACCCAACAGAAAGCAAAGTGATAGGAAAGGAAGGGTGGAAACCGCCATCATCAAAATGAACATGAGGTTGGCAGAGCATTTACCCCAGATGATGGAAAATGATTTCAGCGGTGTGGTTAGCAATAAATCTAATGTTTCTGACTCACGTTCTTGAACAATTCCTGATGAGGCTAGCGTGGCCAGGGGAAATCCCAAAAAACATAAAATATACATAATGGGGAAAAATATATCACGACCGTTTATTTGGCTCAGGGTATTATTATTGGTTTCAATATAATAAGTTGCGCAGAATACAATAAATCCGATACAAAGCAGGGTAAAAAGGCTCCGAAACGTTCGCGGCCGCCTGATATGCCGGATAAACTCTCGAAACACCACCGGGTTGGTCAAAAATCGCATAATAATCTCATTCCATTTTCATCATTACTGAATTTTATCTGCTTATTCCATTATTACGAACCAAGATGGATTTCGTGCAAGAGCATTTTGATATTTTAAATGTTAAGTGCCAAGAGAACTGAGCACTCATGGTGTTGTTTGAAAAGAACAGACTTTCTTTATCATACGTTGACCCTAGAATTATAAAATCGAATGACCGAATAAATGATTGATCTTATTAGTTATATAGAAGATTATTTTTCTCACCTAATTCTCTTTTCTTGAGACAGTTAATAAAAACTATGTTAAATTAATGCTAAAAGGTAAGATTAGGATACCACTTTGTTTTTGTTAGAAAAATGTTAGAATATTGTTAGAATTCATGAAACAATTACATCTTCCAAAACGTACATATTAGTAAATCAGTTTGAATAAATTTGGTGTAAAAAAATGTCAAAAAACAACTTTGTGGTGATTAATTCAGATACTATGGATAATATTTCTCCCAAGAAAAATGAAGCATATCAATTTATGCTCAAATACGATAAGAATCCTTCACATCCCATTCATGTAAGTAAATTATCATTGCAATTGTTCGATCAATTGGAATCATTACATCATGGTGGTGATAAAGAGCGATTTTATTTGGAATGTGCGGCATATGTGCATGATGTTGGCCGTGCGGTGAGTGATAAACAGCATCATAAACATTCTCTGCGAATGGTTATGGATGCAGATTGGCCCTCATTTGAAGAACAGGAAAAGTTGATTGTAGCCACTATTGCCCGTTATCATCGAAAAGCCTTGCCCAAGAAAACACATCATGAATTCGCGTTACTTTCCAGGCAGGATCAAGAGATTGTGACAAAAATGGCCGCTCTTCTGCGGGTAGGCGATTCATTGGATCGCTCCCATTATACGCGTTTCACCCAATTGAGTTGTTTTATTCAAGATGGAAATTGCTTGATTTATGGTATGAGCGAAGATGATGAATGTGAGGAGGAACTGACGGCTATAAATAGAAAGAAAGAATTGTTTCTTCAGACCTTTGGTATGGACGTTCAATTAATACTTGCGAACAACACGGCAAGTTCAATTACATCCGAAGCTTCCCCTGTATTTTCAAAATAATGTAGATAAATCCCGTCAAAAGCGTTAATCCAATCAAACGCAGTAAATTTGAGAAGGAATGGGGATTATGGGTTCTGTTTGCCATATTTTTTTGGTTTACTTTTGATCTTAAAATGGATTCACGGCTTATTTGGAATACGAAGCACTTTGCTACCATCCATCATAATATAGGGGAGTTGTGGATTCTTTTTCAAGGGATCGACCATTGGCATGTTTGAATTAAATCCTTTTGGTTCAGGAGCCATAAGGATAGTGTAATGTTTGTCTTTTGACGGCTTGATGATATGAATGGGGAAACGTTCAAGCACGGCATTATTTTTAGATATTTTCAATTCAGGCATTCGCTGAGGGTTGATTTCAACGATTTTTGTATCTCGATGTGTTGATTCTTTTTCTTCGGCTGATTTTGACTTTTCTTTTGTTGGGTTGCCTGAGGTGAAAAGAAGTAACATTATCGAAAATAGCAATGTTCCTTTCATGGTCATACTCCCCTATTATCCCTAAAAAGCATTCTTTCAATATAAACGATTAAATCTTAAAAAAAGTTGCCACAAAATATAATGAAATCGCGCCAAATTGGCGCGATTTTTTTGTGCTTATAATTTCATTGATCATGGATCATGAGAAAGTTGTTTTTATAAGTCCAATAATTCCAGTTTGTTATGCTTTGAGTGTTGATTTGATAAAGTTGGTATAATCCCTGCTAAATAATCAAATAGCAGAAAGAAAGGAGAAAGGGGGATAAGTAAGATTTAGGGGATTGAAGACCGGTCACTCTTAAACGCAAAGCAAAACGGCCTTGATGGATAGTGAAATTGATTAACAAAAATGGGTCTAGAGGGCGTGATAAGATAAAAATTGCTTTATAATATAAGGCATTAATAATAATGTTTTTCTTTCAAGTCAGCTGATATGGCCGTAACTTTTCGAGATTATTACTTTGCGTTAGGAATCAAGCGGACGGCATCGCAAATCGATGTTCAAAAAGCTTTCCGCCGTTTGGCCCGGCTTTATCATCCCGATGTAAATCATTCTCCCAATGCGGAAGAAAAATTCAAACAAATCAGTGAAGCTTACGAAGTTTTAGGCGATCTGAACAAGCGAAAAAAATATGATGAATTGGAAGCCAACCGCTGGAAGAGCACAAATAATACCAACGCAAATTCAAGTACATTTAAACCAAAATATGAAGGTAAAAAAGAGACCTCAAGAAAAGAAAAGAAGAGTGGACGGTTCAGCGAGTTTTTCGAAACATTTTTTGGAAGATATTCGAATTTTTCAGCAAAAAATGAAACATTTATTAAAACAAAAGCGGTTGCGAAACCCAAAAATGCCTATGATCTTGAGACAGAATTGGCCGTCACATTGGATGAAATTTATTATGGCGTGACCAAGAGTTTTGAATTGTTGTTATACAATCATAATCGTATGAATAAAGAGTCGATTCTGAGAAAGCGATATGATGTAAAGATTCCTCAAGGCACACGCGAAGGTTCGATTATTCGATTGCGTGGACAGGGAGGTAAAGCGAAATTTGGAAGTCAACGTGGTGATTTATACATAAAGATTAAAATTCAACCTCATCCACAGTTGGTGGTGAAAGGTTATGATGTCGAAGTGGAAATACCCGTTGCGCCCTATGAGGCAGCCCTGGGTGAATGGTTGCAAGTTCCAACGATTACCGGCATGATGACCATTCGTCTCCCTGCTGGCTCAAATACCGGCAAGCGTTTGAGGTTGAGGGGAAAAGGATTGCCCAAGCGCAACGGAATACGCGGTGATCAATATGTTACATTTACTATTACCATTCCACAGCGTCTCAGCGAAGCTGAACGGCGAATATATCAAGCTCTCTCAAGGGTGACGAAATCGAACCCAAGAGAGAAGCAATAATCCCGAAAGAATAAATCATAGAGTGGCAAAATACCGAGAACCTCAATACAGAGAGAGGTGAAACTATGGATTTAAACAAATTTACCCAAAAATCACAAGAAGCATTAAGTGAAGCTCAAAATACAGCCATTCGATATGGCCATGCTGAAGTGGATGTTGAACACGTCTTGTTGGCACTGTTGGATCAGGTGGAGGGATTAATTCCCCGGTTATTACGGAAAATGGAGGCATCCCCTGATTCTATTCGGACTCAAATTGAGGCTGAGTTGCAGCGTAGGCCTCGCATGGGTGGCCAGGGAATGGAAGCCAACAAAATTTATGTCTCAAACCGGCTCAATAAAGTCCTGGTTAATGCCCAGGATCAGGCTCAACGTTTAAAGGATGAATATGTCAGTGTTGAGCATATAATGCTGGCCATTATTGGGGAAGGCCCCAATTATTTTGCCGGTCGAGTGTTGGGTAGCTGCGGTGTAACACCCGATCGATTTTTGAAAACGCTGACCAGCGTCCGAGGCAATCAACGGGTTACCAGTGATACACCAGAAGGCACTTATGAAGCGCTGGAGCGTTATGGACGAGAGCTGGTCGCTGAAGTGCATAAAGGAAAATTAGATCCAGTCATTGGCCGAGATGCTGAAATTCGGCGTGTGATTCGGATCCTTTCACGAAAAACCAAGAATAATCCTGTTCTTATCGGAGAGCCGGGCGTAGGGAAAACAGCAATCGTTGAAGGTTTGGCCCATCGAATTGTTCGAGGTGATGTTCCTGAAGGATTGAAAGACAAGCGCATTTTTGCTTTGGATATGGGAGCATTGGTTGCAGGCGCCAAATTTCGCGGTGAATTTGAGGAACGATTAAAAGCGGTTCTTAACGAAATTAAGGAGAGTGAAGGCCAAATCCTTCTCTTCATTGACGAATTGCACACAGTGGTTGGTGCGGGGCGAGTGGAAGGCGCTATTGATGCTGGCAATATGTTGAAACCCATGTTAGCGCGTGGTGAATTGCACTGCATTGGGGCCACGACTTTGAATGAATACCGGAAATATGTGGAAAAAGATGCCGCTCTGGAACGCCGATTTCAACCGGTTCTAATCGAACAACCCACCGTTGAAGATACCATATCTATTTTGCGTGGCCTGAGTGACCGATTTGAAGTGCACCATGGGGTGAAAATTCAGGATAATGCCTTGGTTGCAGCTTCTACTCTATCTGATCGATACATTTCGGACCGATTTTTGCCCGATAAAGCCATCGATTTGGTGGATGAGGCTTGTGCCATGATTCGAACTGAAATCGATTCCATGCCGACTGAATTGGATGAGTGCACACGGCGATTAATGCAACTTGAAATTGAGGAACAGGCACTTAGCAAAGAGAAAGATAAAGCCAGTAAAGAACGTTTGGAAAATCTGCGTAAGGAAATGGCCGATCTCCGCGCCAAAGTCAACAGCATGAAAGCGCAATGGGAAGCGGAGAAAGAGAGTCTGCAAAAGATTAATAAACTGAGAAAACAGATCGAAGATACTCGTCTGGAAATTGAACGGGCGGAACGGGCTTATGATCTATCCAAAGCGGCAGAGCTGCGTCATGGTCAACTACCTGATTTGTTGAAAACCCTGGAAAATGAAGAAACCGCATTGAATGAGAAACAGCATTCCTTTCAATTTTTACGTGAAACGGTTACAGAAGAAGAAATCGCCGAGATTATTTCACGTTGGACAGGCATCCCCATCACTCGGTTGGTTGAAGGTGAAAAAGAGAAACTGCTGCGGCTTGATGATGAACTCCATCAACGGGTTGTGGGGCAGGATGAAGCGGTTCAGGCGGTCGCTGATGCCGTATTGCGTGCCCGTTCGGGAATCAAAGATCCCCGGCGTCCCATTGGCTCGTTCATTTTCCTTGGTCCAACCGGTGTAGGGAAAACCGAATTGGCGAAGACACTGGCAGAAGCCTTATTTGATTCCGAAGAGAATATGGTGCGCATTGATATGTCAGAATATATGGAAAAGCACACGGTTGCCCGATTAATCGGAGCACCTCCCGGTTATGTTGGATATGAAGAAGGTGGGCAGTTAACAGAAACCGTCCGGCGTAAACCCTATTGTGTGATTCTTTTCGATGAATTTGAAAAAGCTCATCATGATGTGTTCAATGTTTTATTGCAGATCATGGATGATGGACGGCTTACTGATGCACAAGGCCGAACAGTCGATTTTAAGAATACCGTGATTATTATGACTTCCAACATTGGTTCTCATTACCTGTTAGAGGGAGTAAACGAGCAGGGAGAAATCACCAAAGAGGCGAGAGACAAAGTTATTCTGGAGCTGCGAACTCACTGCCGTCCCGAATTTCTTAACCGGGTGGATGATATTGTCTTATTCAAGACCTTGCGCATGGATGAAATCGAAAAGATTGTTGATTTGATGCTTGATGAGCTGCGCAAGCGTTTGAAAGACCGGCGCATTTCTCTTGAGGTCAGTCACTCCGTCAAGGAATTATTAGCCATGCGTGGCTATGATTTGGTTTATGGTGCCCGGCCTTTACGACGGTTAATTCAAAAAGAACTGGAAACCCGATTGGGACGAGCATTGATCGCAGGAGATATTCTGGATGGAGCTACCATCCATGTGGATGTGCAAAATGGCGAATTGATTGTAACCCATGACAATCCGCCACAGGATGAACCCATGGCGGAAGCGGTATAACCCCTTTATTTTTTCTTGTTTAAACTCAAGTATCGATAATCGATAACCTCCAACGGGGTGGGGATGTAATCCGGGATGGTTTTGCCATCCAGGTGTTCTTTGGCGGTGCGGACACCATAGGCCCCCATTAATTCCGGATGTTGTTCAATGGTGGAATGAATCGTACCTGTCAAAATGGCATCCTGTACAGCATCAATATTGTCATAGGAGGTAACGGCAATCTGTCTGGTTTTTCCTGCTGCATCAATGGCGCGAATTGCCCCCAAGGCCATATTGTCATTGGCCGCGAATAATCCCTTTATATTTGGATGGGCAGTAAGAATATTGGTAAAGACGCGATAGCCTTGTTCCGCTTCCCATTCAGCGGTTTGTAAGGCGACGACTTTGATTTGTTTTTCTGCGTCCAATATTCGAAGCGCTCCTTTTTTGCGTAGTTCAGCATTGATGACACCAGGGATACCTTCGAGGATTGCCACGTCTCCCACTCCTCCCATGGCGGCCACAAGGTCATGGGTGGCCAGGGCGGCGCCCAGGGCGTTATCAGATCCCACAAAGGGGCATTTGAAATTCATCTGTTTTTTGGTCTTTTCATCCAATGGATTATCAATATTGACGACATAAATCCCACGTGCTTGAGCCCGTAATAAGACAGGAACCAGGCCGGAAGAACTTGCTGGTGCGATAACAATCGCGTCAACTTGTTGGGTAATAAAGTTTTCAACAATATTGATTTGCTGAGCAATATCCGTCTCTTTGTTGGTGCCTTGGACCAGCAGTTCGATACCAAGTTCTTTGGCTTTTTCACGAGCCCCCATTTCCATTGAATGGAAAAATGGATTGGAAAGGGCTTTCATAACCAAGGCTATTCTGTATTTTTGGGAAGCGGCCATCGTATTCGCAGCGCAAAGCAGGCTTCCGGCTCCAATCCCGGTTTGGGTTAAAAATCGGCGTCTAATCACGATTCTTCTCCTTCTTCATGGTGGTTAAGGTTATTGATAAAACTTTCTTCTGAGATAATCAAGCAGAACAGCAAAAATAATCATGCTTCCAATGACGATTTGTTTGATGTGATCAGAGATTTGCATCAAATCCAATCCATTGCTTAATACACCGATTATCAATGCTCCGAAAAGGGTTCCAACCACTGTTCCTTTGCCGCCGAATAAACTTGTTCCGCCAATGATCACAGCGGCGATGGCATTCAGTTCATACCCCTCGCCTGCATTGGGGTCGCCAATAAACAAACGCGATGTTTGAATAATGGCTGCAATGGATACGCAGAATCCTGATATGATAAATACGGTAAAGCGGACTTTTTTAACGGAGACACCACTCAAATAACTCGCTTGATCATTTCCACCTACAGATAATACATGGCGGCCGATTCGTGTTCTTGATAAGATCAAGGCGCCAGTTATAACGATTACAATGGCGATTAAAATGGAATAAGGAATAATCTTCGTCTCTCCATAGGTAAGCCATCCCGAACCCACTTCCATGAAAGAAGTGGGCATGCCAAAAATCTGATTGGCGTTGGTCAGATATCGGGCCAATCCTCGATACACCATCATAAATCCCAAGGTGACGATAAAACTGGGAACGCCAAATGCCACTACGATCAAGCCAGTTAAAGCACCGGCCAGAATCCCTGGTAAAAGAGCGAGAATTAAAAAGATGGAGACTGAAACAAACCACCAGGTTAGCTGGCCAGGGAATAAATCCGGCACAGGGGTTAGGATCACACTGGTAAGCCACATGGGCAGGTTCATACCCAGATGGAAATCGGTTTTTAAAATTAACGAGGTTATTATTCCACAAAAGGCCAATAGAGACCCGACTGATAAGTCGATTTCAGCAGCGCAAATCACGAAGGTCATTCCTGTTGCGATAACTATATTTACAGATGAATGAATCAATAAATTGGCAAAATTACTGCCTGTTAGGAAATATTGGGATTGGGTGGTAAAAAAAATGCAGAGGAAAATAAAGATTATTCCCATGCCATATGTGTCAAATAGCCGGCTTGAATTTTTCATTTTACCTTTTTCATGATAACGTAATGTAAATAGAATTTGTTGATACAAATTAGCAAATCCAAAGATACACGTCAATTGTTTGCAGGTTCGATTCAACCGGATTATGGATAGCCATAGAAAAGAAGAAGTATATTTCTTATGATGATAGGTTAAAATGATAGAATCTATCGTTATACACTTTAAATTAGAAAACGAGTTTGCGTATGAGATTGTTTAGATTTTTATTAGCCGTATTTGTAATGTCTGGTATTATTCACCCTTCCTCCAGTGTATTTGCTGGCCCTTCAAATATCATAATCAATGAAATTCATTATCATACTCCAACGGATTTTGAGGAAGACGAATATTTGGAATTATTCAATCGAAGCAATGTGCCCATTGATATAAGTCATTGGGTATTTTCCGATGGAATATCATATACTTTTCCTGCCGGTTCGGTTGTTCCCTCTCAGTCTTATATAGTGGTCGTAAAGAACAAACACTTGTTTGAGAATTCAGTATTTCCCGAGCGATTGTTTGGTAATTACCAAGGATCATTGAATAATGGTGGAGAGCGGATTGCGTTGTCAGATCCAGATGGGAATGTCATTGATGAGGTTGAATATGATGATGAACCTCCCTGGCCAACCACGCCAGATGGACAAGGTGCTAGCTTGGAACGAAGGTCTCCCTCTGAGTCTTCCAGCCATCCATCCAATTGGGGGAGTGCCACCACAAAGAAAAAAGGCCGTTGGCTTCATGTTTCATCCACAGGGGTGGTGACAAACGCTCGTTTTTATATTGCTTTACAAGGCAATGGAACGGTTTGGCTTGATGATATTTCACTGGTCAAGGAGGGCACAGAGGAAAACCTGATAAAGAATCCAGGATTCGAGAATCCACTGGATGAGGATAATAGTTGGAGTGCGAGAGGTACTCATGAAAATAGTCAGCGTCTTATGACCGATCAAGCCCGGTCAGGAGAATATGTCATGCAACTTACATCAAGCGGTGAATCAGAAAATATATGGTCGAATAGTTTGCATCAAAGGGTGTCAAATGTAGAGGTTCAAGGTCCTGAGCATGTTTTCTCATTTTGGCTTCGAGTCATTGATGCACAGGGAACTCTCGAAGCTGTGCAACTTAGGGAAGGAGGAGTGACAATTAATGTCGATTTGGGTCAATCGATTGCGCAGACGCCTGGGGAGGAAAACAGCCTGTTTACAGATAATCTGCCTCCATATATTAATGATGTGAATTGGGAACCATTTTCGCCAAAACCTGCTGATTCAGTCACTGTCTCAACCTTTCTAATGGATAAGGATGAATTGGAGAGCGTCGATTTAACCTATACGACGTTGAATAATAATGATGGAACGGGTGAGCGCAGGGTATCCATGTCGCTAGCGGAAGGTACTCTGTCAGCTGGGACGTGGGAAGCCACATTCCCTCCTCAGGATGATCGGACGTTGGTACGCTTTCGTATTGAAGCAGTAGATAAAAATGGTATGACGAGCATAAGTCCTGCGCTTACCGAACCACGCTGGACGTATTCCTATTTTCATTATGCGGATGACCAATCGACGGAACTTCCGGTGGCATTTCTTTATGAATTTGGTCCGGATGATCAAAGTGATTTTAGAGGGGCTTCCACTCTGATTATACGTCCACCTCAAGGAGACGATTGGTATGTGCATGACCATATCATTACGACACCTCGAAAAAGTGGATTTAATGTTTTTTTCTTGAAGCATTATGAATGGAGGGATATGAGTGGGATCAATATTGTGTTTGAACCCAAACCGCGTTACGCCCTGGCGGAATGGCTTTCATATAAGGTTTACCATTCCATTGGTGTCCTGGCAGGGAAAGTGAATCATTATCGCTTTTTTGTTAATGACCGGGCACGTGGGTATTACCTGATATTTGAGCAGCCCAATAAACATTTTATGGCCCGAAACGGATTGGATAATGATGGCAATCTTTATAAGATCATATGGAATTATGATCGAAGTTTAACATCCTCCAATATTATTCGCCAACATGAAAAAAAGACCAATTTGAGCGCTGGATATGAAGATGTGATTGAGATGGTGACAAAATTAAATACAAAAAGTGGGGCGGAACAAGCGTTTTTCATTGAAACGCATCTGGCTGTGGATGAAATAATTGATTATTTTGTAGGATGTCAGCTGATATCCGATTGGGATGGCTATTTCAACAATCATTTTGTATATCACGATATGTTTGGTTCTCGGCAATGGTATATTTTCCCGTGGGATAAAGACAAAACATGGGGAGATAGTGATGCCTATCGAAGTATTTTACCTTATTATGATTTCTATGATTTTCCCATATTATTTGGAGCGGATGGGACACCGCGATCAGGGAAAGGTAATGGTACCTGGTGGCGTCCACCTGGATTTATTAGCGGGGCATTCCTGTCAAATCCAGCTATACAGAATCGTTATCTCCATAGGTTGGGATATGTCGCGAAGCATGTTTTTACACCAGAAAAATGGTTACCAGTGATCAATGATCTTGAAGGCCGTCTTGAACCGGAAGTGATATATCGTGCGCAAGTATTGAATCTCAATCGAAACTCGTTAATGAATGAATTTCATGACGATATCGAATCATTTCGCCGGCAGGTTATTCATCGCCGTGAGTACATTTTGAGTGAAGTGGAGAAACGGATAGGACCGGTTTCTGTGACCGATTGGCCTTTGTATTGATGAATTTCCATGAGGGTTGGAGAGGAAGTTAAGTCTGTCAGTGGATAAACAGTTTTTCCATGAACTGTGATGTATTGAAATATAGGGGTGCCAATTGATATATAAAATATTGCATTATATCTTATGCCAATCCTCTTTGCGTATCTTCTCCAATGTAAGCAGAAACATCATAGTTGTGAGATATAAATCATAATATAATGGTCTCAAATCATGTGTATGAACGGGGAATTAGTCTGGAACGGTTTGTATTTTGTTTTCTTATGTTATTGTGTATCTGTACTTGAATTATGACAGCATGGATTGTTAAATATTAAAATTAGTATTACACGCTATAGACAATGACACATTTGTGATTTATACTTTTAGAATGAGTTTGTCAAATTGTCGTAACAGATCGATGAAAGGAAAAATAACAAAATATGGTAGCCAAACCATCCCCAGACACAATCCTGAAAACATATTCCCTGGAAGAAATGCTTGATTTGGTAAAACAGAAATCAGAGTTAAATGCCAACAATCAGTTGGATGAATTCAAAAAACATATTGAATCTTTTACATCCGCTGAAATAGATGAAACTCCTATGCAAGATGATACTCCCCGTGTGGGGCGGCCTGTTGGTTCGGGACGTGGAAGAAAAAAAGCCGGACGGCCAAGTGCCTCAGCATCGACGGGCCGTAAAAAATCATTGGGTGAATATTTATTGGAAACAATCGGTTCCCAACCAATGAAGGTAGAAGAAATCATGAGTGCCATTGAGGATAGAGGTTATAAAAGCAAATCGAAGGATCCACGACGTATCCTTTATCTTGAGTTAAAGAAGCAAGTGGAGAGCGGTGCGCTTAAAAAAGCAGGTCGAGGCTTGTACAAACAATAATTGTTCATGGTTTAATAAGGTGTTCAAAATATTGCAGTTCAGCTTAAAGCGCGTCGCTATTTAGTCGAAACTATTATTACTTAATCGTGGCAAACGTTGATAACAACGGATTACTTTATGGTACGCGGCGCAAAAGAAAAATCCAAACTAACCGGTCGAAAAAAAGCAGCCATTTTAATGATCTCGCTGGGGCCGGATATTGCCGCTGATGTTTATCGTTGTTTGTCTGATGAAGAGATTGAGCAGATTACTTTGGAGGTTGCCAATCTCGGTTCCGTTCCGGAAGAATTAACCACTCAGGTCATTGAAGAGTTTTATCATACCGCCATGGCAAAACAGTATATCGCCCATGGCGGTATTTCCACTGCACGTGAAATACTTGAAAAAGCCTTGGGGCCTGGTAAGGCGATGGAGATTATCGAACGTCTCCAGGGCATGTTGCAAGGCACTCCCTTCGATTTCCTTAAAAAAGTCGATCCCAATCACTTATTGAATTTTATTCAAAGTGAACACCCTCAAACGGTTGCCCTGATTCTCGCTCATTTGGAATACGATCAATCCGCCGTGATAATGTCCGCTCTCACACCTGAAATGCAGACAGAGGTGGCGCTTCGTATCGCCACTATGGATCAAACTTCTCCGGAAATTATTTCAGAAGTTGAACGGGTTTTGGAGCGAAAAATCGCCACGGTTCTGTCTCAAGAGTTTTCAGTGGCTGGTGGTATTGAAGCCTTAGCTGAATTGTTGAATCGTGTTGACCGGGCTACTGAAAAATCAATCCTCGAAACATTGGAAGAAGAGAATCAGGAGTTAGCGGTTGAGATCAAGAAATTGATGTTCACCTTTGACGATGTGATTCTGTTGGATGATCGTGCGATTCAACAAGTCTTGCGTGAAGTGGACATGAAAGAACTGGCAGTTGCATTGAAGGGTGCCAATGAGGAAGTCAAAACAAAGATATTCAACAACGTGTCCACCCGAGCGGCCGACAATATTCGTGAAGATATGGAGTTTATGGGGCCAGTTCGAGTCAAACAAGTCGAAGAAGCCCAGCAAAAAATAGTGGCCATAATCCGCCGATTGGAAGAATCGGGAGAAATTGTGATCAATCGTGGTGGAGAAGATGAATTAATGGCCTAATTGCCTCCATTGGAATTTTCCATGCGGTATCCATGGTACCGCAATCCCATCACTACATTATCTGCTTGATTTTCGAGGACTTTCCCTACTGACACTCTGTCTACACGCACTTCCAGGCGTATTGTTTTATTATCAATGCCTAGCGGTTCGATGATGATGGATTGAATTTCATCAGTCACGATAGGAAAATCTTTTTCCTGGAGTTTTAAATCCAATGCGTCATCATAAACATCCACATGGATATTAAGGGGATTGCTTTCACTGACCGGTTGGCCAGCTGGTCTCAGTCGAAGATTGATTTTTTGTGTTGAATCGGCGATAAAACATTTTTCAGTGAAAGTCTTACCCACCAGAATGTATCGATGACCTGAATTATCAAAATAGGTACCGATACGTTGATCGGAATGCTGAATTTGATGGTTTGGGGAATATAATCCAAGTCCAATTATAACAATTAAAAACAACGCCAGTGAAATCCCAATGGCAGGTGCAAAATACTTGGATCTTTGGGGAATTGGTTCATCAGATGGGACAGAGTCAATCTGTGGAGAGAGTGTTTGTGGTGATGGATGAGGTATATCAGTTGCTGAAGTTGATTCATATCGGCGTCCCCAAAAATCAATAACCACATAGAATAATAAGGCAGCAAAAAGGGAAGTGGTTCCTGTATACATCAATAACGAAAGTCCATCATCAATCTTCAAGAGGGTTAATATAGTGCCAACCCCCAGGCAAAGCATAAACAATGCGATGAAGAAAACACTCCATCCCTCCAAGAGATTTCCCCATTTAAATGATATGGAGCCTCCAGAGGATTGATTTGAATTTGATATAATGGGATTGGTTGTTTCAGTTCTATTTGAAGGAGATATTTTTTTTGGGGTATTTTTTGTGTGTTTGCTGTTGCTATGTTTTTTTTTCTTTTTCATGCTTAGTTGGGTCCTTGATGTTAGTTTATTCCTGACAGTAAAGCATATATACAATTAATTCACGAGTAGTCATAATTTTTGTGGTGCAGGTTTCCAGCCTGCCCCTTGAGTAACTTGTAAGCGTGAAGCCTTCACCACAAGGACTTTTTCTGAAACATCCATATTGTAATGAAAATTAGTTAATTTGATATATCGATTGATCTGGTGAATCACAGGAGCCATGGTCACACCCTCCTGATCCACATCCTCCGCCTTTTGATCGTTGACATGTTTTCCCATCCCCGATTGTCATGCAACCTTTTCCGTCTTTTCCACATCCCCCTTTGCTCCTGCCTTTATTGGGATTTTCAAGAATCGCAAACCCTTCATCATCCTCCACTTCAATCCAGTCAATTTCTGAATCCCATACATAAGCAAGGCTTTGTTGATCGATATACAAGGTGGTTCCACAACTCTTGACCAGAAAGTCATCCATCCCCAGAAAATCATCCATTCCGATAAAATATTTCAAACCAGCACAATCACCACCCATCACTGCGACTCGCAAGGCCGAATGAAGGCGATTTTGCTGCTGTTGAAATTCTTTAAATTTTTGAGCCGCTTTACCGGTAATACGTACCACGAATCACTCTCCAAATTGATTTTGGATATAGTATATTTTGATTTTCAATTTTCTAAAGCTATTCCATGTCCGAGTTTGTTTGAGTTGCATGGATGGATTGGAAGATAAAAAACAAGCGGAAAGGATAAACGTTAACCAATAAAGGGATATAATTTTATGGATTCATGTATTGAATGAGAGCGGCCCATATTTAGTTTTTTAGCCTGAAATCGGCCAACTGGCAGGGAGAGCCTTATGATTCCTTTTTTTGAGCATGTCCATAAAAAGATCAAACAAAATGAAAGTTTACTCAGTATTGGATTGGATCCTGATCCTAAAAGTATGCCTGACATGGTCAAAAAGCATGAAAATCCTTTGCTTTCATTTAACCAGATGATGATTGATGTCACCTGCGATCTTGTTTGTTGTTATAAAGTAAACATGGCCTCTTATCTTCGGGAGGGGATATCAGGTTTTCAAACTTTAATCGATACCATTCAGTATGCGAAAAAATGCGATGTTCCAGTAATATTGGATGGGAAATGGAATGAAAGTGGAAATATGGCCAGTGCCTATGCTCAAATGGCTTTTGAATTGCTGGGCGTGGAAGCGGTGACTTTGAATCCCTATTTGGGAGAAGATGGTATATCCCCTTTTCGAAAATACAAAGAAAAGGGTGTATTTGTTATCTGCTTTACCTCAAATTTATCGCGGATTGATATGCAAATGGTACCGGTTTCTTTACCCAATGAACCTGAATTTCCCCTTTATTTAATTACCGCACAACAAATTGTGAAATGGAATAAGAATGGGAACCTTGGAGTGGTTGTTGGGATAACCACACCAGAGGAACTCGCCGGGATTCGAGATTGTGTTGGTTCTGAAATTCCGATTTTATGCATAGGAGTCGGCATCCAAGGAGGGGATTTGGAAGAAATACTGTGGGCGGGTTCAGCAAAAGAGGGGAAATTGATTATCAATATTTCCAAAGCAATCATTCACGCTTCAAATGGTGATAATTTCGCAGAAATGGCCAGATGTGAAGCCAAAATGTTTGTTGATCAAATGCAGACCTATTTTACTCAGGTTCGTGAGGAAATTGATTCGGGTGTTTAAATACAATGAAATCTCAGTTTTATTCTGAAGGTGCTTGACTCTCTGAGGCTTCGTTCTTTTTCTTTGTTTCAAAATGGTATAGGGCCTGAAATGTGGGAATCATGCCTAAAAAAAACCAAAAGAATAAACTGATCTTGTCTGAGGGGCCTAAATTATTAAAAAAAGCATGGATAAGGTAAGTGATCATCGCCCCTTGCATCCCAATAAGGAAGAGTTGCTGGAAACCAGACTGGATTGTTCTTTGTAACATAATCGCCTGTCGGAAAAAGGTGTAGATCATCACTAAAAATATCAATAAACCAACAACACCGGTTTCAGCCAATAATTCCAGGTACAGATTATGTGCTCCCATGCGAATATGGGATGAAAAAGCATCCGGAAATGTTTGATATGAAAAGTAGAGATCGGGATAGGCGCCCCATCCCACGCCAAAGTAAGGATTGGCTTGCCACATATTAATCGCAGCAAACCAGCGATCCAGACGATCGTAATTTGCAACATATTTAAGATCAGCAATCGTATCAATACGTTGTAGCAGCAGCCTTCCCAAGTTCGTGATATTGGCAACAACGATGCCGATCAGCGCAAATACAATCAACACCAATATTAAATCCACTGCGGATCGCCGATTCCGGAACTGGTAGAGGTAATACACCAGCATAACAACGATACTGATCCATGCGGCGCGAACAAAAGTCAAAATAATCGCTAATGCGATCAGACTGGTTACGAATATCATGGCATTTCGTATCGGCCCAATATTCATATCCAATAAATAAGCGAGACAAAAAGCAAACGTAAATGTTACAAAAGCTGCAAAAATGCAATGTTCAACAAAGAAAGGGGTTCCAATATCTCCGTAAATGTGAATACCACCGACGGCAAGCGTAACGAATCCATAGAGGACAATAAGAAAATGAGTGATTAATCCACCAAAAACGACATGGCGTAAATGATTTTCTGAGCGTATATAACGTGGGATAAGATAATAACCGGTAAAAATATAGCCTGTATCTCTGATTAGCGCTTTGATGGAACTTCCCCATGATTGAGATATTAATAAACCCCCCACTATAACACAATAAAAGATAAGGACAGATACATTCATTGGAGAGGGGCGGTATTTAATTTTCCCATTCGATAAAATGACTTCGAAACAAAAAAACAGAAATAACAGAGGGATTAACACTTCGGTTGGAAGTGTGATTCTCATTCCTGATGTAATTTGCATTTCAAAAGAAAAGGGTAGAAGCAAAAAGATGGCTAGCGGTAAATAGTCATATCCAAGCCAGAGTACTAAACTCCCGGTTATTAATAGGATGATAGCCAATAAAACAAGGGGTGATTGAATAATAATAACTAAACCCATCAGCCCGAGGGTGGCAAGGGCGCCAATAATAATATCCAATCGCTCCCGACGGATGGATATGGAGGAGGAATTAGCTTTGTTGGTCATGATTTCTCGAAATCTATAGTGAGTTTGGGATTCTGTCAAGCAATAGTTAACATCCATAAACAATTATTCATGTTAAGGAGTATCAGAACTCCCATATCGATTGATTTATGGTAATTCTTGATGAAGAAGCGTTGCGCTAGTACATTTTCACAGGGAATTCATATATAATAGTTTTGTCTATAGATTTATTTGTATCTATTAATAATTTACAGGGTAAAAATTTATAGACTGGCTGATAAAACATATAAATATTTGAATTTATTTCTCTTAGAATGAGATACATGATCCAATGTCTTTTGTTGAAGATCACGCCGATAGCCATCTGGTAGGGCTTTATTTGCGCGATATCGGTAAATATCCTCTCTTATCCGCTGAAGAAGAGATTGAGTTAGCAAAACGAACTCATAAAGGGGATGCTGATGCGCGAAGCAAGTTGATTTTAAGTAACCTTCGGTTGGTGGTTAACATAGCAAAGCGTTATCAAAACCAAGGCTTAGGTTTAATGGATTTAATTGAAGAGGGAAATCTGGGATTAATAAAGGGTGTTGAAAAATTTGATGTTGAACGGAAATGCCGTTTTAGCACCTATGCCACCTGGTGGATACGCCAATTTATTAACCGTGCGATCACTCATCATGGCAATATTGTTCGGCTTCCCTCCCATAAACAAGAAAATCTCTATCGCGCCAAGATGCGTTTTAAGGAAGTTGCACAAGAACTGGGGCGTGATCCAACACCCTGGGAGATGATGGAAGATTTAGAAAAAAAACTCTCACCAGAAGAGGCCCAGGAATTAACCGATTTAATCTTCTCCCCTGCCATTATTGAACCGTTGGTTGGAGTAGATGAAAGCCCTGATCATGCGGCCCGTTTCGAAGATACAATCACACCCCGGCCTGATCATGAGATATCCTTACTTTCGCGTGATCAAAGGCTTAATGTTTTCATTGAGCGCTTGGGTGGAAGGGAACAGTTTATTATAAAGAAGCGGTTTGGACTTGACGGTGAAGAACCTTTGCCAATAAAAGATATCGCAGAGCAATTGAATTTGACACGAGAACGGGTGCGCCAACTTCAACATGAAGCCATTCAAGCCATCCGAGAAATGATCCAGCAAACTGGAGAGCCATATGATTTTATCAATTCTTAATCATAGTTTAGTTTATAAAGGGAGAAAAACATGGATCTGAAACCACACCTTCGTCAAGTGCCTGACTTTCCAAAACCGGGAATTAATTTCATTGACATTAGCACCTTAACTTTACGGCCGGATGTGTTGCAGTGGACGGTTGATGCACTTGCGGCTCCCTACCAGGATCAAAAAATCGACAAAATTGTTGCGATTGAATCGCGCGGTTTTATCTTTGGAGCACCCCTTGCGTTAAAATTAAATGCAGGGCTGGTCATTATTCGCAAGCCAAATAAATTGCCAGCGGATACGTATACACATCATTATCAGTTGGAATATGGTGAGGATGCGGTTGAAATCCATAAGGACGCGATCGAGGATGGAGATCGTGTTGTGGTTATCGATGATTTATTAGCCACCGGTGGAACGGTGGGGGCAACCCGTGAGCTATTGAAAAATTTTCAATGTGAGATTGCCGGTATTTCTTTTGTGGTTGAATTAACGTTTCTCAATGGCCGGGAAAAATTGAAACCATTACCGGTTCATTCGCTGGTAACGTATGATTCCGAATAAAAAGGTTTAATCTCGCGTATCGGAGGTGATCGGAAATCCAGCGTATCATTATGCATGTTGATATGGATGCATTTTACGCTTCGGTTGAACAACGCGATCATCCCGAATTAAGGGGTAAGCCCGTTGTTGTAGGTGGAAGTGTAATGGATCGGGGTGTGGTGGCGGCCGCATCGTATGAAGCACGCAAATATGGTGTGCGTTCCGCCATGTCGATGGCTAAAGCATTACGCCTTTGTCCACAAGCCATTCGGCTACCTTGTAATTTTCCAGCTTATAAGGCTGTGTCGCGTTATATCCATTCGTTGTTTCGTAATGTGACTCCCATGATTGAGCCGGTTTCGTTGGATGAGGCCTATCTGGATATCAGTGAGCAGGTGAATGGTTTTGATCAAGCCGCTGAGTTGGGAAAGGGATTGAAAGCAAGGATTAAAGAAGAAACCCAACTCAACGCATCTATTGGCATCGGTCCAAACAAATTTATTGCAAAAATAGCCTCTGATTTTGATAAACCCGATGGATTTTGTATGATACGCGAGGAAGAGGTTTTATCTTTTCTCACAAATTTAACCGTCCGAGCTATCCCGGGGGTAGGACAAAAGACCGAACAACGGTTAATACGCATGGATATTAAAACGGTGGGGGAGCTAAGGAACCTTGAAAAGAATGAATTAATCCATTCTTTTGGAGAAAAACATGGAAGCCGGCTGTATGAGTTAGCCCGTGGGATTGATGAAAATCCTGTGGTAGTTGAACGCAAACGTAAATCTTTATCTCAAGAGAGAACCTTTTCCCATGATTTATCGTCTCTAGATAGCATGAAAGTATTCTTGGATGAACTTTCGCATGAGGTGGCGGCTTTACTATTGAAAAACGATCTTGTGGGAAGGACAGTGGGTATTAAAGTTCGTTTTAATGATTTTAGAATTCAAACTCGAGCTATTACCCTTGATCACCCGACTCGAGAACAAGATGAGATTTTCCAACATACGTTTCGTCTATTGGAACGTATTGATCTTTGTGGCCGAAAAGTCAGGCTGCTTGGTATTCGGATTTCCGGTTTCGAAGAGAAATCCGAGAACCATACCAATGAAAATCATTATGCCATTCAACCGATGTTGTGGGATATGGTTTAAAGTACACTATTTATTCATAATTTATTCATAAAGGAAACAAATCTTATGAAAGCCCCGGTTTGGCAAACACCGGAAAGAGGATCAGCAAAAGAGGAATTTGTTTCGTTTTCCGCTGGACGGGATATGCAAGCGCTTCCCGCGGCGGATTCCACTCTTGTTCCTTATGATATTTGGACCAATCAGGCTCATGCCATAGGATTGTGGCATATCGGTGTATATAACGTTGCTCAAATCAAGAAAATTCTTATGAAATTGGTCCACTTGCGCGAAGATTGGTCCAAAGGGGAATGGGAACTTGATCCTTCACTGGAAGATGTACATATTAATATTGAATCCTATTTGACAGAAGCCTGCGGTGAAGATATAGGCGGGAAGATTCATACAGGACGAAGCCGAAATGATCAAGTAGCAACCGATATGAAACTCTATGCTCGGGATATATTGCTCGAGTTTTCAGATGATCTTTATTATTTTATTGATCATTTACTATCTCATGCCCGCAATCATCTAAAAACAGCCATGCCCGGTTATACTCATCACCGTAAAGCGACCCTTACGACCTGGGCACATTGGTGTGCTTCTTATGCACAAAGTCTCCACCGGCAATTAATGATATTTCAAAGCCTTTACGATCGAATGAACACATGTCCATTAGGGGCCGCTGCATCTTATGGCACGACCTGGCCTCTTGAACGTGAAAAGACCGCCCGGTTATTAGCTTTTGATGGTGTGCAGGAGAATACCCTTGATGCGATCGTATCCCGGGGGGAGACTGAGACAGAAATTGTTCATGGATTAGCGATGATGTTTAAACGGTTTTCTACAATCGCTCAGGATTTAATACTTTTTTCAAGTGATGAATATGGATATTTAATACTTCCCAATGAATTCACGACTGGAAGTTCCATTATGCCGCAAAAACGTAATCCTGATTTCGCCGAAGCGATTAAAGGGAAAAGCCATCTCCTATTGGGTTATGCCAATTCATTGTTAAGCATGAACGCTTGTAATATCTCTGGTTATAATAAAGATATTCAATGGTCCAAATATATTTTTATGGATGCCATTCATGAAGCCCGTGGAGCCGCCCGTATATTAGGCGATGTATTTCAATCATTGGAAGTGAATAAAGAGCAGATGCAATCGGCAGCGAAATCCGGATTTTTAAATGCTGTCGATATCGCTGATCATCTGGCACGTTTTTGCAAAATTTCTTTCCGTCAGGCGTATCACATCATTTCGGATGCAGTGGGTAAAAGTAAAGATGGTCAGTTATCGTTGGAGTATATTAATCAACAGTTGGAAGGCAAAACATTAAATTCCATTACTCCCCAGGAATGGGCGGATCTGCAAGATCCTCAACACTGTCTTATGCAGCGTGATCATATCGGTTCACCTCATCCGACTCATATGAATCAGCATCTATCCACATTGCATGAGGAAAATGAAAAAATGAAACGCTGGATCGATAAGCAGCAGCGCCGCATAATGGAAGCCCGTTCGGAATGTGATAATCCCAAACTCTGATATTATTTAATGTTTTGTTATTATGAAAACGAATCCCACATCTAAAAAAACGGTTATTGAATGCAACCAACTCAGTAAAACATTCCACATGATGGCCGAAAAAGCCCTTACGCTTAAAGAACTTTTCTTGCGCGGTGGGCGCAGTAAACGATTGGATACTGTAGTGGAGGCCTTAAAGAATGTTGATCTTTCGATTCATGAAAGTGAAATAGTAGGTTTAATTGGCAATAACGGTTCGGGCAAAAGTACTCTGCTGAAACTCATAGCGGGTATAACTGCTCCCACAGGAGGACAGTTAACCGTTCATGGTACGGTATCCAGTCTGTTGGAAGTGGGGGTTGGTTTCCACCCTGAAATGACGGGGCGTGAAAATGTTTTCCTTTCCGGATCATTATTGGGCATATCAGAGAAAGAACTTGAAGCCCGCATGCCGGACATTGTTGACTATAGTGAATTGGGTGAATTTATTGACTCACCGGTAAAGCACTATTCATCTGGAATGTATCTCCGCCTGGGATTTGCTATCGGTATCCATGTGCAACCGGATATCCTGCTCATAGATGAAATCCTGGCGGTAGGGGATCAACGGTTTCAGCGAAAATGTAAAGAACATATCCGTCAACTGCGCCAGACGGGGAAGACGATCGTGATTGTTTCTCACGATCTCGATGCAATTCAAGCGCTATGTGACCGCGCAGTGGTGCTTCATCAAGGTGAAATTGTTGGCGATGGGTATCCCTATGAAATGATCAGCCATTACAAACAAATGCAATTTCAAGAAGCACGAATGCGGGGTGAGCCGATATCCGCCGAGATTGTCACGCGAAACCGTTTCGGTTCGTTCGATATCAAGTTTGTTCGTGTCCGAATGATCGATGGGTCTGGCACTGAACGTTATATTTATGAAACCGGTGAAGCCGTAACCATCGAATACCATTGGAAGGCAAATGCACCCATTATCTATCCTGTATTTGGAATGTCGATCATGTCAGATGAGGGAGTAGCGCTTTATACTGTGGCGACGGATATTACAGTTGGTGATGTTGAGGTCATTGAGGGAGATGGAGTTACCACATTTGAAATTGAAGCACTCAACCTGCTTGAAGGTGCATACAGTTTATCATTTGGTATTGCTCCACGATTGGATGGGCCTGGTTCGGAATATAACTTTTACGAAGGGTATGATTTGTGCCTGGAGATGTGCCCGTTTTTGGTAAAACATGGAACAAGAGGATATGGGATGAATGGTTTTTCTTATATGCCCTGCAAAGGTGCTATTATACCTTCGAATTCTTGAATGTTTTGACGACTAAATATTGATGTTTTTTAGTATCTTTAATGCTGCCTTGGAGCTGTTTAATCTTGATCGATTTATCCCTGGTAATCCCATGTTACAATGATGGCCCGCATTTGGAACAAAGCCTTTGTGAAATTGAACGGGTTCTTCAGCAAACTCATTACCGTTATGAATTCATTTTGATTGATGATGCCAGTCCGGATGGTAGCGCGGAGGTTGTTAAACAGGCTTCCCTTAAGCGTGTGGGGAGCCGGTTTGTTCTTCATTCCCAAAATATCGGCCGAGGCGGTACGGTCACCGAGGGAATTCGTATGGCACAGGGCCGGTATGTGGGATACCTTGATATTGATTTGGAAGTTCATTGCCGTTATATCCCCAGTATGTTGTCAGCGCTCGAGCAAGGCTATGATGCCGCCACCGCTCATCGTTTTTATGAAATTCGTTGGAATTTGGACACCTTCTTTCGTTATGTATTAAGTGTGGGATATCGCCAGTTGGTTTTATGGGCGCTGGGTCTTCCTTTTCAGGATACGGAAACAGGCTATAAATTTTTTGTCAGGGAGCGCATACTTCCGCTTTTGGATCAGGTGGAAAGCCAAGGGTGGTTCTGGGATACTGAAATGATGGCTTTATGCCATTATCATGGATTAATGGTGATTGAAATCCCAGCCCTTTTTATTCGTCGATGGGACAAACCATCGACTGTTAAACCGTTTCGTGACAGCTGGCGTTACCTTGTTGAATTAAAACGATTTCGCTCGCGGGTTCGTGGGGAAGAGAAAACATGATGAATCCGATCTATTGGCATCCTGTATTCTATGAATTAGGGATACGGTTTCTATACCGAAGCAACTTTAAAACACGTTACACAGCCGTGGCCGAACTCATTCCAGAGCATTCCTGTGTTATAGATGTATGCGCTGGTGATTGCGCGTTATACCGTTATGCTTTAAAAACTAAGAACGTGGAATATCAAGCCTGCGATTTGAATAAGACTTTTTTGCGTTGGGCGCATAAAAAAGGAATAAAATCTTATGTTATGGATTTAAATCAGGAGGATGATTTACCCAAAGCCGATGTGGTGGTTATGATGGGGAGTCTTTGTCAATTTCATGATAATGTTCCGGCGATTGTAGATAAGATGAAATCCGCTGCCCGGCAACGAGTGATAATTACCGAAGCGGTACACAATATGGCTCAAAGTTCCAATACTCTTGTTCGAGGATTGGCGTTTTGGTTTACCCGAGTGGGATCACAAACATTTAAACACCGATTTGATCCTCAAACGTTTGAGCAAACATTAAAACCCCTGGGGTTTAATGAGTTTCAGTCCATTGCAGGAGGCCGGGATATGCTGACCTGGCGGGATTGCTCATGACGCGGTCGTTTGTTCTTTTTGCACAACGGGAAAGTATATGTGAAAAACGGTGCCCTCGTTTTCCCTGGTGATGATATCGATCCATCCCTCATGCCGCTTGACAATTCCATAGACACTGGCCAATCCCAGCCCGCTTCCTTCGCCAACCTCTTTTGTCGTAAAAAAAGGTTCAAAAAGGCGATCCTGAGTTTTGGTATCCATTCCCTTTCCATTATCTTCTACACTCAAAACGATGTAATTACCAGGAACGCCTTGAGAATGAGTGCGGCAATAATCCTGATTGATATGGATAGGTTTTGTTTGAATTGAAATTTTGAAATCTCTGTTTTTTCTGATTGCATGAGAGGAATGTTTCCGATGTTCCGTTTAACACCGATTTTCGCGAGGTGTTTAAGCCGCAGAATTAAACCAAGATTTTAT
>CAZFER010000001.1:0-194884 GCA_964517495.1 uncultured bacterium | reverse complement strand
AAGATATCACTGGCATACCGGTTATCCTCAATACCAGTTTTAATGATAAAGGTGAACCAATTGTTGAAACCCCCGTAAATGCTGTCAATACCTTTTTAAAAGCGGATATGGATTTATTATGTATCGGCAATATTGTGGGTACGAAGTCTTAAACATGAAACAAAAACAGTATCTTTCACGTATATATCGAAAATTGCGATCTGATGGTGTAATGGGTACAGTGCGGGCAATTAAGGACCGATTGATTCGTCAAGATGCACCCAATTTCCCCTTGGCATTTGCTAATAAGAATTTGATGTTTGCCTGCGATACGGAAACTGTGCGTAACGAAGAAAAACAACAAATGCGCGCCACTTCAATGGTATTTGATGCCTCCAATGTGGAAAAAACCTACCCGCATGTGTTTGAATACCATGACCGGATTATGCGTTATGCTTATTTACCCGCTGAACAGAAATCAAAAGGTTTGGTGGTTTTGTTTCATGGCCATAACGCTTATCTCCATATGGGGCCGATGATCGCCTGGGATCACTTCGACATTTTAGCGCCCTGGGATACTTTCGGTTGGAATCGGATGGGGAGTTGGTTTTGGGGTGAGAAGGGAAATAATTTCATCGAGGATATAGTCTGGGTTTTAATTGAAAAGCACCGTGCGGAAAAACCAAACCATCCCTGGTTTTGTATGGGAGGCTCGATGGGAGGCTTTGCCGCGCTTTATCATGGGATCAAACGTCAATGTGATGGGATGTATGTCACCGTTCCTCAGGTGGATTTAAGATTGAAAGTGAAAGATTACGGTGAAAACAATACCAATAATCCCTATGTATATCTCAAAGGTGATACGCTTGAATCGGTACCCGACCTGATTGGATTGGCAGCACAACAAGAATTTCTGCCCCCTTTATTTTTGATTCAACATCAATATGATCCGGTAAATAATTTTGCAGATCATGCCTTCAGGTTATTGCAAGTATATAATGAAAAGCGCGCGTGGTATGGGATTCGAGTCTATCCTGCCATTGGCCATAGCAGCGACGGGAGTCAGCCTGAAGCGGAAGCCTTTTTCAATATGATCGTCGAAAAAGCACCACCTAAACGATTCGAAGCATCTCAGGCTCAAACGTCTAAAACCACGTAGTTCTCTTGAGGTTTTAAATCATGCCCAATGTCAGCGTTTTGATGTCCGTTCATAACGGAGAACGCTACCTTGCTCAGTCGATCGATAGTTTGCTGGAACAGACCTACCAGGATTTTGAAATCATACTGATTGATGACGCTTCAACCGATTCCTCCCCAGACATAATTCAACAGTATGATGTTGATAACATTAAATATATTCGTAACCAAGAAAATATCGGTTTAACCAAATCACTTAACAAAGGATTGGAACTGGCCCAAGGTAACTATATCGCCCGGATGGATGCGGACGATGTTTCGTTACCAAAACGGTTTGATGAGCAAGTTCGATTTCTTGATCACCATCCTGAAATTGGAGTGGTGGGAAGTTCATGTGTATTGATCGATGAAGAGAATGAGCCGGTTGGGACTTATCAATTACCCACCAATGATTTGGAAATTCGCTGGCGTTGTATGTTGGCCAATCCCTTTGCGCATCCGTCTGTCATGGTTCGGAAAACGGTGTTGGATGAAAATGGCCTGCGCTATGATGAATCCTATCGCTGCGCGCAGGATTATGAATTATGGTCACGCCTGCTTCTATATACCCAAGGAACGAATTTTGAAGAGCCTTTTTTGTGGTATCGAACATCAGGAGATATGACAACCCATATGAGGAAGGAACAACTGATTAACTGCCATACAATTGCCTATAATGCCATTCAACGCTTTATACCCGAGAATGACATTTCGTATGATGAGGTTTTTGCCCTGCAGCGTTTATTGGTATTGAAAGATGATTCCTGGTTGAGTGATCGCCGGATGATATTTGAATATGTGGATAAGTATTTGAAATTACTCAAACAGTTTCTTCAGCAACACCCACAGGATAAGAACAAAAAGAATTTGTTGGAAAACGAATGTTCGCGGTTAATCAATCTGTTATTGAAAGAAAAACCGGGTTTTTCCTGGCTTGTATGCTTTTCCCGTCTGTTCCGATTCTATCCCCCTTATTTCTTTAATCTTAGGCGCATAAGCGGACGCCGCCTATAACACATCAATAAATTTACTCCGCCTTTGGTACTGGCTGTTCGCTATATGGAATTAACGTCCTTAAACTGGGTGATATGGAAAGTAGCACATTGTGTTTTTTGCATACGGATTTTATATAGTCTTCATATTTTTGAGATCCAGCCGCCCATTCCCAGGTTAGCAGAATATCTGGTTTATACACTTCAAATAGGGATTCAAGATCCTGAATGGTGCCAATGATCTTATATCCAGCGATGGATGAAAATCGTTTCCACTCAATATCAGTAACAATCCCCAATATCTCCCATGTATCACTGCCAATGCGATGCAACGTGCTAAGCAATAATTCCGATTCGATTCCAACGCCAAGAATGAAGACCCGTTTGGTTCTGGATTCCGATGTTTTGGTAATTTGGGAATGGCACCAAAACAAGATCAAAATACTGGATAAGACTGAATAGATGATCGTATCCAAAATTAATGAAAAGCGTGAATAATCGGTGCTTTGAGTCGCCAGGTAAGCTAACAGGATTAATCCCGTACCGATTAACGAAATATGAATCGTTTGGACGACATCACATCCTATGAAAGAGCGCCAGGTTTTTGCTTTTGGAGGCCACAAAAAGAATGCTAAAAAAGTTCGAATGCCAACAACAATCAACGAGATTAAACCGATACGAGGCAATAGATTGTAAATATTGAGCTCTTGATGGTGGATTATATGAGCCAGCCAGAACGAAAAGAAACCTATCGCACCATGAATACATAATATAAAAATATGAGTGAAGGCTTTACCAATCGATTGGTGAGATCCAGCAGCTAATAACGAATCATGAATGTATATATACGCCACTCGTGCGCTGGTTAACAAGAAGGGCAGCAAGAAGGCATCCACGATATGGGCACTCAGTACCAAATCGCGGGAATGATAAAACATGAGAACCATGATCAAGGCCATGGTGGAATAGATCGAGGCTTTGACGATAGTCAATAGATAATTGACTGTGATGGTGGAAGAAATGGGGTATTTTTGCAATCCAAACAGAAAAAAGACAGCCGGGCGAATAATTAAAGCAAAGAGAATAATATCATATAAGCTATTATACGTCTTCTCAGGCACTCCCATCTGAAACACCAGAATGTAGGCCATAAAAAGACTGGCACATGATAGAATCGTGTCCACGATTAAAATGAATGCGTGACTGAGGTGAACAAGAATCCAGCTTCTATTAATTGTTTTAGTGAGTAACGCCCAGAAAACCCCGAAGATAATCGATATATCAAACAAACAACTCTTTTTGTCCACATATTTGATTTCATTATCCAACTTGTCTGGCAAAATGCTTTCAACATAAAATTTTTCGTGATCCAGGCAATCCTTGGGGTAGAGTTCCATCTCATGAGGAGTGGTGATCTGGCTGTAACCGACAAGGCCTGGCCTTACAGAAAGCACTTTTTTCCATTTCTCTGGATAATAGACCGTAAAACGGGGAATCTCGGGGCGGGGACCAATGAGCGCCATGTGACCTAAAAGCACATTGATGATCTGAGGGAGTTCATCCAATTTAAAGCGTTCCAAGTAGCGTCCCATGCGAGTTAAACGGACATCATGTCTGGTTGTAATGCCTTTTCCGTCTTTGGGAACGAAATTGTACATCTTTCGAAATTTCAACATCCAAAAATAGATGCCATCTTTTCCCACCCGCCTCTGGCTGAAAAAGGGCCATCCCGGCGAATCAATGACGATCGCGAGCATAATTAACAGAAAAAGAGGTGAAAGAAGAATTAACGCTACAACGGCGACAAATCGTTCCAGCCAGTTGGGCATAATCTATTACCTGCCATTAAATACTTTCGGCTACAAGAGACTATATGAACATACATGTTTTATTATATATTTGCTTAAAAATCATAATAAATCAATAGTTTTCAGTCATTAAAGTGGTTTTGAGTTTCCTCTTTGGGAATATGCCCACGATAGGCGATAATAGCGGCGATAATAATCATTAAGAGTGTGGTGATACCATCAGTAACGACGGTCATCCAGGCAGCGCCGACAAAATCATAATAGGGTATTAAAATAGCATTCCCTGTCAAATTGATTATCAAACCAAGCAGATTAATGACCGCATAGGCTTTAACACCATTCTTTTTTTCATTTACGAGGTAATAACCGAAAGCATTGCCCATAAAAATGATGGGAAGGGTCCAGGATAGAATTTTTAAACCGTATATACTTTTTTCATACATATCCGGATAAAGGAAAGTTGTAATTTCTTCGCCACGAAATTGAAGCAGAAAGGCCAATCCTAAACCCAATAAACCCAGAAGAGAACCAATAATAAAAACCAGATGGTAGGCATGTTTTTGAGATTGCTTTAACCGCCTGCTTATTGTTGGTGTTACAGCCTGGTAGACGGATAAAAAAATCATGCTTAACAGCCCGATAAAACGATAGGCGGCGCTGTAGAGGGCAATCGAGGTGGTGGAACCCATCCATTCAAGCATAATGGTGTCGATGCGGGCATAGATTATAAAAAAAACGGATCCCAGGGTTAACAGCCAATAATCGCGCATTAACTCAAAAACGGAGGAGGCACGACTGGATTCGGCAAAACGAAATCCAGGGAAACTCTTTTTAGTACGGGCATCAAAAATTAAGTAATTCATGATCCAACGAGCCATTATCGCAATAGCGGCACCAAATAGAGGGAAGGGAGTGAATTGCACAAGCAGGATGCCCAGAGTGACTGCCACCAGATTACAGGCAACATTGACGGACATGGACCATTCTATTTTATTGAGTGAGATAAATAGCGATTCAAATAGTGTGCATAAACTTTGAAAATAGATAGTGATACAAAATAATAAAATAACAAAAAAGGGTTGCCAGTTGAATGATTGAAGATTGGCGATAATAAGGATTATGGGGGCTACGATCAACGCCACCCATTGCAGTAGACGGATGACAGCAGCACCATTATTATTCCACCATGTTCGGCGGCGGGAGTTTTCACGCATCACAATTAATGTCAGGCCTGGAACGACAATTCCGGTTCCTATTTCCAGGCAGGCGCGGCCCAGTTCGAAAATCCCAAGTGCGTCAGTGGAAAGGATATTGATGAGAAAAAGAAAGAAAACGAACTGAAACAAGCCATTGGCCAGCCGCTGCCCAGCGATAAAAGCGCTGTTGCTGGCCAGCCGGATCAGGCGATTAAAGGAAAGGGTCGATAAACTCATTTATCCTGAAGGAAATTAAAATATAATTCATCGTTATGCTTTTGTTTAACTTCTCCGCATAATGACTGTAATCCTCTATGAAGAAAAGATATAGAGTTATGAATATTTCTGAAAGTGATATAGCGTTGAATCGGATCAATTCGTGAAAATGGTGGATACTGAAATAAAACTCGTCATGGAAGCCAACAGCCTTTTCCCCCCCCGAACAGGAGTGGGGCGTTCAACTGAACGCTTGCTAATCCAACTCATTCAAAAACTGATATCCACAAAAATTCACCTTTTGTTTTCTGTTTTTCCCCTAGGGAAAAATTGGAGCGAATGTCCTTTAATTCTCAACCAACTTGGAATTCCAACTCACTTTCAGCGAGTCCCCTTGCCGCTTGGGCTGCTTTTCCGATGTTGGCGCTATTTTAACTGGCCACCGGTGGAACGCTTCATTGAAGATGCCGCTTTGATTCACGGTCCAGCTCATGTGCTGCCTGCCGCCCATAAAGCTGCCAAGGTGATGACAGTCCATGACACAAGTTTGTTTGATCATCCGGAATGGTACTCAAAGCGGGCTCGCCAGTTTACCCATCAAATCAACTATGGTTTGGACCATACTGATCGTGTCGTGGTTCCAAGCCATGCGGTTAAAGAACGCCTGCTATCTTTACGTCCCGATTTCCAAGGACACATTGATGTGGTTTATCATCAACTCGATGACAGTTTTACTCCACTTGAACCTCATGAGCAAACCGTTTTTCGCCAAAAACTCTTTGGCCAGGATTCTCCTTATCTTTTTTGGAGTGGTGAAATTAATCCACGCAAGAATGTAAAGATTCTGTTTGAATCGCTTATTGATCTTAGAAAGATGGGGAAGAAAGACTTGAAACTCGTAATGGCGGGTAGTTTGGGATATCGCAGTAGGGAAGAGTTAAAAGCGGCAGAGGCGATGGGCTTAAAAATAGCTACCTGGCAAGGTGGGAAAGTCGATAATGAAGCGGACGTATTATTGGCCGGTTTCGTTTCCCATGATATACTAAACGCTTTATATGCATCCGCTGAGGTGTTTGTTTTCCCCTCTTTAGATGAAGGATTTGGTTATCCCATGCTGGAATCGATGAGCTGTGGCGTTCCAGTTGTCTGTTCCAACGCAGGTGCTTTGCCTGAAATAAGTGGGAATGCAGCCATCACCGCGGATTTGGACAAAGGAACTGAAGCGTTTTCTCTTGTCATTAAATCGCTGCTGGATGATCGGCAATACTATGAAGAAATGCGAGTTGCTGGTTTTGAACGCCAGGATTCATTCCGAACCTATGATATGGCGGAGAAGATCATCCAGGTCTATCAAAAAGCCTTAAAAACCGAATCACCGTTGGTATGATAGATGAAGACATTAGTAATATGAAAGAATCTTGATGGAACCACAAACTTTAAAGCATCGTTTATTATACAAAAAAACCTTTTGGGGTGGCTTATTGTGTTTGGTATTGGCTGTGGTGTATATTCCAGGGCTATGGGGATCCTTTTATCTGGATGATCAAAAATTCATCTTTGATAATCCTCGTGTTCAAACTTTGGAAGATATCCCCTGGTTGGCCAGTAATTTTTATTATCTGCGGGGATGGGTGCAAATTTCGTTTGCGCTGGATTGGGCGATGTTTAATGGCAGTCCCATGGGGATGCATATTACCAGTATCCTGATGCATATTTTAACCACGTTGATGGTTTGGGTGTTTGCCGCTCAATTATTTAAAATGTTTAATCCAGGCAAACATAAATCAATATCATATTTTTCGGCTGGTTTTTTGTCTGCGGCTTATTTCGGTCTCCACCCTATCAACACACAGCCAGTAACCCATTTGATTTCCCGTGCCAACATCATGGCAACCTTCATCTATCTGGTTGGAGGATGGCTCTGCCTTAAATTATTGGAAAAAAACGAAGGGAATTTATCTTTTTCAGGCAAGAATGCTTTTCGCTACTCAGGTGTGATTCTTATTTCCGCATTAACAGTAGCCTTTGGATTAGGGGCCAAGGAAATCATTATTACCATGCCGGTGATGGTATTGATCGTTATTTTGTTACAATGGCGAAGTGTAGAATTCCGCAAATTAACGATCCGGTTGGGATGGTTATTGATTCCCCTTGTTCTTCTGTTCGGAATTTATGCGTTATTACGTGTTCAACAATTTGGAGATGTAATCGGAATCGAAGATACACAGGTTCGTTCGTGGGATGAAAATTTACTCACTCAAATTACCGTAATCGCCACCTATTATCTTCCCCGTATGCTTGTTCCCATTGATCTTCGTTATGATCCCTATTTCCCCGTGGTTGAAAGTATTACCTCCGTGTCGTTTATCGTTTCCGCTTTGATTTTGGCTGCCATCATTGTTTTAGCGCTTGTATATTTTCGAAAGCAACCCTTGATAACATTTGGTATTTTATGGTTTCTACTCACTTTGTCCCCAACCTCTTCGATCATACCATTGTATGACATTGTGGCGGAACGGCGGGTATATTTGTCTTCTGTGGGATTTGCCCTCATTTTTGAATTGTTGGTTATATATGGATTGTCACATCGCCCCCGTTTTGTGAATAAATTCTGTCATTTTTTGATCGTTTATATCTTTATTTGCTTCCCCTTGCTTACTCTGAACCGCAATTATGAATTTTCCAATCCAATTCTATTTTGGAAAAAAGAAGCGGAAGCCAGTCCGCAAAAAGTTCGCCCCCTTTTGCATTGGATACAAGCGTTAATTATGGACGACAGGATGAAAGAGGCAATAACGATTTTTAAAAATCGAGAGGAAATATCGCCTCGAATGATGTTGTCCCATTTGAGACGGCCTGATAATATCGATTTTGTTGTGCGGTTTATGCTCACCAACGGTATTGATATTCCACTGGCGGTCGCCACGGCGGAACGCCAGGCACAGGAAAATCCTGAGGACCTGCAAATCCTCAACACCTTGCAAATCGCTTATTTATTTACCGAACGTTATACCGAAGCAGAGCAGGTTATCGATCAAGCCCTGGCGCTTGATGATACCCATCTCTTATCCATGCTTAACAAAGTATACGTTTTGAGTTTGCGTGGCGAAAATCTAGCCGCTGCTGAATGGGCAGAGCGGACCGTGCAAAATCACCCCAAATCGCTTGATGCCTGGCAGTATTTGGCAACGGCATATGAAACTCTTGGCCGTGATGTCACCCCCATACAGCAAAAGATTGAGGAACTTAAAGCAGAACTTAAAGAAAAACCGGAATTTGATAAAAATATATATGTGGATCAATAATAATAGAGTGAATTTGATGGTATTGGGATGCGAAAGGCTTTATCAATCGGAGTATTCAAAAAAGTAACCACAGTTAGAGCATTTCCATATTTTCTTCTTTGAATAGCCTAAATAAAGGGCACCGTACATCGACACCAGTCCGAACAATGTACCGATCGGAAATGAAAAACATAATAGTAAACCGATGATAAAAGCAGAATACCAAAAAGTTGATGTAAAAGATTTTTCTCGCTTTTTTCTGTTTTGTTCATTGTTCCACCGCATTTCTGGCAATGAATCTCTTCAACCAATTTTTCCTTTTTTTTGTAAGTTTCTTAATTTTCACAATTGTACCACAGACGTCACTCCACATACAGGTCTGTTTCATATTGAAACCATTCCGGACGTTGCTCTGGATCGCGAGTATAAATGGCTTGAAAGGCATTTCCCTTGTTTTTGAGTATCCCGTCAGTGATTTCATAAAAGAAACCAGTGATGACATACCGGTCCTGCTCCGGCTTGCTATGAGGTTGAACTTCCTCTAAAAAAATCTCTCCTCGAGTAATCCAGATCAACCTGTGCTTATCCAATTCAATTCCCACATGGGGACGGTGAAAGCGAATGTTGGTCTCATTCCCCTCTTCGACGTGATAAACGCTGCCTAAAACCACGATGGCGTTTTGAATGTCAATCGGTTTGACCACGACATTCCATCCGAATCCATCACCAATCCAGGCATATTGGACGGTATGAACCAACATGGGGAGTTTCCCATCAATAAAATAAGGAGGGTTAAGCCGTTTGACCGGGCTCCAATCATGATCCACCTTCATCTGATCCCATTTTCCATACCATTTACCAGTAAATGATTTAAAGGCCTTGCTATCCGCCGATATTCGGCTATCACCCCATACTTTGGCTTCCAGGTGATCTCGATCCAGTTTAAAACGGCTTAAGTCAGGTCGATTCTCTAAAGGTTTCTGAGATTGTTGTTGAAATTGTAAAATCGCATCGAGAATATATTTAATAGGGGCCAGGCCTGTATCTGTTGAGGTTATAAGATGACGGCGAAACGTTTCTGATTCTCGCAAGCCATCGATCAAAAGTGGCAGTTTTTCAGTGTTCGTGGGAAGAGATGGTTTTTCATTGACAGGGACAGGATAATACCAATGAGTTTGGATTACTTCCGCTAAACGGTTGAAACGCCAGGCATGGGCATATTGCAAAGCAAATGGGCGCCCTTTGACATAAAAACTGCCGCTCCCTTGATGATAAGCGGCATTAAATCCTGCATAAATCCACATCGATGCGCGCAACACAAACATACCCACAGCCAAAAGTAAAAAAAGTGTTCCTACATTTTTCAAGGTTTTCACCGGTAAAAATCGATGTGGCTCCAATCGATGGATGGCATAAAAGAAGAGCGTAGTGAACAACGCAGTATTAAGAAAAGGCCAGGGTATGGGCTGATCAGATAAAGAGACGTTAAGCCATTGGCCAGCCAGAATGAGTAGGGCAATCAACGTAAATAGATGAACACCTAAATCAATGAAACCATTCGATTCCATTGTTTGTTTACGTTTTTTTATTTCAGATACTATACCAATTACCACAAGTACAATACCCAATGTTAATAGAAGAGAAAATGCAAGAAAATTTCGGGTTAAATGGTTAATTTGAATTATTAGTAAGAAACCAAGTGCCAGGACAGCACTTATATAAAGAGGTAAAAATCGCCGAATGGATAGAATGCGAGGATAAAAAACAAGACCACCTGCAACGAGCAGGATGACCAATACATCAAACGAATCAACAATTAGTGCCAATAATATGCTATATAATGAGATTGTGTTCATAGTGCCATTATATATCGCTTGTCATGTCGATGTAAATTCGTGTTTATTCATCCTCATGATCTATCAACTTAAAGGTTTTCCATTTTCCTGAACGAAAACGGAATAGAAAGATAACTCCCAACAAAGTAATATAAAATGTTGCCCAAAGCCAGGCGCCAAACACACCCCATTCCAAATAAGTGCTCATGAACCAGGTGCCGGGCACAAAAAAGGTCCAAGCCAGGATAATGCATGTCCACATGGGAAATGATGTATCACCCGCACCTCTTAATGCACCTGAAAAGGTGATGATCATTGCATCCGCAATTTGATACAACGCCACTAATTTTAAGACACGTATTCCATATTCGCTGATTAACGAGAAAGGAACATCGGTTGACTGATAATCCCCTTTGAAGAGCATTAGCAACAGATGGGGGAAGAAAAAATATATCAACGCGAAAAACAGCATATAAATCTCCACGCTGATCAATGCTGTGTAAACACTTTTCTCCGCGGTTATCAGATCATTTTTGCCAATATAACGTCCGACCAAAGCGGTAATGGCAACTCCCGCGCCCAACATGGGGAAAAAGGCCAGCATATTAATCGATAAAATGATATTGCTCGCCGCCAGTTCAGCATTCCCCAAGCGCCCGATAATGAAGATAAAAGCAGAAAATGATCCAATCTCCAGCATGATTTGGACTCCGACTGGCGAACCATACCGAATGAATTTCCCGATTAAATTCCAGTCGATTTGAACGGATCGAGTATGGAATACGTTGTGATTTTTGGGGCTTAAAAAAAGGAATAAATAGATTGCCGTAGCAAGTGCTTGAGCGGCCGCCGTGGCGATTCCCGCGCCCGCTATGCCTAATTGAGGAAATCCCCAACACCCGAAGATAAGCCCATAATCCAATATCCCGTTCAATATATTCGCAAACAGATTAACGAGCATCACCACTTTGGTTTTGCCTCGTCCCGAATAAAAACTACTTAGCGCATGATTAATGATAAAAAAAGGCCCACCCACCATAAGCCAGTTAAAATAGGTTAATTCAAGCTGAACAATATGAGGTTCATGGCCTCCGAGTTTAATGATCTCCGTGCCAATATATGCAAGCCCAACACAAGCCGCTCCACCAGCCAATGAAATATACATCCCTTGCCAGGTCGCTCTTCCGATTGATTTTGGCCTTCCCGCACCATAAAACTGCGAAACAAACGTGTTGGTGTATTCACTAATCCCAAAAAATAAAGCGATCAATGTAAAGAAAAGAATGCCGGCGGGTAGTGAGGCCGCAATCGCTTCCGGACTCAACCATGATAAAAACAACCGATCAACAAAATTCATAACCGCCATTGATGCGTTGCTAATAATCAATGGATAAGCAAGAGTTAAAAATTCACGATATCCCCCGGGTTTCAAAGAGGGTTCCAATTGCACAGACATGATTATTCACTCGAGATGGATTGATTCTTAAATGTGAAATGGATTAGATGACTTTACAGCTATTTGGAAATAGGTGAAATAATAGTATCCTTTATTGTTATCTGTTCCAGGTACATAAACTTGAAAATATTAAATACTTTAATCATCCATGATTTGCTTATAATTATATATCCTCATGATATGGTCTTGGTTTCTTAAGTTACAACTTTCAATTCGTCCTTTTTTACGTCATCATTTCGTCCAATCAGGTCAATTGGTTATTTTAGGGGCTATCGTTGGTGCTATCGCTGGCCTGGGTGCCATTTTGTTTAACTTTTTGGTACAGGGCAGCCTGGATATTTTTATTGTTAAGACAGTGGGTTGGACTCAGGAAGCAACCGGCTCACATGGTCAAATAATCCAACCGGCGGAAGGACTTCGCTATTGGTTGTTTCCATTAATTCCGGCCTTTGGTGGCTTGTTAGGAGGACTTCTTGTATATACATTTGCTCCAGAAGCCGAAGGGCATGGAACCGATGCTTATATCCGTGCATTTCATCGAAACCGGGGACGCATTCGAACGAGAGTCCCTTTTATCAAAACCATCGCATCCGCCATTACCATCGGGTCAGGTGGTTCAGCGGGACGCGAAGGTCCTATCGCTCAAATTGGAGCGGGCTTTGGTTCCTGGCTGGGGCAAATCCTTAAACTGGATGTGAGCACACGCCGTCATCTTCTTATCGCCGGTACTGCCGGTGGTGTCGGGGCAATTTTCTGTTCGCCACTGGGTGGGGCATTGTTTGCCATCGAAATTTTGTATCGCAATCAGGAAATGGAAACCGAAGGTTTAATCCCTGCTATTATTTCGTCATTAGTCGCCTTTTCGGTTTTTTCCACGCTTACTCATCAAACCCGTGTTTTTCATCCTCCCCTGTTCGTATTTCAGGTATGGGAATTAGTGCCCTATGCTCTTTTGGGGGTGGTATGCGCGTTTGTTGGCATTATCTACGTTACGGTCTTTTATGGCTCGAGAGATTATGTCTTCAAAAAAATACCCCTTCCTCCCCATTTTATTCCCATGATTGGCGGTTTTTTACTTGGCTGTTTGGCGTTATGGCAACCGGGAATTATATCCGGTGGTTATGGTTGGATCGAAAAAGCGCTGACAAATAATTTAAGTATTCAATTTATGCTCATCCTGGCTTTTGCCAAATTGATCGGTACATCATTCACCATTTCCTCTGGGGGCAGTGGTGGCGTGTTTGGCCCATCTCTATTCATAGGCGCGATGTTGGGAGCGTCTTTCGGTCAGCTGTTCGACAACACCTTTCCCGGTTGGATTCTCGATCCCCGCTCCTTTGCATTAGTCGGAATGGTCGCCTTCTTCTCTGGGATTGCCAAAGTTCCTGTAGCCAGCTTATTAATGGTAACAGAAATGTCTCATTCCTATGACTTGCTGGTTCCCATGATGTTGGTCTCCTCCATGACGTATCTATTGACGGACCGCTGGACCCTTTACGAAGAACAGGTGCGTGCCAAACCCGATTCGCCCGCCCATTTTGGTGAATATCGAACTGATGTTCTTGCTGGGCTTCATGTTAGTGAAATTGAAATACAAAGAGATGTTCGAAAAGTGCCATATAATTTGACATTACGTCAATTATTACCCCTCATTCTGGATACAACTCAAAACTTGTTCCCAGTTACAGATGAAAAAGGGAAAATTGTTGGCATGTTCTCCCTCGAGCAACTCAGGGAATTTTTATTGGAAGAACACATGCGGGATTTGATTGCCGCTATTGATATCGCCAATCATGATTTCGAATACGTGACTCCAACCGAAGATTTACATACCGTTTTAAGAAAATTAACCATGTTGATCTCCCATGAAATTCCCGTCCTGGATGGCGAAACCCATGAATTTATTGGTCTTATAAAACGCCATGATATTCTAAAACTCTACAGCCAGCGACTGTTTGAAATTGAACAACACTCATGAGGAATAAAGAGTTTTTTTAGTTTAATCAATAATACTTAGTTCTTTACCTTTATTTTTACGAATCCATTATTCCTTTTTTCTCTATTATATCTATAGGGGTTGCTTTTTTATTAAATTTGTGGCATTTTCACATTGGCATTTGACTTGCTATTTTATTAATAACTAATTTTAAATCTCAAATGTATATCCAATAAAATCCATGAGATACGTGTAAATTCGGCTCATTGGTTTTTATTTTTGATTATCATTTTGAGAAGGATAGGTGGTTATTAAGTTAGATGGGAAATAAACCAGCTTTGTTGCTCCCCGATGATTTGATTGAACAGTTGGATAGTCAATCGATATATAAAGCCATGTTTAAAGATGTAACAGGTTATGACTATCCCTGGGAAGTTAATTACAATAAGTTTGATAAAATTAGAGGCAAATTCAATCAAATAGAGCGGGGGGTGCGCTCAGCCTATCCAAATAAAGAGATTACTTGTGTGATTACCGGTAAAGGAGCCTTTTGGCTCCCTCAATCCGGTACGGAGATGTATAAAGAGAAAGTTGATCGACAGCTGCAAACCCTCAAGTCAGAGGGACCAATGCCTATATGGCGTTTTACCTCAGCTGAAATGTATACCAATCATTTAGGCAACATTCGCCAGCTTATCATGGCGGTTGCGCATGATCTTGTATTATTGGAGCATTTACGAGATTCGTTTACCAGTAATCATGATTTTATCCAACGTGAATTCGAACGTTGCGAATTACATGTCCGCGGCTTTTTGGATGAACTGAAGGAACATGGTGATGAATTATCCTTCGCTGTTTCTGATTTTATTTCATTAGCGGAACGGTGCCGTATAACCCAGGAAATGCTGATTCGTGGCGAAGCGACACCGGAAGAACTTGGCTACGATGAAGAAACGCTTAGTCGTGTTCTTAATGTGATTGATGTCCGCCTTAAAAAACGCATGCCTTCTTATCAACGCCGCATCATGGCCGTCCATAATAAAGTGAAAGACTCACTTCGTGGTGGTGAAGTTACTCAATTAACTCGAGTGAGCCGCTGGGACATGGCGTATGCTTTGATGGGAGATCCCCCGGCCGGTTATAAAGGACAGGCGATGCTGGCCTCGATGGAACATGAGGGAATGAATACATTTGTTTCCTCTCGTGAACAAGAACTTGGTGTTTCTGAACATGGGCAGGAAGCATTGAATATTTCTCAACAGGTGGAAAGTGTCAAAAGTGGAGAAGCACCACCAGCCTATGAACCGGAACCGGCTGAGGAAACCCATGAAGACGATTCTGCACAAAGCGAAACAGAAAAGAAAAAGAAAACGGGGATGGCTTATCTTAATCGTCGGCGTTAACCTTTTCTCCTAATAAAAACGTTCTGATTTCACCTACTAAATAGAGTGATCCCGTCACAATAAGAATATCTCGATTAGAGACCATTGATTCTGCCAATTGATAAGCTTTAATAGGTTTATTTTCCACAAAATAGCTAGGAAATCGTTCTTTGAATCCATCAATGGACTTCATGATGTTTTCTATACTCTCCCCCCTTGGGCTTGGGGCTTTGGTAAGCACGATGCGATCCTTGGGTCTCACTAAATGATTAATCATCGATTGAATATTTTTCCCCTTCAGAAACCCCATCACATAGGTTCGCTTTTTGTTGGGGTAGATTTCATCCAATGATAATCTCAACGAAGCTGTGCCCTTGGCGGTATGAGCGACATCCAAAATCACGGTAGGTTGTCCTGCCCGTCGAACGATTTCAAAACGGCCTGGCCAATAAACGTTCCGCATTCCCTCTTGCAAACGCTTCTCTGAAAAAGGGGGGATTGATTGTGAATCAACCAACGTATCCAACACCGCTATTGCTGTGATTACATTCTGGAGTTGATAATAACCAAATAATGGGATATTTAAATGCCGCGAATGCCTTGTTTTAATGTTTTCAATTTCAACAGTTCGATATCGCCGCCCATAGGAATGGGATATGATCCTGTAACAGTCATCCGTATAGATCACAGGTGCTGAGTGGTGAGATAACTTATTTCTTATATATGGCAACAAATCCGGTTCTTGATGACCGATAATGACCGGTGCATTCGGGCGGGTTATCCCTAATTTTTCATCAGCGATTTTTTCCAATGTATCACCCAATAGGTGAGTATGCTCGAGTGAAATATGGGTGATGGCTGTGATGAGTGGATTCATTACATTGGTGGAATCCAAACGCCCGCCTAATCCCGTTTCGATGACAGAAAAATCCACGGCTTTTTCTTTGTGATATAAAAAAGCCATAGCGGTTAATAATTCAAAAAAAGTGGCATACCCCTCTGGCAGCGGGGGTATACCTTCTAATTGATCTTTTAGAAATTCAACAAGCTGACTAAATTCAAGTTCATCGATCCACTGGCTGTTAAGGGTGATTCGTTCGCGGATATTTTGTAAATGAGGCGATAAAAATTGCCCGGTCTTATACCCCATGGCTTGAAGGGCCGATGCAATCATCGCACACGTCGAACCTTTTCCATCGCTGCCAGCAACATGAATGGGATTTAAAGAATATTGGGGATTTCCCAATTGAACGAGCAACTTTCGATATCGCTCGAGGTTAAGAGTTTTATCCGAATATGTCCAACCTGTTTTCTGCTCATAAGAAACGAAGGAATAGAGGTAGGACAAGGCATTTTGGAAATGAGGATTTGTCATGGAATTCTTAATTGAACATACATCTAAAAATCAAAATAAATAAACTGTAAATCTAACGCTTCTCTATATTATCCCTTCATCCTTCAAATAGTTCCGCAATTCCTCTTTGGAAATCGGCTCAGAACTGCATGTGTATCCTTCATAGTTCTTTAATTTTTGCAGTCCATATTCCTCCATCCGATGAATGGGAACGATCATCGCCATTTCATCATCGACCATAAATGTCCGTTCCAATTCATTATCAGCCACTAAATCTTCATCCAATTTTTCCCCGGGTCCAGCACCGCTGATCTTGATCTCTATATCGTTTGGCGAATAACCATAGGATGGTGCCCATTCCTCGATCAGGATCTCGGCCAGATCACGAATATAGACAGATTTCATTCTCAATATGTATACTTCCCCACCGCTGGCATGGGCGGCAGCCCTTAAAACCAAACTGACCGCGTTGGGGATTGACATAAAAAACCGGCGCATCTTGATGTCGGTCAACGTAAGCGGGCCTCCCTCACGGATTTGTTCACGCCAGAAGGGAATAACAGAACCCCGGGAACCCAAGACATTACCAAATCGAACCGAACAAAGTGTCTTGTGAGGTACACGCCGATAAAATGATGCCCAGGTAACCAGCCGCTCTGCCAATAATTTTGTGGCTCCCATAGTAGACGTAACATTCACAGCTTTGTCCGTACTAATGGAAACCACTCGATCAGTAACAGGATTTTCAAGGGTCGCGGTGATGATATTTTGAGTTCCTAACACATTGGTCTTTACCGCTTCCAGTGGATCATATTCTGTCGCTTCGATCCGTTTTAATGCGGCCGCGTGAAACACGACATGGACGCCTTCCATTGCCCGTGTTAGACGGTCAAAATCCCGCACATCCCCAAGCAGGTATCGAATAAAATCATACTCTCTCAAACGATAACGCAGCTGGGATTGTTTGTACTCATCGCGGCTTAAGATACGTAATATCCGAGGCCGGCAGGGAATGAGTTGCCGCACAATTTCACTGCCAATGGAACCGGAACCACCAGTGACCAGGATATTTTTATTTTCGATAAAGGGCTGGATTTTTTCACGTACAGATTGATAACGTGGATCAGAAAACAAATCAACGGTGGCATTTTTCATGCTTCATTGATCCTTCTGCAATTTAAACACTCTCTTCGACTTCTTCTTCTTCTTCTTCCTCTTTTTTCTTTTCGATAAAACGAACGATGGCAACAGAGAAGAGGTATAACAAAATAAGAGGAACCGCACACATCATCTGACTTAGTGGATCAGGAGGAGTAATCAACGCTGACATAGTGAACATAATGACGATGGCATAGGGAAAGAATTTCCATAACATGGATTGAGAGACTAATCCGATACGAGCGAGCATCAGGATGATGACAGGTTCTTCAAAAACAAGGCCAAACGCCAATATAAATCGAAGCGAAAAACTGACATATTCACTCAAACGCCACTCACTGTTGATATATTCAGGGGTTATACTCTCCAAAAACGCCAGTGTAAATTTAAAAACCACAAAATAGCAGAACAATCCACCGATAATAAAACACATCCATGAAGCAAATATAAGCGGGAGAACGATGCGGCGTTCGCGCTTATAAAGGCCAGGGGCAATAAACATCCAGGCTTGAAAAAAGATCACCGGAAACGCAATAAAAAGCCCGCCAACCACCGATATCTTTAATTGGGTAATAATGGTCTCTGGTGGGGTAATGACTTGGATGTCAACATCAGGAGGAGCACTTTCTTTGAAGATATACAAAAGATAATTTGAGAATGAAAAGCAAATAATGACCGCAATAAGAAGCGCGATCAACGAGCGAATCATTCGCTCCCGCAACTCCGTCAAATGTTCCAGAAATGTCATTGAACCGCCAAGCTCGGCGTCTTCTTCGTCAAATACGTTTTCAGAATCGGGTTGGCTATTTTGAGTGGCCTCAGTGACCATGATCTTCCTTTTTCTATTTGGTATTTGGGTGCTATTTACACTTCATCCAATTCGCGTGCTTCACGTTTGGCATCTTGGTCCTTTGCCGGATCATCTATGACTTGAAAATCACTCGAACTGGCTGAAGAGGTATCTGATTTGGAAATTTCACCTTCTTCATCATCCCCGTAATATCCATCATCTTCGTCGCCATAGGATGAATCATATCCATAATCATCTGGCGAGTCATAATCGATTTGATTGGAACTGGACTTTGAATGAGAAGTATTATAGGATTTTTTGGGTTTGTCCAAATCCCAATCATCGATATTCAATTGATTTTGCAGTTCCCGGCTGGCTTCCTTAAACATTTTCATGGCTTTGGCCGCATAGCGTGCCAATTCCGGCAAGCGATGAGGACCAAAGGCAATTAAAGCCACGGCTAATATAATGATGATTTCAGTTGTTCCTAAAATTCCCATGAGAATATCTTTATCCCATATTAGTAGGGTGTATTAAAGTGAATAAGAATAATATCCTAAGGAGCAGTTAGAACAATGCTCTTGATTTTGAATATTTGATGGGCGGGCGAGTTCTGCCAACATCCCGATGGCTTCTCATATTTTAACAATATTTTTTATGTTGTCGAGGCATTACGTTTTATTTGATATCTCACCCTTTCATTCTTTCCCTTCAAAGGGGAAGACTTTTTTCCCCCCGACAAAGGTGGCTTCCACTCGCCCTTTGACTTCCATGCCGTGAAAAGGAGTATTTTTGGATTTTGAATAAAATTTGGTTTTGTCAATCTGATACACCGGTTCCGGATTCCAAAGAATTAAATCGGCAGAAGCGCCTTCTTCAATTCCCACACCAGGTAATTTCATCACCTTTGCAGGTTTGATGGTAACCAAACTTAATAAATCCAACAAGTCCAATTCAGATCGCTTCCATATATCTCCCAAAAGCAGGGGTAATAAAGTTTCCAGGCCTACAATCCCAAATGGTGCAAGGGGAAACTCTTGGTCTTTTGCCGAGACTGTATGAGGTGAGTGATCGCTTGCTATACAATCAATCGTACCATCATTCAGGCCTGAATATAAACCATCCTGATCATCTTTACTGCGTAAGGGTGGATAAACCAATGCACTGGTATTGAAATGATCAACAGCTTCATCGGTTAACACTAGATAATGGGGACAAGTTTCGGCTGTGACGTTAACCCCCTTGGACTTATAAAACCGGATAATATCAACCGATTCAGCGGTACTGACATGGCCAATATGTATATGAGCACCTGTTTTTTGGGCCAAAATCAAATCTCGGGCAATTTGAATGGTTTCCGCTTCCCCGGGAGAGCCGAAGATGCCTAATTGGATTGACATTTTCCCTTCATTGACCAATGCACCTTGAGTTAATGCAATGTCCTCGTTATGGGTAACGATTGGAATGCGAAATATGGTTGAATATTCCATTATCCGGCGCATCAAGTAGGAGTCCATTAGGGCATGGCTGTCATCTGAAATGGCAATCGCTCCCGCTTCCACCATTTCACCAATGGATGCCATCTCTTTTCCTTCCATACCCTTGGTCAATGCACCCACAGGATAAACTCTGGCCAATCGGTATTGCTGTAATGTTTCGACAATAAATTCAACACCGGCTCGAGAATCGACTGGGGGAGTGGTATCCGCCATGCAAACTGCAGAAGTAATCCCTCCCGCGACCGCCGCTTGAGAACCACTGAATAAGGTTTCCTGATTTTCATGGCCTGGTTCGCAAAAATGAACATGAATATCGACAAGCCCGGGGATTAACCACAAACCTTCTGCATCAATTACTTCCACCCCAGGGGTGGAAAGGGATTCGCCGATGACCGTAATGCGGTCTCCTTCAATTAAAACATCGGCCACCCGGTCGAACCGGGTGGCCGGATTTAATATTCGTGCGCCTCGAATCAATGTCTTCATTTTTATCCTGCAGTGATTTGAAGTATATTCTACTGTTGAATCCTAAAAGGAACCTTTTAACCATTTTGTAAGATCTAACCGTTGGTGTTCATCTCAGAACTGGGTTGACCCAAAGGCCAACCCCTACATATTGTATGGGCGAACCCATGTGTTCGCCCTTACTTGTTTAAAAAAGAGTAGGTGTTTTCTCTTCATCCCTTTTTTTACTTCCTTTTTTGTCACTTCCCAGCAATAAATATAACAAAGCCATGCGAACCGCAATCCCGTTTGTTACCTGCTCAAGAATGACCGATGAATCTGAATCAGCCACATCTCCATTGATCTCCACGCCACGATTCATCGGTCCCGGATGCATGATCAATACACCGCGTTTGGCATTTTGCAGCCGCTCATAGGTCATGCCGTAGAGGGTGTTGTATTCTTGTAAACTGGGGAAAAAATTCCGGTTCATTCGTTCTTTTTGAATTCGCAACACATTGATGACATCCGCACCATCGATTGCTTCGTCAATGTCATGGTATACTTCCACCCCTAATTCCCGGACAGCGGGTGGTATGAGTGTGGGAGGGCCACAAAAACGCACATTGGCTCCCATGGTTAAAAGCCCCCACATATTGGAATGGGCAACCCGGCCATGAAGAATATCTCCGATAATAGTGACGGTCAGTCCTTCAATCGTGCCTTTATGTTCACGTATGGTAAATAAATCCAGCAGCGCCTGGGTGGGATGTTCATTTGTCCCGTCCCCTGCGTTAATAACGGGGAGGTTAATGTTTTTAGCCAGGTGATAGGGGGCGCTTGTAAGGTTATGGCGAATAACGATCAAATCAACCCCCATTACACGCAGGGTATTGGCGGTATCCAAAACACTTTCCCCTTTAACAACACTGCTTTGTGATGTGGTAATGTTGATCACATCCGCGCTTAAACGAGTAGCCGCCAGTTCAAATGATGTACGGGTTCGTGTGCTGGGTTCATAAAATAAAATGAGTACGATTTTACCGCGTAATGTGGGAACTTTTTTAACGGTACGGGTTTGAATTTCTTTCATTGATCGAGCGGTATCCAATACCAACTCAATCTCATCACGTGAGACACCTCGAAGCCCTAAGCAGTCTTTTTGTTTCCAGTTCACCATAATCGATCTCGTTGTTTTGGTATTATGACCGGTCCAATCAATTAGTGTGTTTTTATTTGTATTCGATAATCACTTCATCCTTGCCGTCTTCTTCCTGCAAATGGACAGAAACAATTTCGTTTGAATAGGTTTTAACCTCGTTCCCGATAAAATCAGCTTGAATAGGTAATTCACGATGGCCTCGATCAACCAACACCAAAAGTTGCACTCGCTTGGGTCTTCCCAGATCCATCAGCGCATTCAAGGCGGCACGAACCGTCCGCCCAGTGAATAAAACATCATCCACCAAGACGATATTCTTATCTTCAACGTCGAATGGTATTTCCGTACTCCTCACTTCTGGTGCAACGGGATTCATACCTATATCATCCCGATAAAGGCCAATATCCAATTCCCCCATAGGCACATCCTGCCCGATTATTTTTTTGATGATATTTTGAATTCGCCGGGCTAAGGTCACACCACGGCTGTGAATCCCAACCAAAACCAGATCTCCCCCCGCATTGCGCTCCCATATCTGGTGAGCCATGCGTTGCATTGTGCGATTTATATCTTCATCCTGCATCAAAAGCCGAAAATCACTCATCTGCAATTTCCATTTTTTCTATTATGGAATTTAAAACCTCTGGTGGTTCTGCTTCTAATGAAATCGGACCATCCGTTATCGGATGTTTAAAACAAATAGTCCGTGAATGCAGGGCAAAACCAGGATAATCTTCCAGCAATCGTTCCATCTCACCGCGTTGACCGTACCTTCGAGTTCCATATATTCGGTCACCCACCACGGGACAACCAATGTGGTTCATATGAACCCGAATTTGATGAGTACGACCTGTTAAAGGATAAAGCTCGACGAACGATCCGCCTAGCCCTATTCGACGAATTTTATATCGAGTTTGTGAAGGCCGGCCATCGGGACGGCCAACCATGCGTTTTCGATCGGAAGGATGGCGGCCTATTGCCAAACTTATTTCTCCTTCAGGTGGAGAAGGAACACCATGGACCAGCGCCCAATATTTTTTTTGAACATGACGGCTTTTAAATAGATCACTTAGTTTACGATGGGCTTCATCCTGTTTGGCGATGATCAGCACTCCACTGGTGCCCCGGTCCAGGCGATGCACAATTCCAGGCCGTAGCGATCCACCTATGCCGGATAAATCATTCAAGTGATACAAAAGCGCATTAACCAAGGTGCCCGTTCTTGTGGTTTCAGTGGGATGAACACTAACCCCCGCTTGCTTATTGATAGCGGCATAGTATTTATCCTCCCATAGTATGGACAGGTCAATATCTTCCGCTTGAATGGTACTTGGTTGAGGGGGGGGGATTTTGATATGGACTTTATCACCTGGTTTTACTTTTTCACTTGCTTTTCGAATGATTTTCGAATTGATTTCCACTAAACCTTCAGTGATTAAATGTTGTATACGGTTTCGTGAAAGTTCAGGCAGCTGTGAAGCGATGTATTTATCAATACGCTCATGACCAGTGGTATGTTCAACTTGAAGCTGTAACTCTTGCATTCCCCACCCAACGTTTGTTTTTCAAATCTAAATTTTGGTAACATGCCAGCCATATGAAGAGGAAAGGGAGTGAAAATTTATAATCTCTCCCACTATTCCTCCCCCAATGAAATGGTGGAGGTTAGGAGGGGGTTTAATGATTTTCTCAACGGCTTCTTATTAATCCTCCCCTAGCCTCTCCCAGTCTTGGTAGGGGAATGGTGCTTCAAATAGCTGACCGGTTATAAAATTTCTATATCCAAACAAAGATACTATTTCCACTCACAATCTCCTATTATAGAGGTTTTAAGAAAAATCAGAGACTCCCAGCTTGCTCAATGTCTACCATTAACCTAGAATATAAGCAGTTATCTTTATATATTTCAGGTTGAATGAATTTAAAAATTAATTGAGTGGTAATTCACATGGCTGGCCACTTGTGATTATTCATGAGTGAAGATGATCATGACAAAAGTATGGAAATCATTGATATTTATTTATTTAAATCTTTAGCTGGGTGATACTTGGAGGATTCTATGGCTAAAAGAGCAAATGATATAATTGAACTGATTGGCGATACACCAATCGTTCGCTTAAACAGGCTTCCTCAAAAGGATTCGGCAACAGTTTGGGCCAAATTGGAAGCTCAAAATCCGGCTGGATGCGTGAAAGAACGTATCGCATTTTCCATGGTCGAAGATGCGGAAAAAAAGGGAAAATTAAAAGCGGGTGGCACTATCGTCGAACCAACCAGTGGTAATACAGGTATTGGGTTGGCTATGGTTTCTTCCGTTAAAGGATATCGGCTTATTCTCACCATGCCAGAAACCATGAGTTTGGAACGGCGAAAAATCCTGCAGGCGTTTGGAGCGGAAATTGTCTTGACCGAAGGCCCCAAAGGGATGAAAGGCGCTGTCGAACGGGCGGAAGAACTGGTTCGAGAAAACAAAAACTTTTTTATGCCCCAGCAATTTGAAAATAAAGCAAATGTTCAGATTCATTATGACACCACAGGTCCGGAAGTTTGGGAACAAACTGAAGGCAAAGTGGATGCATTTGTCTCTGGCATCGGTACAGGGGGAACCATAACCGGCGCAGGAAAATATCTAAAGGAACAAAATTCTGACATTATTTTAGTGGGGGTTGAACCAGAAGCATCTGCTGTTTTATCTGGTTGTAAGCCAGGATCACATAAGATCCAAGGTATTGGTGCTGGTTTTATCCCAGGAATTCTCGATGTTAATATCATCGACCGGGTAATGCAGGTTTCCAATGATAACGCTATAAATATCGCCCGGCGTTTATGTAAAGAAGAAGGAGTCTTCTGTGGTATTTCAAGTGGAGCGGCATGTTATAGTGCCTTGGAAATCGCGCAAGAACTAGGAAAAGGCAATGATGTCGTTGTTATTCTACCGGATACCGGTGAACGTTATCTAACCACTGAACTGTTCTTGTACACCGAACCTTGATTCCACTTGTATCTATACACCAGTAAAATTGCTAGTTCAACCTAAAGGCGGAATTAACCCTATTCCGCCTTTATTCTTTAACATGCTTTTGCCAAAATAGAACATAATATCAATGAATTGATTATCACAGGCAAATAAAAAAGAACTAATTTTTGATAGTCAAACTTTCCCATATAGTATGAGTGCCCGTAGGAGGCTTCCTTATGAATGATCACCCCCATCTTGATTTTTCCATTAAACGGATAGGTTCACCACGATTAAAATCACCCATGCAACTCTCATATGAAGAGGGTGATTATATTGCCAATTTTGTTGATGATTCTGAACGAGTTTTATACCACCATGAGCCATCCATCGTCCAGGATTATATCCAGAATGGAGTAATTCCCCCGTCATTCGAAAAAGCCGGCCCCCGTGATCAGGTTTTTTTTGATTCAGCAAGCACCAAAACTGCTATTGTGACTTGTGGAGGATTATGTCCTGGATTGAACGATGTCATACGGGGCATTGTTTTATCTCTCTTCCATCATTATGGGGTCACTACGGTATATGGCATCCAATATGGTTATAAAGGATTAGTAGAGCAATCAAATCTTGAACCCTTGAATCTAACACCAAAAAGTGTTGAAGGATGGTTTACTCGTGGGGGATCAATCCTGGGATCATCTCGTGGACCTCAATCTCCTGCTGATATGGTTGATTTTATGGTCAATCGCGGGATAAATATTCTCTTCACCGTTGGAGGGGATGGAACCCAGCGCGGTGCTCAGGCTTTGGTTGAAGAAATAGAAAAACGTGGATTGGAAATCGCCATAGTTGGAATCCCAAAAACGATTGATAATGATATCGCTTATGTGGAAAAAAGCTTTGGTTTTGAAACAGCGTTTTCTGTTGCAACACAAGTCCTGCTGAGTGCACATGCTGAAGCAACCGGAGCGGAAAACGGAATTGTCATTGTCAAATTAATGGGACGGCAATCCGGGTTTCTTGCTGCAACAGCCACCGTAGCCAGCGGTGAAGTGAATTTTACCCTTGTTCCTGAAGTTCCCTTTGACCTTGATCCGCCCAATGGCTTTTTAGCCGCTCTCGAAGAACGTATCCTTAAACGCCGTCATGCAGTTGTTGTTGTGGCTGAGGGGGCGGGCCAGCGCTATGTTGAACAAAATGGTAGCGATGCCTCTGGAAATGTTAACCTTGGAGATATTGGTCTGTTTTTAAAGGAAAAAGTTGAAGCACATTTCAAACAACGGCAAATCCCCGCCTCGGTGAAATATATCGATCCCAGTTATATTGTGCGTTCTCTTGAAGCACAGCCTACAGATCGTATGTTCTGCCTACAATTGGCACAAAATGCGGTTCATGCTGCTATGAGTGGACGGACCAATATGATTGTCGGTTACTGGAATTCAGTATTTTCCCATGTTCCTATCTCCGCTGCGGTCTCAAAAAGGAAAAAGATAGATCCTGAAGATGATCTTTGGCTTTCTGTTATGCAAACCACCGGACATACTAAACCAATGGTGAATCATTAACATATTCTGATTCTGAAAGGGTTCTCATTTTGGACCTATATTTGCTTATAAATAATTACTAAAATAATTAGTCTAAAGTATACAAATTGGATATTATTATAATGAAGTTGTGACCCATGATCAATTCTTTTTTATATTCCATAAAGTTATTGAAAACCCTTTAAATATGAATTCACTGATCCACCTGTTTTCATTAAATTTAGTTCTTTGGAATTATCAAACGTATAATTCATAATAGAAATTTGATGTTTTGGGACAATTAATGAGAAGTGATATGTAAATTTGAGAATGATTTTGAATGGATAAGGCAATGAGCGACGATATTCTATTACACCATGACTCGGAATTTGATTACGAAAACACCCTTTCACAACTTTCGACTGCTCTGACTGCATCAAAAATTTTGGAAAAGGCTGGAAAAGAAGGGCTTAACCTCAATGAAATAACAGTTGTCTCAAAAGGGGGGAAAACACAATGTGTCACCCAAAAAGAACTTTCCACTCAAACTCACAGAAAAAACATTGTCGATAAACTTCGCCGCCGAGTTATTCGGGGAGAAGATAACTTATCGGATGATATAACCAAACGAATTCGCAACTGCCAGGACTTGATCAAACAAATTAGTGCCTTGTTCTCTATAAAGTCTAAAGAAATTGTAACCATTCAACGTAACCTTGAAAGTACACACAATCGCGCCACCAGTTTGGTTAAAGAGGTGACCATACTCGAATCAGCAATTGAGCGAAAGAAGAATGAAGATCCTGTCATAAGCGAATTTGAATCGGCTTCTTCCGAATTACTGAAGGCCATTCAATCAAAAGATTTTATCCGTATTGCACAACTGCGCCAGTTCTGTGAAAAAAATATGCAACTCTATAATATGCGGAAAAAAAGGCTAAAACCTTACTTGACTCAAGCTCGCCAGGCAAGAATGAAATTCATTACTGAAAAACGGCGATTGATGAGTATTCAATTTGATATCTTCTCACAAGCCACTGAATTATTTGCCAATAAAATCAACGATGGCATTTTCTGCCACATCGATAAGTCAATATTGGAAAAAGCGGCTAACCTTATTCAAAAAATCCGTGAAATTCGGGGAAATGCTAAAAAGGTTATTGATAATCTTTCCCAACCTCTGGGGAATGTGGCTCTTTCATTTCTCCCTGATCTTGAAGAAGATTTGGAAAAACTCGATGAAATTCTATTAAGTCCCATGGATCAAGCGGTTCATGAATTAGTCAGCCTTATTTCTGAAGCTGTCATTATGGCAGAGGACAGCCAAACCATTGAAAACAATCAATTAAAAAGCCGCATGGCAATTCGAGAAAAACAAGAAAACCAATAATTTTTCATATCCAGCCCACCATGCAAGTTTGATAAAAAATGCTATTATCTTTAAATCATTAAGTTTAATGGTTTAGACTTTTAATCTCAGCTGGTTCTGCTCGGTAAGGGGCTGATTGCAGTCAAAAATATGGTGCAAGAATTGTCAATTACACATAAAGACAGTGATCTTACGATTAAATCGGATTTGGTCGATCGAGCGATAGAATATATTTTCAAATGTCTTCGTCAAATTGAAAACACTCTGACCTCCGATTCTGATTCGATTCCTCATCGAGCCAAAATTAATGAATTTCAAGAATTCATTCGTTTTCTGAAAAAATCACGTGGAAAAATTCCCTATGAACGCATTCATGAATCGACATATATTCTAATCGGACATATTCACCGCCTGATACAGGAATTAAAGGCTAAAGGATTTGAATTTGTTCATTATGAAGGAGAACGGGATCCGTTAACAGTGCTATCTCAGGCCGTTGTATGTTTAGGCCCCTCGCTCAGAGTCAGCCAGGATGCATTAGCCGCCTGCATTAAAATTCCTTCAGCATTTTCATTCGTATGGACACCCGCTCGCCTGAAAGCCTCCCTCATTCAGCTCGGAATAAAAGCCGGTTATGACGAAAATGACCTGCAATCAATTTATCAACCCAAAAATTATGATCGATGGATTCGAATTGCTATGGGTCAAGCTCCTCAACTGGGGAAACAAGCCATTATCGATGATGTGCTCAAATTAATCCCACCTACATTATTGTTTGATGAATCAATGGCTGGGAATCAGCTCAGTTCTCCCTTGCATCTATTTGAAAAAGTGGAAAAAGGAGATCTTGTTCTAAAAAAAAGGCCACCCACAATCGGTATTGATGGTTTTGATATCTATAATCGAGTGTTAAATGGGTTGGAAGGAATGGATGTGGATTTCCCTGAGATTGGAAACTGTTCAATCTCCCAAGATGGAATGGAACTTCAGTCAAATGTGGATGGACTCGCTTTCTTTGAAAGTGCTCACTATCACGTTATTCCGGCGTTGCATATCCAGCATGATATCGATTGTGATTATGGAAATGTTGGTGAAAATCAATCGGTTGTGATAGATGGTGATATTTGCACAGGTTTTTCAGTTCAATCAAATGGTCACGTGGCGGTTCGTGGTATCATTGAGGATGCACAAATCAATGCGCAGGGTTCATTGTTTTGCCGAGGAGGTTTGGCTGGCCATGAAAAAGCATCGATCGAGGTCAAAAAAAACGTTGTGACTACCACCATCAACCGCTTCAAAGTAAATGCCAGTGGAACAGTTCGTTTATTTGGTCGTGCCGAAAATGCCATCATTAAAGCCAAATGGGTATTTCTTCATGGCGAAAAAGGAGTCATCGATGGGGGAGAAATTCAAGCCTTGTATGGTATATCCGCCTGCGAAGCAGGATCAAAGAAAGGTGTTAAAACAGTCGTTACATTGGTGGATGAACACTATTCCTTGCAGTCCGAATTAAATCGTTTAAGCCATACCCTCAAAGAAAAAAATGAAAAACAGCGCCGTTTGTTCACAGCAAAAAAGAACCTGATCAATCCTTCAAAATCCCAAAATAGTAACAAAGACAGTCTGAAATTAAAACAAATACAACAGGCCTCTCTGAAATTGGCAAAAGAAATAAAAGACATACAAAACCAACGCCAAATTATTCAAAAAGAACTCAGCCTTTGTGAAAATGTTGTTCCATCAGTTTGTGTGCGCAAAAAAGTATATCCCTCAACGGTTATCAGAATTCATGGGAAAAGCATGTTAATCAAACGATTACTCGGTCCTACTCGTTTTTATTGGATTGACGGACGATTGGAATCCGAACCATATGATGAATCGAATGACCCTATAGTGAATGAGAGAATGTGATGAGTAAAAAACCTTTCATTCCAATATTTTATAATGAAAGCAAACGCTTAATGGATGATGTAACATCCATGCGGGAGGATCTCCGGATTCAGCAAATCAACCGTGCTCTCCGCTCACGAAAAAGCGATTTGGTTGATACGGAAACAGGCCGATATGAAGAATTCGCACGTTTGATTCGCGATGGTGTTGCTGATGAGGTTCGCAATGTTGTGTTGGAAATACGACGCGAAATGGAACAACATCGCAAACTCGGCCGTCTTACCAAGATCAGCAATGACCTGGTTGATGAATTGGACAATTTTTTTGATGTTTTTTTAAAGAAAAAAGAACTCTTGCAAAAACTGGAAAATGCGCTGAGTTCCATTAGAGATAATTTAAGGAAAGAACCAGACAATCGCAATCTGCAACACAAATGCAATACCGCCCTCGAAAATGCGAGAAAAGTTCGTGAAGATGTCATCGCCGCCGCCGATAAGGTTTTAAGCTACCGTGAGCGTATTGATAATCAAATCAAAAAAGACCGGGATTTGGAAAATGATTTGGAAGATACCCTTGAGCGTTGCCTTAAACATGTTTCCACCAACGAACGACGCCGAATCGAAGGATATGTTCGCCGCCATTCTGAAAAAGCCACCATCGATCAACGAATAAAATTGTTATCCAAACTGGTTGAACAACTTGCCCAATCGGTACCCGCCATTCGCCAGGAGGAAATACAACATCTTTATTACTTGGCAAGATCTGAATTCCAAAAGAAGAACTTCAATGAATCCCTTAATGTTCTTAACAAACTCTTCAAATTCGATCGCAAACATTTATTCAGTCATCGCTTACGGGCTCGAATTTTTCAACTGCTGGGCAATAAAGTTGCCTGGCTGTGTGAACTGCGTATGATTACTGAACTTGATTCAGCCGAGGCCATGGATTTTCACGCCTTGGGTGAAGCCCTGGTGTTGGAAGGGAATCATGATGATGCCTACCAACAGTTTGAACGTGCCGCTCAAAAATCGCCCGAAAAAATTTACATGGAGCGATTCGCCGATATGGCCTGTACCTTTCGGCATTGGTATCGGGCAGTTGAGGTTTACCGGAAGATTCTGAAAAAACATCCCTATGATGTCTCCATTCAACATAAATTAGGCCGTAGTCTCTTTGAAGATAATCGCGAGGAGGAGGCTTTTGGCATTTTACGCCATGTTATTCAAATGGATGATTCCAATTCGCAATCACGGGTCTCTTTAGGAGAAATGTTTCGACGGAGAGGGTTGGCAACCGCCGCGGTTGAATCATTCGCCCGGGCGATTGAATTGGATCCCCGCAATGTGGATGCTTTTTATTGGTGGGGAATGCAATTGTACGATCGTGGTGATTTTTCTGTTGCCCTGGAAAAAGCACTGGAAGCCTATGGATTGGAACCGGATCGTATACGAAATCGTATTTTACTCGCTCGCTGTTATGAAGCCGTTGGCCATCTCAAGGATGCCGTTGAAATTCTTGAACCGATTGTGAATCAGGAAAGCCCATCCATCGATTCGGTTCTTACTTTTTCTGAAATTTGCCGGCATGGGAACGGCTTGGAATTGGCCAAAGAGACCGTAGAACGTATTCTCCAACGATATTCACGCTTGCCCATGCTACGAACGGAATATGGCTTTATCCTTCTTCAACAGGGACATTTTAAACAAGCCGCCTCGTATCTTGATCCACTGGGTGGATTCAAGGCCTCTGTTTCATGAACTGAAACGGTGCGGTTCCATCGTCAATAAACCGGTTTGCAAATAATCAATCGCCGTGGGTAAACAATACCGGTCATCCAGCCATGCGGGATTCAACACTTCATTGTTTTTTAATCCCTGGTAATGTCGTGAGAGGAGTTCCAATTCATTCATCGCGGCAAAACCAAAGGGATAAAAATATTGAGAATGCCGGCTTGTTGTTTGATAATCAAAAGTTCCGTTCTTAAAGATTTTATCATCCAAAAAACGAAACGCTGGCTTTAATGCATCTTTTACCTGCTGATCATCTGTATGCAATGCATACGCGCTCAATAGTGACAAGGTGATGGTAAGATAACCGATGTCATAACCACCATATTCCACGAAATAACCTGAGGGATCCTGCATCTCTAATACACGTTCAATTCGACTCTGTGCAGCTGATCGTATAATGTCATCATTTAACAGTTCGGCACTAATTTGAAGCGCCAAACCCGATGCCGCCATCTGGTTTAACACCGCTGGATTTTCTCGCACCTTTAACCATCCACACGCTTTGCGAATAGCATGTTCGGGCGGGGAGCATTTCAACAAACGACAGGTTTCGGCTGCGGCATAAAGGGTAAAGGATGTCACACAAAAAGAACGCTCGAAGGGCCAATACTCATCAAAACTACCATCCAGACGTTGAATATTTTCCCATTGCGTGATCGCGGCCATCGCCCAATCCAAAACCTTCTGTTTTTGATAAAACCGATTCTCCGGATGGTTATAAAGATAGAGTAGTGCTAAAAAATGAGCTGCTTCCTGAAAGCGCGAATTAACGAAATCCATCTGCCGGTAATGCCAATAATAGCGGTCAAAACACCCATACGTCGGGGAATTTGAATCACGGTCACCCAATCCCAGGATTCGATATGCCTGGGATATTCCAACCTGTCCATACAATTTGCCGATCACTTTTAATTCCATCGATATTTCCTTCTTACTGAATACGTATGATGGATCGCGTTTTTTGACCCATCAATGCACACTTCCATTTAACATGAAAAAAACTCGATGGGTTAAACAGCGCAACCCATCCAACGGGGGAGAGCGAGGCTCCCGCCGTGCTGTTTCCACTCCAACACTGGTAATATTCATTATGCTAAAACGCATTCTCCTGATTGCCCGGTACATATCGGATAATGTCGCCTTCAGAAATCAGTCCATTTGACATGTGATAAGTCAAAGCGCCAGTTGATTGAGAAGCAATATCTTCATGTTTATCCGGCCCTGAACTCACAATCAATATGTGTGTCCCTTGTTGTACCGCCTTTCGGACTGGTGCTCCTCCCCAGGTTTTATTTTGGATTGTAACCATCGTGTGAATGTTCCAGCAGGGATAAAAAAGGTGATGGTAAAAGGGCCTCTGCGGTTCATCTTTTATTACAAAAGGATCAAGGGGAATTGAGTTGATATAAGAAACCGGTGTCGTCAGGCGCGGATACATTTGATTGGTGTACCACATCTCATTGCCATTAGGGTAGGCATTGTGATCGATGCGGTACATTTCATAGGCGTCTCCCAAAGTCTTGATATCTGCATAACATCGCGAAACCATAGCTCGCGTTCGAGCGTTAATAAAATTCGGCACAGCGATAGCCGCCAGGATGCCGATAATGGCAACCACAATTAAAAGCTCGATAAGAGTAAATCCTTTTTGGTCCATTTCGTTATCATCTCCCATGATTATAAATAGTCACCATAATGAAATCACAAACAACATTCTATTGTTATGGGGAAGCCAGGGTTCATTGCATTGATACTCACCTGTTGGAATGGGATTCATATCCAGCCAGGGACGATCGTTCCACGGCCAGGCGCGTGTAATACCATTAACAACAGCACCGGGAACCGCACCATTTGGTGTGGCGGGCAACATATTATAACGGTGATGGTATTGTGGTAAAAAATCGTGCCCCACTCCTTCCATCATGGAAACGTTGAATGGGTTTCTTCCCACAATCCAATGCAATTGATTTTCCGCAATCCAGCGTGCGTCTGATATTCCAAGCTTATCGATTAAGAGTGCTTCATATGCAAGATCGAGATATTCACGGCTTTCACCGACATACCAATCATTGATTTCATGGTAGTCTCTGAAATAGATCCACTCACCGCTCCCGCTTTTTCGGCGATGGATACCAAAATAGGAATCACATTGTTCTTGTAATTGTTGCATCCTTTTTGGTGCGAGTTTCCTGATCATATTGACCGATTCATGCTCGGGATAGGCTATTGAAAATTCAGCCAACTCTCGAAAATGAGATAACGCACTTTCCGTGGATATCATCATTGATTTCACCCGGTTGATAGCATCCAATTTGTAAGATTCTTTGCCGGAGGCATCATGTAGCGCTATGAGGTCCGTTAAAGATCCTCCACGTTTTTTAAATATTTGTTCAGCTAACGATAAGTATTGATCAGAATCAGGCGCATGTTTTGACAACAACGCAAAAGCGGCTGGAAGAAGCGCTGGATTTCCATTCCAGTTGTTCACGGGACGTTCATCACCGGTTTCGGCTTTATTGTCAGTTTCATTTGATGGCTTTCCCCAATATCCATAACCCGTGCTGATTTGTCCAATCAGGCGCATGGAATCCATGTCAATGCATTTTTGTAAAAATTTGGCTCCCCATAGGGCTTCATCCAACAGGTCAGCACGGCCATCCTGATCACGGTCGAATTGATCGAAAAATGCTTCTTTGCGATCGTAGGCTAATATCAACGCATAAAATGACTCAGGAGTATACCCGTTGTATTTATTGTAATCTCCGGCGTCATGCCACCCGCCAGTCAGATCGATCGTATCTCCGTTGGGTAGCTGCGCATCATCCATATGACAGACCTGGTGAAAACCCGGGATTTCCATCCCGCAGCGTTGATAATAGAAAAACTCATAGGCCAGCCGGGCCACCTTATCCATGATCACTGAATCTGAAATGGTGAAGGGATAGGAGAAGATTTGTTTGCTTCCTTCTGTTGTGTGGATGATATATTGCCCTGATCGATTAAGGCGATTGAAATCGGCACGCCAGTAGGAGCGGTCAAATTCGTTGTGATATCCCAGCGGTTTCCACGATCCTTCCAATACTTTTTTCTGTGTGTGCAAGTTAATAATGCTATACAGCTCAGGTGGACGTTGGTTTTGATTTGATTGTTGATAGAGCGCGAACTTGGATTGGGAATCGGTCTCGTATCCAATCTGGCTTATCAATATATTGGATGCTTCCTGTCGAATAAGGTCAATTTCAATATCATCGATGAAAAAGGATTCTTTCCCTTTTGTGATGATGGCTAATTGAGCTTGATGGGAGTCATGTGGTCGAATGGCTTCGATTTCGAATTGACTCCATAAACCATCTTGTTTAATTATTTGACTGGATTGGTTTACATGAAGCAACTCAACCGGTCGGCGCCGTCCAAATCGGGCATACCATTTAACTTGTAACTTGATATTTTGAGGTTCTTGGGACAGTATCCAAGCCTTTGCATGAAATGTTTTGATATCGCGATCAAGCCGATAGGCGATCGTTCGGGCGCCATGTACCCCTGCGTTGCCATGTATTTGACGTTTGCCCTCTCCAGCATTGTAACTACTGTAGTATTCAGTTCCGCTGGCGATTTTTTTTGAACTTACATTAATGATGAGCGATGAATTCCCCCGGTGGGATTGTTCTTCAGTGATAACAAGGGAAGAGAAGATGTCTTCACACAATCCGACAGGATACCAACCATGGAAATGTTGTTGTTCCACTTCAAAAGAAGGGAACGGGGCAAGATTTTGTTGTTGATGGATTTCAGCATGGATAATGCATGGAGCAAACAATACCAATAAAGAAATATAAATTGTGTTCATATAAAATTCTTTCTAAATACGTAGGATGGATCACGTTTTTCGACCCATCAATATAAACTCGATGGGTTAAACAGCGCAACCCATCCAACAAGGAAGGGCGAGGCTTCCGCCGAGCCGTTATACGTGGAAACGGCTCGGCGGGAGCCACGCCCTCCCCTTTAACTTAATGACATTGGATCAGTTCCTACACATTGTAAGGGCAAACCTATGTGTTCGCCCGATGTTGAGGTACGGCAAATATCAGGATGAATGTTGAGACAATCCAAGGACATACGCCCTCTTCATATTCATCGCTCATCCAATTCGAATTTACGCTTCACACGTCATTTGAATATCCTTGAATTTACAGACTCGTTCCAAATCAGAGGTGATATCGCCATATACAGTAACTCGGTGTAATCCATACGACCAGTTCTTCCATAACTTATCAATGTCTCCATCCACCGTGGTGGTAATCTTGGAACGGCAGCCGCGTTCAGTATCCGGCGCATCCACGATATCACCGGTGAAATACACGAACAAGTTTGCATCCACCAGTTTTCCATGCGTGGCCTTAAGGTCGGTGGGCATAAACACTTGGGGGACACACCCTTCCCGGCGTTCCATAATGGTGCGAAGACGATAGGGTGATTGGGGACCATCCGGTCCTAACATACGTGTGTTGCCAAGGCAATGGGGAAGAATAACAGTTTCATTGGACATATCAATCGTTGGATCGCTGATAAACCCCGGTTTTCCTGTTAAGGATTGGAAAAGAATGTGTGTCATTGCACTTTGAAGATCCGATTCGCAAATGCCGCCTAAGCCCATATCATTGGCGCGAGTAAATCCCACGCAGGGGTACGCAGGCAGTTTGCGCCACATGGTGCCATAGCAATCGGCTGTGATGACTGTGGCTTCTTTTTGATCCATCATCTTTTCAAGGGCTAACGCCAGTTTGCAGGATTTAAAGATTTCATCTTCATCGGGTTCAATAATCTTTTCAGCTTCTTCCATCCATCGTTTGGTTTCTGCTTTTGCATCCCCATCCGGAATGGTTTCATATACTTGATAAACAGTGGTGTTATCCGTCTCGAGGTAACTCACTCCAAATTTGTCAGTGAAATCCTTCATGAATGCTTTATGGTCTCTGGCGGTGATATTCAATATCTTGGCTTCGCGCAGATGATGGATCGCACGAATCGGACGAACCGCTTCACCGAGTTGGTTTAAATCGCTACTCAGAATACAGTCAAATTGTTTCCCTCTTTCTTCACTACGTAATTGGCCGTATCGTGTCCATTCATGGCCGGAATAGGGAATGGCAAACAGCATCACCGGTTTTTGTTGATCAACCAGAGTGGATATGATAGGCCACACATGGATTGATAGCTGAATGGCCAAAAAACCATCCACATCCTCACTGGCGTTAAGGGCTTTATTTAAATCATCGAGTGAACTGATTTTTTCCGTAAGTGTGAATTCCACATCGTTAAAATCGCGTTCTTTGAATTTTGAAAAATGCGCTTCATATCGTTTGATTTCATTATCCAATTCAAGTGTGGGTGTAGGCCAATGGGGATTGGGAACACCGATGTAAAGTTTGGCGATCTTCACTTTGGATTTCCGGCATCCAGGGCTAATAATTTTTGAATTGTCTTTTGTGAAAGCCAGAGATGTTCCGCCCAGAAACATTCCAGCCATGGCCATGCTCGACATACTCAACTGAACAAACTCCCGCCGTTTCATTCCCGTAGTCATGATGCTTCTCCTTTTGTTTGAAAATGCTTATAGGATCCCCCCATAAGCGTGAGTGTTGAATACCATTGATCTTAACGTATTTCAAAATCATTTACAACTATATTTTGATAGTTGAGTCTATGGGGAGCATCGGCTTCCAGCCGGTGCGTCTCAACCGGGTTGAATCGCACCAGTTGGAAGCCGATGCTACCCGGACTTATGTACGGAGAGTATGACTGGGAGGGGATAGGTGTGTATTAGCGGGTTTTCTTGGCTTCACCCGCTTTTTGCAAGGCGATTTTTAAAGTAATGGGACCGATAATCTGGTTTAAGGCTATGGTGGCAACCACAATAGTTTTTAAACTGCTTCCCCAACCGATGCCTTCGCGCTGCAGAATGGTAATCAATCCCAAACTGACGCCCGCTTGAGCAATGAATGACATCCATAACGTGTGTGGAGATTGGAATGAATCACGGGTGAGCTTTAAACTGGTTTCAGTAGCCAGGCTGAGTAGGAGCATACGTACAAGCACCAAGGCAAGGGTGATTTCCCACACGGATTGCAAAGCGAATAAATCCAGGGTGGCGCCGGTAATGCAGAAGAATATGACATAAATGATCAATGAACTTCCTTCAATCATCTCAATCAATTCTTTGCCTTTTTTGGACGCATTGGTTACCCAGAAGCCAGCAATGATGCACACGATAAGTGTATCCAAATGGAATGTTTTTGATCCTTCAGACACCAGGTAACAAAACGCCAATACGAAAAGCACAGGATGGATTTTGATATGCTTGAGATATAAAGAAATAAGCCACCCCGCAGCGATTCCTGCCCCGAACGAGATGGCCAATTCCGTTCCAAGATTTTTTAGAAATGCCAATTCGAATTGCCCTCCCAGTTCAATGACTTTAACGATGGGGATGAGGAGAGCAAAAAGCAGAATAACCAATACGTCCTTAATGACAGCGACTCCCAAAATGGTTTCTGTCGCCTTTCCAGAGGAACGTAATTCCGTGATAATCGCAATCGTTGAGGAGGGTGATTGAGCGATTGAGATAACGCCAAACACCATGGCGGCGGCAAACCGGTTGGCCGTAGAAAGGTCCTGGATAAGGGGAAGCCATCTTGCCAGGAAAAAGAAGAATAACGTCCCCCCAATAAAAAGAAAAACAGTTTGCATTAATGTCATAAGTGAAATACCACCGATTCGCTGTCGAAGCGAGTTGAGTTGCAATTCCCCTCCGGCCGATAAGGCGATCAAAGCCAGGGCAATTTGATCGATCAACGCAAAGTCGCGACAGGTCTGGTGAGTCAGCAAACCACTGATATAAGGCCCCAGGATCATTCCGGCGAATAAATAACCGGAAATTCGGGGTAATTTAATATGGGATAAAATTTCTCCTAACAAATAGGCAAATAAAATCACAGCACCCAAAGAGGTCGCCAATACACCGGTTCTATTGGTTTCCAGTAAGAGGGGATATTGAAGCACAATGCTCAATAAAGCCACCATTAATAGTAACGCAATCATTCGTGATGTCATGACGTTTCCTTATCCGCTTTTGTCATTACGGTGGAACGGGTTGATGTGGGTTGTTTGTCAATATTTCCGGAAATACGTAATATTTTAGTTAATAAAACAGGTCCCACAATCTGGTTCAGGATAACCGATAAAATGACGATGCCTAACGCCAGATCAGAATAGGGCCCGGGATAAATTAACTTGAAATCAATCACCAGGGCGATGGCCACTCCACCTTGAGGCAGCATCGCCAGCCCCAACCGGCGTTTCAAGGTTTGATCGTTCTTCAGGAAAAAAGCCATCGCTATGTTGGTTCCCGCATATAATCCCACCAGCCGTGAGACAAAAAGTAGTGCGGTAAATATAATGACCGCCGGTGAAATAGCCGGCCAAAGTGCACCGACGATAATCATGAAAACGACAAAAAAAGGTTTCTCCATACGCATTAATGTATTGGATACTCGTCCCAATGAAAAATTAGGCAGATTGGCCAGGGTCGCTCCCATGATAAAATTGACAAATAATGGGGAAAGATGGAGATAAGCACCCAAACCCGCGGAAAAGATCACCGAACCAGACAACAGCAGCAACATTTCACGGTTTTCAAGCCGTTCGCTGGTAAGGTAGTGCAACATCCAGCCTAATACCACCCCCAGTAGAATCGTGACAACCAACCATAACATTCCACTGAGCATGGGGAGATGAAGGATAAAACCACTCAGCGTTTGTTCGTGTACTGACAAATTTGAAGATGAGAAAAACACATCAGATGTATTGCCCGGATGAAGATGCTTCAGCCATTTTCCCAGGTTGGAAAAGTGGCAAACGCTATACCAGAATCCCATCCCAATGATCGTCATCGGAGTGCGAATATCACTCAATAATTCCAGCGTTTTGATGGTATCACCACGGGCATCCGTTTTTCGTTTTATCAATGCCAATACGGAGTAAGTCGACTCAGTGGCCACAAAACTGATGAGGACACAAAAGGTAATTCGAACCACCGGCGAAAAGATCGATTCATTTATATTGTCCGTGGGGGGGAAACGTTGCAAAATAGAATCTCGTAAAATATAAATACAAACGAAAACCACTACAAACGTGATCAACGAAATCAACGCACCGGTTTTCCATATACTGGATGGGATGCGGCGAATAATTCGATAATTAAACTGCAACCCGATCAACAGGCCGATCCAACCAAGCCCCAAACTTAAAATCGGGGTCAACTGCTGCAATGCTTCTTTGGTTATAACATGACTGAAATGGGGGCCGAGAATCAATCCGATGAAAATAAACTCCGTACCCGCCAGGACAATGGATTGCAACCCCAGGGACATACCGGTACGAAACAACGCCAACCGTGAGGAGACGAAACCAAGCAATAATATGATAACAAATCCAATGGCGGCGTTCATTGTTCTCGCTTTCCATCTTCATGCAGAAATTATTCATTCGGGATTTCTTCGTTTGATAAGAAAAAGTCCACCGGGATGGTAAATATCATCCCAATGGCGGGATCCGCCAGGTCAATTTCGAGTTCACGCAGAATAGATACGAGCTTTTGGGCGATCCCTTTGTGGGGAATAAGCGCAAAGATGTTTTTGTTATAAGCTCTTGATCCCCGGGTGGTTTGAAGCAGACCGGCAAAAATAGGCACATCCTTGGCCAGAACACGCTCCATTGCGACACCGTCCATTACCGATGCGGCAGTGATTTCCAACTCGATAAGCTCGGCCAGAATATCGTCCAGATAATCTTCTTCATTAAGAAAAATGACCATCAATTGCATAAAACTGCCCTAAGAACCCGCATAATAGTTATTAACCACACCATCCATATTTTTGTGCAGATAGTGGGCAATCATAAGGAAATACGATACTCTTTTCAGAGAAATATGCAATCCGGGGAGGGAGTAAAATGAGAATTCCTTTTTGGCCGAAAAAGGCCCGGAATCGCGTGATTTTAATCATCATTATTTTGGCAGGAATTTTGATTAGCTTACCCTATGTTCTTGCCCATTATGCTTACAAGAGTGCCTTGCAAAATGCCAAGCAGACTAGCGTGCTCATGGAATAATCTGACCTGATCCCACCACGAGTTCCTGATATTGAGAACGCCTCCGCGGGGCTGGAAGAAATTCGTATTCTATTGGAACAACATCAATTCGTCTTTGACACCATCGATAAAATTCGGGAATTGGATAAAGCACGATACAACACGAATTATAATGCGAACGATCCATTTATTATTGATGTTCCCAGTGCGATGCACCGCTTATCCATAGCCCATTTGTTAAAAATCAAAGCCTTTTTACAGATACATGAAGGCCGTATTGATGAAGCGTATCAAACGATTGGAGATATCTTTCGTTTGGGTGATTGGATATTGAAAGAATCCCGTTTTCTTATAAGCCTTATTATTGGTTATTCCACACTGGATGAGGGATTTCTACTTTATAGCATTGGCCGCAACCTACAGGATGATGGAGGTAACCGAAAAATCATACAGCGCAATCTTGAATTGGACGGTGACATTATATGGCGAATGCCTTAAAATGCTCAAAACATCATATGAATGTGGGAGGTATTCAGGAACCATGTCTAAACCTAATCGCCGCCATTTTTTAAGTACCACCGCTGCAGGAACACTTGGACTTTCTGCGCTGGCAAATGCACAGGATAAAACCCTGAAAGCTGGATTGATCGGAGCAGGGTGGTATGGAATGGTCGATGTAAAAGCAGCCTTTAAAGTGGGTGGAGTGGAAATCGTTGCCATCTGTGATGTGGACAGCGAACACCTGCAAAATAATGCCGGCCAAATCGATAAAGAGCAGGGAACCCGCCCCCAAACCTATAAACACTATCAAGAGTTGCTTGATCAATCAGGCATGGATTTTGTCATTATTGCCACCCCCCCGCATTGGCATGCCCTGCCGTTTATCGCAGCATGTGAAAAGGGACTAAATATCTATTGTGAAAAACCCTTGGCATACGATGTTCGAGAAGGCCGCGCCATGATTCAGGCCGCTCAAAAAGCGGGCAATATCGTACAAATCGGTTTTCAACGCCGCCAAAGCCAGGCGATTCAACAAGCTAAACAATTTATCCAATCCGGCCAGGCCGGCGATATCATGCACGTAGAAGCGCAAATTCACTATAATGCCGGCGTTAAGAAAGAGGATACCATTGTTCAGGATCCCCCCGATACTCTGGATTGGGAACTGTGGTGTGGCCCTGCTCCCAAACTGCCCTATTGTCCCCAGGTAGGACATTTTAAATGGCGCTTGGAAAAAAACACCGGACATGGACATTTGGTTGATTGGGGGATTCATTTGATTGACGCAACCCGAATGATTCTTGAAGAATCCACTCCAAAAGCAATTGTTGCCGGTGGTGGGCTATATTATTACGATGGATTGATCACCACTCCGGATACATTAACCGTAAATTTTGAATTCGAGCGCTGCCCGGTTGTTTGGCGCCATCGCATTTGGGGCTCAGCAGAATATACGCCAGAAGTCAACAACGGCATCTTTTTCTATGGGACAAAGGCCACGGTTTTTGTTTCCGATAATCGCTGGGTGGTTATTCCCCGGGGGAATAACGGTGAACGCAAGGAAACCAACATTCGCACTGACGCTGGCAAGGAACATATGGCTGATTTCCTGCAAGCCGTTCGTGCCCAAAAGCAGCCATCATGCCCAATCGAGGATGGGTTTCAATCAACAACAACAGTGCAATTGGGAATGATTGCCTATGAATCACAAAGCCGGGTGGTGTGGAATGCAGAGCGTGAACAGATCACCAGCAGCGAAAAAGCCTATACGCTATTAAAACGCCCCTACCGCTCCCCCTGGAAACACCCATATGGTGATTCTAAACGTGAAGGTTGACACCTGACTCGCCAATCACCTTTTAGGCCCAGAAATCCGCCCAATTTCGCTATCATCCGTGCGGGGCGCTCTTCATCCTGAAGGCTATGGTGTCGTGCAGGATCAGCCTCACTCCCTTGTCTTGTTAGGCTTCACTTTCATTGCTCGCCTTCGACAACAGATTACCGGGTTGTTCAAAGAAATCGTTGGCCAATCTCTCTAACCACCCTTTCTCACAACGCAGTAGGTAGCGGATTTGAGCGTCGCACAATGGACCTGCCCCAAAATAATGGTATTTGTCCATGAGCGCATTCAAAAGGATTGTAAATATGGATTTTTGTTCTCTGCATTTAATATGATTCTAATAAAAAAGAGTTAAATCTATCGAATACAAATGGATAGTAAATTTTTTGTATAGAGGATTTTTTGATATTAAAGTGCAATCATTTGTTGTTTTAGAAAAAAAGTAATGGTTTTTTCCCCTTGATATTCATATTTTTTGCATTAAAGATCATAATAATATAATGTTATGATCCATGATGATATATTGAATTTCATTAGAGGTAAGCCTTAATATTGAAATCACATATATTAATATAAAAGCGAAAGTTTTAGTGTAAAGAAAAGCATGAGGTGGATAGAGTTCGATTTTTATTTCAAAAACAGTGAGGATGATTCATTATTCTCAAATTATTTTTAGTCAGTTTCTTGTCAGGTCCGGGTAATGTCCAACCTTTTTCTCCGATTTTGTTTTGTGATATTAAATTGTTGTGGGCTTATTATTGTTTTTTTTGTTGATCCAATATTGGTTCATTCTCAGTTTAAGCCAACCTCTTTAACTTCAATAGATAAATATACTTATCGATGGCGAGCGGTTTCATTTTGGGACGATGCCGGCCTGGAAAACCGGTATGTTAATGCAATTGAATTTGAGGAGAATGGGACTGTTTGGGTTGCTACTTCGGATGGTCTTTATCGATATGATGGATTTGTATGGAAGCGGTATACCAAGGAAGATGGCTTACCAAGCAATTTTGTGCGTTGTGTTTATTTAGCCAAAGATGGGATGGGGTGGATTGGAACAGATAAAGGGCTTCGGATTTTTGATGGTTATGATTTTTTAACCCTCGGACAACATGAAAATCTCGCTGGACCAAGCATCAGGCGAATCGTTGAAGATGACGATGGCTCAATGTGGTTTTGTTGTGATCCCTGGCTTGATAGACAAGTTGATGGTGGTTTAACTTTATTACGCTATGGAATGTGGGAGACTTATACACAGGGTAATGGATTCCCGGGCGATCATGTAATTGATTTTCAAGTTGATAAAGAAGGATATCCATATACATTAACAAAGGATGGTTTGTTAAAAAAGGTGGGGGATGATTGGATCTATCCCTTGAAACAATATGGTTTGCATAAGGGAGAAGCATTCTGCTCGATTGTCTCCACTTATGAACATGGCTTAATGGTTTCTTCAGAGAGAGGGATTTATATTAAAAGAGACAATGAATGGAACTTTGTTTCCAATCCAGCAATCATGCCCAATCAAAGTCCATTTGAACTTTGTTATACGCATGATGGGAAGATACTCTCCTTTCATCAATCAAATGATGGTCAACAATACCGTTTAGCAGAATGGATTAATGGTTGTTTTGAGTTTGTATCCCCCTCATTCACGTATGAGCCAAATAAGCAAATTGAGATGATCAAAGAGGCTCCCGACGGTTCGGTTTGGTGTGTGGGAGAGAATTTATTGTTACGTTGGAGCCGTTTTGATAGAGAATGGACAGAATTTAGCCAATTTCCAATTCCCACTTTTTATGATCGATTCAATCGTGTTTGGTTTTTGGGTAAAGATCGTTTTCTTCGTTATGCTGATGAAGGGTGGGAACCATGGACAAAGGCTAAAGGAAGTTTTTTCAAAGATGCTTTAGGATCGGTGTGGAGTTGGAATAACACCCACATTAAACGTTGGAATGAAAAGGATTCCACTTCGTTCGAGAAATCAATTACCGGATTGGATCGAATTGAAAAAGGGCTATCGGATTCAAAGAGAAATATTTGGTTTATAGGTGAATCTCTATCTCGAGATATTAATTGCGCCATTTATTATCAAGAGGCTTCGGTGTGGAAATCATTTCAGATATTTGAATTGAATGATAAGGAAATACAGAAATTAATACCGGATCGAAACAATGGGATTTGGTTTTGTGTTAGAGACATAAATTCGTTGGATAAGGAAGTATTCCATGTTGATCGCGAGGGGGCCATCGTTAAACAAATCCAATTGCCAGAATTCATGGGAAAGGATGATCAGATTTTCATTGATTCAGCAGGAATTCTTTGGTTATATGGTCCTCATGTTCTTTATAACTATAACACAAAAACGAATTCTGGTTGGACTCAATTTGACGGTCCTATCGGTGATACCATCGACAAAATCCATGAAGTAAACGATAGTTTATGGTTCATCTGTTCGGGGAAGACGGGGGGACAAATTGGATTCTCGCGTTGGCAGGATGGAAAATTTACTCATTTTTATGATGAAATTACTTACAGCCGGATATTATATGATGGATCATTGGTTATGGCAGGAAAAAGTTCTCTCCATGTCATACCGGTTCAGAACGATATTGATCCATATCAAATCACATTGCTCGATGTGGGAACAGTAAATGGTGTCGTGGCAGAACCCTCCGGCGTATTTTGGATTCATGTAGAAAATGACATGTACCGATTTGAACCGGATAAAATTGAACCTGATACGGTTTTGTTATCGGAACCTGAGATCGTGTCCAAAGAAAATAAAGCTTTGGTGGAGTGTGCGGCGATCGAAGCGTTCGTTTCAAAAAGCCAGAATAAGAAATATTATTATTCATGGAAATTTGGTGAAGAATCGTGGACTCCGTTTTTGCTGAATCCAGTTTATGAATTCGATCCAACTTTAATGGATCCAGGTGTTTTTTTTATTAAAGTGAAGGCACGGGATGAGGGATTGGAAATAGACGATACACCCGCACGGGTGATTGTTCATATCCCACCTATTCCTTTGCAAGAACGTTGGTGGTTTAAATTAGCGGCCGCTGGCATAATTTCTTTGATTATATTTCTATGTTTGGTTGCGAGTATTGCTGCCTATATTGCAATGAGGGCACGTGCTCAAGCTATCAGAGAACGTAAAGCGTTGCAATGGATTTCACAGAATTTAGCGGGTCCATTAAATGCCAGGGAGATTGCGCTCAAAGTTGCGGAAGAATCAAGGCGAATATTTGAACATGATGCATTTTCGTTGGATATGCTTGATCCATCGCGGAAAAGAATTCAGGGGATATATAACGAAGACACGCCTCCAGGAGAGTTTTATCCAATTGAAGCTTCCCCATTACCCTTACGTTCTTTTAATGATAATCATCGGCGGATTCTCTCGGGTGAGCCGGTACTAATCAACCGCACAAAGGAAGAGGATGAAACGGGATTGACTCCATTCGGTTTTACCTCCCGCTTATCTCGTTCCTTAATGTTTGTGCCGGTGCAATGGCAAAATGAATCCATTGGAGTGTTATCAGTGCAAAGTTATATCTGTAATCAGTATAACGAGAAGCATTTGCACTTGCTTCAATCGTTTGCCGATCAGTGCAGCGGCGCCTTGGCCAGAGTGAAAGTTGAAGAGGAATTACAGCAAAGTGAAGAAAAATTGAGGCAATCGCAGAGACTGGAAGCAGTAGGTCGGTTGGCGGGTGGTATAGCCCATGATTTCAATAATCTTTTAATGGCGATAACGGGATATAGTGATCTGGCTGTTCACCATTTAAATCCAGATGATCCTGTTCGACGATTTATTGATGAAATATCCAAAGCGGGAAAACGGGCTGCCTCATTAACTCAGCAGCTATTGGCATTTAGCCGAAAGCAGGTTATGCAGCCCAAGGAGATTAATATAAATGATCTGATCGATGGTATGAGTAATATGCTCAAACTATTAGCGGGTGAAGATATTATTCTATCGCTTATTTTGGAACCCAAACTGGGATCGGTCCTTGCTGATCCGGGCCAAATGGAGCAAGTGCTGATGAATCTCTCGGTTAATGCCCGTGATGCCATGCCCTCTGGTGGGAAACTAACGATTGAAACTGCCAATATCGAATTTGATGAAAATTTGGAACATAATCAGGTGGAGATAAAACTTGGCTCTTATGTCATGTTTGCTGTGAGTGATACCGGTTGTGGGATGGATAAAGAGACTATTACCCAAATTTATGAACCCTTTTTTACGACCAAAGAAAAAGGCAGTGGAACGGGTTTAGGTTTATCCACGGTTTATGGGATAGTCAAGCAAAGCCAGGGATTTATTTTTGTATACAGTGAACTGGGGGGAGGTACCACTTTTAAAGTATATTTGCCACGTGTGACTCAGGAACAATACATTCCATCCACACCCGGCAAGTCCCACTCGAAACTAAGGGGTACGGAAACCATTCTTTTAGTTGAAGATGAGACCAGTGTTCGTAAGCTTGTTACTCGCAGGCTCAGGGAATATGGTTATCGAATTATTGATGCAGCTTCGGGACATGAAGCGCTGAAATCGGCTGAACAACAGGGAGATACTATCAATTTATTGATAACCGATGTGATGATGCCGGGAATGAATGGCAAGAAATTGGCGCAGACTCTTCAACAAAAGTTCAAGCAGTTAAAGGTGATTTATATGTCTGGTTATACGGATAATGCGATTAGCCATCAAGGAATATTGACTCCCGGTACAGTCTATGTACAAAAGCCATTTGCTATAGATACATTATTACGAGAAATTCGCAATGTTTTGGACAAGTGAAAAAAGGAATCATACTATTGCTATTTATTCTCGAATGATGGACCTTCATCGGAAGGATCTTTAGGTTTGATTTCATACTTTGATGAAAGGGTTTGGCGGCATTTTGAGATGAAGACATCAAGGTCAAATGGTTTTACAATGTAATTGTTTGCCCCGGCTTTAATGGCTTCCACCACCTGGCTTTTTTCTGAATTCGTGGTGACCATAATGATGGGGACTTCTTTACCTAATGCGCGGATTTCCTTTACCACCTCCAAGCCGGAAAGACCGGGCATATTCCAATCCATTAACACTAAATCATAGTCATTGACTTTAACGAAAAATATGGCTTTTTTCCCTTCCGAGGCTTCATCGCATTGGGTAATGCCTGCCATATTGGAAAGTAATGCTTTTATGTGCTTGCGCATTGCACCTGAATCGTCAACGATGAGAACTTTCATTTGCTGCTCTTTTCTTTATGTTTTCATGTCAGCCTGATTAGAAAAATTAAATACCAATGAATGAAAAACAAGAAAATGATTTTATAAAATTGTAAATTAAATTTATTATAATTGAATGGCTTGAAATGTTTAGATGACATAAACATCAAATTGGAAAGTTTTCTACTTTTTACTCAATCGATTTATTTGAAATGAAATGTGACAGTTATATATATCTATCTATTGTTCCGATTTTATAATTTATTACAATGCACAAGGTTCATCTGGAGTCCAATTGAGCCTGTCAACCAACCGCTTCCAATCCGTAGGTAGCATCTGCCATGTCCCTGAATACCGAGTTGTCTTGCGAAATTCACTTCGAGTTCTTCACCTGGGGGGCCAAGTAGCGGTGTATTTGAAACAAGTAATTGTGAGATTACGCAACGTATTGTCATTGCCTAATTCCATCTAGCTTATGAATGTGGAGGAAAGAGTAGAAGCAATTTTAAAAAGAGAGGAATCGAGATACTTTTGTTAGTGTTCTAATAACATCGCTTTAGAAGATCATTAAATATGATTTCTATTTGTTTGACCGATTGACAGTTGATGTAAATAGTGTATATATCAACAAATTAAAAGCAATAAAGCAAGATTGAAGAAATGAATTTATGAATATGTTGTAATATATTAGCCATATGAAGTGGAAAGCAAAAAAAATATAAGGAAAGGATCCATTTATGAGAAAGAATGGTTTTACATTGATCGAATTGCTGATTGTGGTGGCCATAATCGGGATTTTAGCTGCAATCGCTGTGCCCAATTTTATTAACGCTCAAGTGAGGGCTAAAGTTGCTGCCACCGAGTCAAACCAGAAAGCAGTAGGAGACGCGCTTGAAATGTATCGGATTGATACAGGAACCTATCTCCCAATGTACGCATACGGTGGGGCGACCAATTGGAACGAATACTCATCCTACAATGGTTTAACCACGCCAGTGGCATACTTAAGTTCAACTGTTGCAACCCTTGATCCATTTGCTAGTAAGCAGCATAAGCATGAGCAAGCAAACACATATGATCAACGTTTTGAATACACACCCCGAAAGAAAGGCGAGGGCACAAAAATACCAATCTATTTCGATTTCCCCGCCGATATGTATTTGCTTGAAGGTGTGGGCCCTGATATGACAGATAGCATCGGTGGAAGTCCCAGTTACCCGGGCAAGCCAGGGAGTTTCGCACCTTACGAAATGAGCAACGGTCTTTACAGCCGCGGTGATATTTTTCGCACCGGCGGTTGGGTTCCCGATTGGATAAAAGAACGTAAAGCCTATTAATATATGTTAGCATAAATCATACGGGAAAAAAATTATATTATACAAACTTCAAACCGCATATGAACGTTTCGCTAACATTCACGGATTATAATGCTCATTCAAAACATTTTCTGATATCCAGGAAGGAGAGAGCATAATGAAGTTTAAACAGGTAGTTTGTATCTTCGTCGTCGTGGGAGTGGTTTTAAGCGCACAACTCAGTTTCGCCCAGATTCGCTCCGTCATATTTGAGCATGGCATCAATGGTTACGATGGTGTAAAAGACACCTATGTAAGCCGTGACAATCCTGATGCAAATTATTCGCAAGAGGATGTGGTATGGCTGGATTCTCAATCGAGTTCTGCACATGGCACCTTTAATGTTGGTTTTTTTAAATTCGAGGATATCATGGGCAACGGCAGCTATCAGATTCCTCACGGTGTAAAAATCCTAAGTGCGAAAATCGATTTTTACACCCCCAATTCAGGTTCATCCTGGCAAAACATTATGATTGCTAATTTTGCCAAGGCAATTGATCTCGATACGGCCACGTATGCATCCGTTTTCGGAGACGCTGCACCCTGGCCTGGTGTCGATTTTTCCAAAGAACATATCGGTGTGTTCTCGAATAATTCTATTGGTTTTCGCCAGTGCGTCGATATTACCCCGGTGATACAGGAACTCGCCGACGGTGCGCCCAATAACGGATTTTTATTTTATCCTCATTATGCGAGCGATGGCATTTTTATTTCAACGGTTGAAAAAGGGAACGCCTCTCCAAAGTTGGTTGTTGAAGCGGCTGATGGTACCATTTACACTTTTCAAGAAGGTGTCAACGGATACAATGGCGTGCATGATGCTTTCATTTCCTATATTCCCGATTTTGAAATGAACACAAACTATGGTGGTGCACCGGGAGATTTAATGTCCGTCAATTTTGGTCTCAATCCTACATTTCTAATGGACGCAAATGATAATGGAGAGAATGAATTCGGATTGTTGCGTTTTGATAACATTTTTGGCGATGATGCCGGTCAAATCCCGGTCGGAACGGATATCGTCAATGCCCGAGTGGAAATCGTAATCCCGAATACGGGTGATTTAATTGTTGTTCTGGAAATTAAAGATTTTCAAAACAACAATGTGAATACCCACTTCGACGAACGAACCGTTACACTTAATAATTTCATTAATGACGGTGAATTCGTTGTCGATGGTCAAGAGATTGGCGATTACGTAACTGAGTTCGATGACGCAGGTTCATTTGACGTCACTAGCAGTATACAAAAATGGTCACAAGATCCATCATTGAACCACGGGTGGTACTTGGAAATTACGGGAGGCAATGGTGTAGAAATCTTCGCCAGTGAATCTGCCGCTTCAACCGGTCCAGCCCGTTTAAGTGTCACCTTTGAAGATAACTCTTCCATTTCGGGTTTTTCAAAATTTTAAAACTATCCATATCCAGTTCATACGGGTGAGGGAGACGATTTTCCCTCACCCGTATTTTTTATATTCAGGGTCGAGTACTTACGTCCTCTGGTAAGGGGAATGAAAAGGAAACCTTTTCATTTGATGGAAGATGCGCGAAAATCAATAATCGAAAATAGAAGAAAGTCATTAGAAAAATGGAGGGTAAAATGATACGTAAGTCTCTGATTATTGGGTTGTTTCTGAGTCTAGTGGTGGTTATAGGATGGAGTGAAGAAATATATTGCCGTTATGAATTAAATGAGCGGGTTTTTTATGGAAAAGTGGAAGGGGATATGATTGCCCAATTGACGAATGCGCCATGGGCGGGAGGGATTCCTGCCGGATTAAAGGTGGAAAAGGAACGAGTCCGGTTTTTGCATCCCAGCGAACCACAAAAGATCATCGGGCTTGCTGGTTCATATAAGGAAGCATGGGAAGAAGGAAAGAAGCCCTTTAAAACAGTTCGTTGGTTTTTAAAACCCCCAACATCCGCTGCTTCGCCGGGGGATGACGTTATCCTGCCAGCCGCGCTAGATGAATTGCTGGTGGAAACTGAATTGGCAATTGTTATTGGGAAACGAGTCAAAAATGCGGATGAAAAAAAAGCCCAGGATGCCATTTTTGGATATACGGTGGCCAATGATATTGTGGGATCGGTGGATTCTTACCATAAAATCCAGGGGGAACCGCTTGATCAGGAAGAGACTTTATTGCCTTTTGCGTTAAAGCACGGTGATAATTTTTCACCTTATGGTCCCTTTATTTATTGTGGGGTGGATTGGAACAACCGCGAACGTACTTTGATTGTGAGTAACGAAGAGAAAGGGAAAAAAGAAATATATAAGCATACCACTGCCAATTTAGTGTACACTCCCGCTAAAATGGTAAGCGATCTTTCACGGGTTTTTGTATTGGAGCCGGGTGATGTTATTTTCACGGGAACGTCTGCGGCATTACCCGCCCATGCCGGAGACCGAATGGAAGTGACGGTCGAAGGACTTGGGACTATTGTAAATCACGTGGTTGCACCACAAAATTAAACTAAACAGAATAGTACAATAAAAGGAGAGCACCATGCCTGGACTATTTCATACTGCTCTATCTCGTCGAACCTTTTTGAAATACACCGGGATTGGAGGGGGAATACTGGGAATACAAGCCCAAGCGGGAGAAGAAAAAGAATCAACACGCTGGGCTTTGCTCTCGGATACCCATATACCCCAGGATACTTCCAATGAATATAGAGGTTTTCGTCCATTTGATAATTTGAAATCGATCATTCCTGACTTGGTACAATCGAAGACCGAAGGGGTAATGATTAGTGGCGATTTAGCCCGTCTTGAAGGCTTGGTTGGTGATTATGCCAATCTCAAATCTTTGCTGAAACCGGTGGCGGATACACGTCCAGTTTGTATGGCATTGGGTAATCATGATCATCGTGAGCATTTTTTAAAAACCTTTCCTTCAACAGAAGGCAAAGAGCAATCAGTCAATGGGAAGTGGGTAGTGGTGTTGGAATCATCACCGGTTCGCTTTATTTTACTCGATTCTTTGCTTTATGTTAATCGAGTTGCTGGATTGCTTGGGAAATCTCAACGCCAGTGGCTGGAGCAATATTTACAAGCAAGTGACAATACTCCCACTTTTCTTATTGTACACCATACTTTGGGTGACAATGATGGAGATTTATTGGATGTTGAACGTCTATTCCGCTTAATAAAACCTCATAATAAGGTTAAAGGGATTATCTATGGTCATTCGCATGCATATTCTCATGATATGAGGGAGGGAATTCATCTCATCAATTTGCCAGCCATCGGTTATAACTTCAGAGACAGTGAACCAGTTGGGTGGATTGAAGCTGAATTTTATAAAGACAGAGGGCGGTTTGTATTACATGCTTTTAAAGGTAATACAAGCCATGATGAGAAGATGACGACTTTGGATTGGCGAGTATAGAGGAGAATTTGATGTTTTTTGATTTTACTCATCGGCCTCGGCGCTTAAGAATGAATCCACGGATTCGTGATATGGTGCGTGAAAACCATATTCGAGTGGATGATTTGGTGTATCCAATGTTTGTGACCTATCAATCAGGGGCCAAGGCTCCTATATCATCCATGCCTGGAAATTACCAATGGGGGATCGATCAAATCGCAGAGGAATGCAAGCGAATTGAAGGTATGGGGATTCCAGCCGTCATTTTGTTTGGTATTCCTGAAGAGAAAGATGCTGTTGGTTCTCAAGCCTATCATGAACAGGGAGTGATTCCCAAAGCCGTTGAGGCCATTAAAAACGTTTGTAATTCATTGGTTGTTATGACAGATGTTTGTTTGTGTGAGTATACCTCACATGGGCATTGTGGAGTACTTGATGGAGAGAAGATTTTGAACGATGAAACGGTTGACCTTCTTTGTAAAGAAGCCTTAACTCATGTGAAGGCGGGTAGTGATGTGGTTGCCCCTTCCGACATGATGGATGGACGGGTGCAAGCGATTCGTGATTCGTTGGATGAAGCGGGGTATTCATATACTCCCATCATGGCCTATTCTGTCAAATATTCTTCTGGTTATTATGGACCATTTCGAGATGCAGCGGAATCTGCTCCTCAGTTTGGGGATCGGTGCTCTCATCAAATGGATCCACCCAATCGGCGGGAAGCGTTTCGTCAAGCCGCGCTGGATGTGGAGGCTGGTGCGGATATTATCATGGTGAAACCGGGATTGCCCTATCTTGATATTATACGGGATTTGCGGGAGCGGTTTGATACTCCCATAGCAGCCTATAATGTAAGTGGGGAGTTTTCCATGGTTAAAGCCGCTGCCGAAAAAGGCTGGATTGATGAAAAGCGAGTGGTGATGGAAACAATGACCTCCTTCAAGCGGGCGGGATGTGACATTATATTGACTTATCATGCGCCAGATGTGGCTCGTTGGATTCAAATTTAATATTACTAGCATATATGAATGATAGGGGATTATGTATCGCATTCCCGACTCAACCCATTGGCCTAAAGAATGGGCCAATCGAATCGTACAAAGTGATGCGCTGCAGTCTCTGAGGCAGTTGCCGGATGAGTGTGCAGCGCTTGCTATTACCAGCCCTCCTTATTGGAATACGGTTGATTATGGTGTGGAAGGACAAATAGGTCAGACTGAATATGCTCAGTTTATTCAGGACCTTGTTCCTGTTTGGCAGGAAACCGCTCGAGTTCTTATCCCGAATGGGAAATTAGCCATTATTACTCCCATCATGCCGATTCCCAAGAAACAAATGAATACTCAACATACTCGCCATTTGAAGAACTTGAGTAGCGATATTGAGCAAAGTATTTTAAGCTCTATCCCAGAATTGTATCGATTTAGTTTGTATGTTTGGCAAAAACAAACCACCGTGAAAATGTTTGGAAGTTATCCCTATCCCCCTAATATTTTTGAAGATAACACCATTGAGTTTATAAATGTATTTGTCAAAGAAGGGATTCCGCCAGCGATTCCAAAAGAGGCAAAACTTCCCAGTCGCTTAACACAGGAGGAATGGAGAAATTTGAGTATGCAGGTTTGGCCCATTTATCCTGCTGATGTCAAACGAGCGGGGGGGCATCCTTGCCCATTTCCTGTGGTTTTACCCCAACGGTTAATGTTAATGTATACCTTTAAGCGGGCACCTGAAGTGGATTTTGAGGGTGATATTGTCATAGATATGTTTAATGGAACGGGAGCCACCTGTGTAGCCGCCCAAGCGACGGGACGTAATTATATTGGTATTGACTTGAATCCTGACTATTGTTCAGTTGCGGAATCCCGGATTCAGTTTGATGCGGTGGAGGCTCATGCCATTTTATTGGAATCGGCCAGAGTTAGAAAGCCGAAAAACAGTCGAATCATTCAGCCCTTTTTTCAAGATATTCTATTAGATGGCTGATGAAAATGAATACTCGATTGTTGGATCCAAATCTTTATAACCCATTTTTCTTGCCCCAAATTGGACTAAAAGTTAGAATAAGTATAATTTCGAAAAGACAAAAACGCTTCTTCGCTGGAATCTCAGTTCATCATCCACAACAGACTTATAAATAGAGGATAATTTGAATGGTCATGTCATCAGATGAAAGACATCAAAATAAATCGCAACCCACCCAGTCACCCAGGAAGAAAAACAAATATTATTACAAGCGGCTGGGTGAATTTAAAAAAGAACTGCGGGAAGCCATCCCACGTGATACGTTGCGAGAGCTTCACAAACCTGTGGCGTGGAAGCATTTTGCCATTGTTTTCAGGCAGATTGCGTTAGCGGTGTTAGCCATTCTTATCGCGGTGAATACAGACCATGCGTGGATATGGTTACCGTGTTCCATTGTATTGGGATTTATTGTATTTGATTTCACTGTCTTATTGCATGAGGTTATTCATCGAGCCGTATTCAAGAAAAACCGGCCAGGTTGGATGGCTTTTCTTGGATGGCTTTATGCGCTTCCCAGCGGCATATCGCGTACTCAATTTACCCGGTGGCATTTGGATCACCACGATGAATTAGGATCATGGGAGGATGATCCCAAGCGGGCACATTTAACCCCAAAAAAAGTGAAACGGTGGTATAAGTTGTTATATATGACACCCGCCCTTTTCCCAATTTATTTTCGTGCCGCAGCAAAAGAAGTTGCTGGGTATCCTCCAGAGTTACAGCGAGTCATAAAAAAAGAACGGCTGATTACGATTGGTCTTCATTTATCAGTCATGGTTAGCCTGATAACATTTAGCGGTTTTTGGATTTTCTTCAAATTGTATGCTGTGCCATACTTTTTTGTATTTCCAGTTGCTTTTACTATCAATAGGGCAGGCCAGCATTATAACATTAATCCGGATGATGTGGCTCAATGGTCGACCTTGATGAAAGGGAGTTGGTTTTGGGATTATGCCTATCTTTATTCCAATTACCATTTGGAGCATCATTATTTTCCTGGCGTGCCATGTTATAACCTTCCCCGGCTGCAAAAGCTACTTCAACCGCTTTATGAACGCCACAATATGAAATACCAAACCTATGGAAAGGTTCTATATGGATGGTTTATCAAGAATCATCAACCCCATACGGATTGGACTTTGACAGAATCGAGCACACTCCCACCAGAACAAGTGGAAACAACAATGGCAAAAAGTGCACATCCCTAGTCAAACCTGTAAAATCCGGCTTATAATCGATTTTCCTATCATTTTATTGTATTCCGGTTGAGCGGTGCATATCTGTATTAATTTGAGTCACTTGGAAGGACCAAGGAGGTTATTTTATGTCCAAACGCTTGTTATTTATACTTTTGCCGATTTGCCTGGTTTTGTGTTTAGGATTAACACCCTGCATGGCGGAAGAACCCGAGAAGGATTTACAGAAGGAAGAGCAAGTTGAAGCAAAAAAAGGGGATGCCAAGGTTGCTGATGCAACCAAAGATGTCAAAGTTACACCCAAGAAAAAGCCAGAGAAGAAAAAAGAAGCTCCAAAACCCGCCGTTCAAGATCATTCCAAAGAAAAGAAAAGCGTGACCCGTAATGAAGTCGGGGATATAACCATATATAACTATGGTATAAATGCGACGTTTATTAATTCCAATGTAACGGTGAATGGTGGTGAGATTAGCGCTGAGATGGAAAAAACAATTGGTGAGCCAAGTGAAGCGGTTGAAGATGAAGACAAAACTCAAGCCAAGAAACCACAACAAGGCCGGCCTAATGGAGGACGTCCTGGTACCCCCCCATCAGAAAAACCGGGGAAATTTGAGCAAACCATTAAAGATGCAACTAAAACAGAAGGATTGTTTACCATCTACACTAAAGAAGATCGTAAAGTGCTATGGGAAGTATTGCCTGCTCAGTTGGATAAGCAGTTCCTTATATCGGGCGTTTTGGCGACAGGCGTTGGTAGTAGTTGGGCTAAACCAGGCACTTATTTGGGAGACACGATCGTCTATTTCCGGAACATCAATGGGAAAATACAGATTGTCGAACGTAATTTAAGATTTACCGCTTCAGAAGATTCTCCAAGAGAGAAAGCGGTAAAGAAAAACTATAGCGATTCAATTATGGCTTCCTTGCCCGTGGCAGCGACCAATCCTGAAAATGCGGCCTATCTTGTTGATATGACTCAAGTGTTTATGTCAGATTATTTCCAGGTTGGCCGTATGGTTGGTTCAGCATTGAGGGGAGGTTATGGTGTTGATGGATCCAATAGTTATATAAAAGAAACCAAGAATAATCCCGAAAATGTGGTGGTCTTTATCGAATATGCTTTGCGCGGTGGTTCGTTGGGCGGCAATATTGCTGTACCGGATGGACGTAGTGCGACGGTCAATGTGATTACCGATATTCGGCAATTGAAGGATAATCCCGAATTTGAACCTCGGATTGCGGATAATCGGGTTGGCCATTTTATTGAAGCTCATATGGATTTTGGAGATGATGAACGAAGTGAACGTTTTATCCGAAATATCAGCAAGTGGGATATTCGCAAAGCCAGCCCAGAATTGGAACTCTCTCCCCCGGTAAAACCGTTGGTAATGTGGATCGAGAATACAGTTCCCAAGGAATATCGCCAAGGGGTGAAGGACGGGATTCTTCAATGGAACAAGGCGTTTGAACAAGCCGGAATCAAGGATGCCATAGTGGTTAAGTTTCAGCCGGATGATACTGAGTGGGATATTTCAGATGCTCGTTACAACACCGTGCATTGGAATGTATCCCATAGCATGGCCTATGGTGGTGTTTCACAATGGGTGGCTGATCCACGAACAGGGGAAATGATTCATGGTGGTTTTATCATTGAGGGTGATCAAATTCGTAGTTTGTTAGAGCTTCGAAGAATTAAAGAACCGGATAGAGTGGAGCAATTTAAAAACCGCTTTAAACGTGATATCCCTGAGGATCCACGCAATCATTGCCATGATTTTAGTGAATTTTTGGTTGACCAGGCTCGTTTTGGTTTGCAAACTATCGCAGCACGAGTTGGGATTGAGAATGTTTCAAAACCACTTACGGATGAATTAATTTATCAATTTCTCGTGATGCTCTCGTCTCATGAAATGGGGCATGTGCTTGGACTGCGACACAATTTTGAAGGCAGTACGCTTCATCGCTTGGAGGATTTGCACAATAAATCTTTAACTGGAGAGGTGGGATTGACTTCCAGTGTGATGGATTACAACCCCATTAATATTGCCCCGGAAGGTGTGGAGCAAGGGTATTATTGGGATCCCACCGTGGGGCCATACGATAAATTAGCTATCGAATATGCATACAAAGATGTAAAACCAGCTACTGGTGAAACGAAACAAGAGGTATTGACTTTACTCGCCGAAAAAGCTGAAACCCCACGATACACGTATGGTACAGATGAGGATCTCTTTGCTGGTTTTTCAGGATGGGGAATCGATCCCTTATGTAATCAAGGTGATTTAGGGAATGATCCATTGGCCTATGGGAAACAGGTGGCTCAGTTGGCGTTGGATACAATCCCCAAACTTCCCAATCTGGTTAAAGAAGGGGAAGATTATACACCAATTCGACAGGGCTTTAACCATTTTCTCTCTGCCTATCTGGATTCAGCCTATTATGCGTTGAAGCATATTGGAGGGCAGTATGTTAACCGAGTTAAAAAAGGTGGTCCTCATGATCCTGATCCATTGGATCCTGTTTCGCCGGCTAAACAGCGTGAAGCATTGCAGTATATTATTGAAACCGTATTCGATGATGAAATATATGATTTTGACCCTGAATTACTCAACAAACTGGCCGCTCAAAAATGGTATCATTGGGGTTCGAGATCAGTTGGTCCCGCTCATGAATATTCTATTAATGAGCTAGTCAATGGTTTTTACGATGTCATCCTTTATAATTTGTACTCCCCATTGACCATTCGCCGGATACTTGATGCGGAACGCCAGCGACATGAACAGGCGGTGAATTTTACCTTGCCAGAATTGTTTAAAACCGTGACCAATGGCGTTTGGGATGATGTGCTTGAGCCTGATTTGGAAAAATTAGAGGATGGGTATTTCAAGAATGAAGATCCTCTCATTTCTTCACCGCGGCGCATGTTACAACGGCTTCATCTCAAGCGGATGATTGAGATTATGCTGGAACCGCCTATTTCCATGCCGGAAGATGCACGCACTCAGGCATGGCGGGCGCTGAGAACCATCCGGGATGGATTGCGTCATTTAAGCAAACATTTGGATAAGGTTGATGATTATTCACGCGATCATATCAATGAATCACTCGAAAAGATTGAGCGTGCATTGAATGCCCGTTTGAGTGTGCGGGTCGATTTTTGGTAAACTGAATATAAGTAGAATATGTTAATTGAATGCATCCCAGGGTGGTTTATTCACCTTGGGATGTTTTTATTTTGTCGATATGATGGTGGAACGTTTTTTCACCAGGGAATAAAATGAGTGCCGCCAACGCCAAGAATCCTTCCGACGCTGATATATTTCTATACACAGATGGTGCTTGCAGTGGTAATCCAGGGCCAGGGGGATGGGCCTGTATTCTTCACCAAAAAAGCACGGGTTACCGAAAGGAATTTTTTGGTTCGGAACCTCATACTACCAATAATAAGATGGAACTGAGGGCAGTCATTGAAGGGCTTAAACGGTTGCGTAAAGTTCCAACCCGTGTTCATGTTATGACTGACAGTAATTATGTTCGTCAGGGAATTACGGAGTGGATCAGAAATTGGAAGCGTAACAATTGGAAACGAAAAACCAAGCAAGGCTTGGAGCCTGTTAAAAATGTTGAATTGTGGAAAGCATTGGATGAACTTGTTAATAAACATGACGTTACCCTGGAATATGTAGCCGGCCATTCCGGCCACACCGAAAATGAATGTTGTGATGAACTGGCTGTTCAGGCTTATCAAAAATACCTGAAATAAGGATTAGTAACTTCTCTGTTATATGTTGATAAAAAACTTAAAATTGATCTCGCTATTCCTCACCCAATTTAATGGGTAGGTTAGGAGGGGGTTAAAGGATTTTGCTCAACGTTTTCTTATCAACCCTAGCCCATCCCAGTTTGGGAGGGGAATGGTACTTTAAACTGTTGATCGCTTATAAAAGTTTATCTTTTAATCCAACGGAATACTCCTTAAACGCAGGGCATTGGCGATGACTGAAACTGAACTGAGGCTCATGGCTGCGGCTCCAATCATGGGGCTGAGTAATAATCCAATGAATGGATATAACACGCCTGCAGCGATAGGGACAGCCAAACTGTTATAGCCGAATGCGAGAACGAGATTTTGCTTGATATTCCGCATCATGGTGCGGCTTAAAACGTAGGCTTTGGCAAGACCTCGCAAATCACCTTTGACGAGCGTGATTCCTGCGCTTTCAATGGCGACATCCGTTCCGCTTCCCATTGCTATACCCACATCAGCCTGGGCCAGAGCAGGGGCATCATTGATTCCGTCACCCGCCATAGCAACGATTTTTCCGTTATTTTGTAGTTTTTTGATGATTTGATTTTTTTGGTCGGGTAAAATGTCGGCTCTGACATCTTCAATGCCTAATTTCTTGGCAATGGCTTGAGCGGTTATTTGATTATCCCCTGTAAGCATAACAATGGAGAGGCCGTGCTTGTGCAAAACGTTAATAGCTTCTTCGGTCGTTTCTTTGATAGGATCGGCCACACCAAGAATTCCTACTGGTTGATCATCAATTAAAGCGAACATAACCGTTTGGCCATCTTCGCGAAGTTTATCGGCTTTTTCTTGTAATTCTGGTTGGTTAAAGCCTTGTTCTTCCAACCATTTCTGGTTGCCTATAACGATTCGTTTATTATCTATTGTACCTTGGACACCTTTGCCGGATTCGGCGTGAAAATCAGTTGCTTGCCCCTGTTGGATATTTCGTTCATGGGCACCAGCAATGATGGCGCTTGCCAATGGGTGTTCACTGCCTTGTTCCAAACTTGCTGCATAATAGAGCAGTTCTTCTTCCTTCATTTCATTTAGAGGAAGAATTGACATTAATTTTGGTTTTCCCTCGGTTAATGTACCGGTTTTATCCACAACAATCGTGTCTACTTTTTCAAAACGTTCCAAGGCTTCTGCATGGCGAATTAAAATACCTGATTGGGCTCCGCGGCCGGTTCCCACCATGATTGACATGGGAGTAGCCAGCCCCAGTGCACAGGGACACGCGATGATGAGCACCGCGACTGCATTAAGCAAAGCATAGGCCATTGCAGGCGTCGGACCAACCAATGACCAAACGATGAATGTTATCGCTGAAATCCCAATCACTGTTGGGACAAAATATCCAGCGACTTTATCAGCAAGGTTTTGGATTGGAGCCCGGGTTCGTTGTGCTTCACTGACTAATTGAACGATTTGAGAAAGTAGAGTTTCATCGCCAACATGTTCAGCGGTCATTAAAAAACTTCCACTTTGATTAACGGTTCCACCGGTGACAGGATCACCTTGTGTTTTTTCTACGGGGATGGGTTCTCCTGTTACCATTGATTCATCGATTGTGCTTGATCCCTCTACAATTACGCCATCGACTGGAATTTTTTCGCCGGGTCGTACACGCAATTGATCACCTTTTTTCAAGTCATCAAGCGATACGTCTTCTTCGCTGCCGTCCTGATTTACGCGTCTTGCAGTGTTGGGGGCAAGTTCAAGAAGAGCCCGTAGAGCGCCAGATGTTTGATGGCGTGCTTTTAATTCCAGCATTTGACCGAGTAACACCAATGTAACGATTACGGCTGATGCTTCAAAATAGACGTCCACAGTCCCTGATGGTGAACGGAATGTTTCAGGAAAGATGGATGGCCATAAGGTGGCAATGGCACTATAGACATATGCAACGCCCGTTCCCATGGCGATCAATGTGAACATGTTCAGATTGCGATTGACGATAGAAGCCCAACCGCGTTGGAAAAAGGGCCATCCTCCCCATAAAACCACGGGAGTGGCCAGGATGAATTGAAGCCAGTTGCCCGTCGAGGATGAAAATAATGCTTTCAAGTTTAAGCCAGGGATTGCATCGGACATGGCATAGATGAAGAGGGGAAGGGTGAAAATGAGGCTAATCCAAAATCGGCGCCGCATCATTATCAGTTCTTCATCCTCTTCATCATCCAGGCTAATACTCTCCGGTTCAAGCGCCATCCCGCAATGAGGACAGGAGCCGGGTTTGTCCTGTCGGACTTCGGGATGCATGGGGCATATGAAAATACGCCCTGGTTTAGCTTGTTGATCAGTGTCTTCCTTTTTGTCTGTCAAGTATTTTTCCGGATCGTTCTGGAATTTATCCAGGCAGCCTTTACCGCAAAAGTAATACGTTGTGCCCTTGAATTCATGCGATCCTGCAGCTGTTTCAGGTTTGACCGTCATCCCACATACGGGATCTTTTACAGTCGATTCGTTATGTTGATTGGAGTGATGATGTTCATGATGCGTCATCGTGTCAGACTCCTTTCGTATTAATTACGTATTTTATCTGTAATATTTGTATTGTGGCGTGCTTTCCATTCCTCAATGGCACTATAAAGCACAGGGACCACAAAAACGGTAACAATAACCACGGTCATACCCCCAAAAGAAGGGATTGCCATGGGTACCATTATATCCGCTCCTCGTCCTTTTGATGTTAAAACAGGGATGAGTGCCAATAACGTGGTTGCAGTAGTCATCAAGCACGGCCTTATTCGTCGAACAGAAGCGATAATCGTAGCTTCACGAATCTCCTTTGTGGTACGAGGTTTTTCTCTATCAAATGTTTGGTCTAGGTAGGTGGAATAAATCACGCCATTATCGCTCGCGATTCCAAATAACGCCAGAAAACCAACCCAGACCGCCACACTCAGGTTAAATGGATGGACTTGAAAGAGATCACGTACGTTTTCACCAAAGAGTGTGAAATTCAAAAACCAATCCTGACCGTACAACCAAATCATAATGAATCCCCCCGCCCATGCAACAAGGATGCTTGAAAATACAATCAAGGTCGTCGGGATGTTTTTGAATTGGAAATACAAGATCATAAAAATGATAAACAAGGCGAGTGGCAATACAATGCGCAGGCGCTTTCCAGCCCGCACCTGATTTTCATAACTCCCTGCGAAGGTATAGTTCACACCACTGGGAATGGTTAATTCACCGCTTTCTTCTTTTTGCTTCAAAAATTCGCGGGCTTGTTCCACCACTTCGACTTCAGCAAATCCTTCTTTCATATCAAAAAGGACATAACTCACCAAAAAGGTGTCTTCACTTTTGATGGCTTGTGGGCCACGAACATAGCGTATATCAGCCAATTCACGCATAGGGATTTGCGCGCCAGATGGTGTAGGAACCAATATGGCGCCCAGAGATTCAATCGTATCGCGAAGTTCACGCATGTAGCGAACACGCACTGGATAACGCTCACGGCCTTCTACGGTGGTTGAAATCCTTTTGCCGCCAATTGCGACTTCAATGACATCCTGCACTTTCCGAATGGTGACGCCATAACGCGCAATAGCGTCGCGATCGATATCGATTTCAAGATAAGGCTTCCCCACAACCCGATCCGCGAAAACGGCTTCGGCTTTAACAGAAGGGACTTCTTTCAAGAATTTTTCGATTTGCAAGCCCACATCTTCTATGGTTTCCAAATTTGGTCCTTTCACCTTCACCCCCATCGGAGCCCTCATCCCGCTCTGCAGCATAATAAGCCGGGTGGCAATGGGCTGCAGTTTAGGGGCGGATGTGGTCCCCGGCACTTGAGCCGCTTTGGTGATTTCATCCCAAATATCGTCGGCAGATTCAATGTGATCGCGCCATTGCCGAAACGGCATGCCATTGGAATCGGGAATCAATTCTCCGTTATCGTCTCGGATAAATTCTTCGTTGTCATAGTCATATTCAAAGCGCAAACGATGTCCAGTACTATCGGTTTTGTATTCACTTTTGTAATTCACAATCGTTTCGATCATGGAAACCGGCGCAGGATCCAACGGACTTTCCAGCCGTCCAATTTTGCCGACCACCTGTTCCACTTCGGGTATGGCTTGAATGGCCATATCGACTTTTTCCAACACATCCATTGCCTCTCCAATGGAAGCGTGGGGCATAGTGGTGGGCATATATAAGAAAGAGCCTTCGTCCAAGGGGGGCATGAATTCTTCGCCCAATCCGGGGAAGGCATGCCGAACGTCAGACACAATCGGTGCATTCAAGACGGATTTAGGCAAAAAACCGAAAAAGGCATCAAATCCAAGCCATATGAATCCCCCCAACAACACGGTCAAAATTGGAACGGTCATAAAGGTGGTTTTATGGTTTAAACACCAGCGCAAAAGTGGTTCGTAATAACGCATAAATACTTGGATTAAAACCAGAATCCCCCCTAATAGGACCACAACAAAAATCCAATTGGATAGTTCACCTTTTTCAGGTCCTAATGGAAGCCAATGATTGCTAAGAAAGGTGACAACCACCAATAATGCCAAGCCGTTGACAAACATGGGAATCCAGCGTTGTATACGTTCCGGCAATCGATCAGCGATAAAATGATAAAGGCCAAAACCAATCACAATGAGACCTACCCACCAGGAAAACAGGAAGGTCAGCAAAAAGCCAGCGATGGTTAATCCGCCGAAGACCAAATTTCGTAATGTTTTCCCACGAATCTTTCCTGTAAACAGAAGATGTGCATAGGGGGGGATAATGGTCAATGCCACAATAATGGAAGCGATCAAGGCAAAGGTTTTGGTAAACGCCAATGGCTTGAAGAGTTTGCCTTCCGCCGCCGTCATGGTGAACACCGGAAGAAAACTTACCACTGTGGTGGCGACTGCAGTTAAAATAGCGCTGCCTACTTCAGTTGTGGCGCGGAAAATGACCTCGAGTTTGTTTTCACCTTCTTTGGATTGATCCAAATGCTTCAAGATGTTTTCACAGATCACCACCCCCATATCCACCATAGTGCCAATGGCAATGGCAATGCCGGAGAGCGCCACGACGTTGGCGTCCACACCGAATTGCTTCATGGCGATGAAGCACATCAAAACAGAGATGGGCAACAAAGCGGAAATGAGCAGCGAACTGCGCAAATGATAAACCATGACAATAATAACGATTACGGTGACTAAAATTTCTTCGCTTAATGCCGTTTTAAGCGTACCCAACGTCTCATAAATAAGACCAGTCCGGTCATAGAATGGAACGATTTTCACCTGAGAAACCGTTCCGTCATCCAACACTTTCTTGGGCAGGCCAGGGGAAAGTTCTTCAATTTTGGCTTTAACGTTCTGGATAACTTTCAGTGGATTGTCACCATAACGAACCACCACCACGCCGCCGACGGCTTCCGCACCGGCTTTGTCCAACGCACCACGGCGCAGGGCAGGGCCGGTGGAGACGTGAGCCACATCTTGCACGGTAACAGGAACATTATCGTTTGCTTTGATGACGGACTTTTCTATATCTTCCACGCTTTCGAGAAATCCTAACCCCCGTATGACATACTCGGCGCGATTGACTTCGATGGTGCGGGCTCCCACATCCACATTGGATTGTCGAACGGCATTGAAGACATCATCCAGGGTGACGTTGTATGCTCGCATGGCATCCGGGTCCACATCGATTTGATATTCACGCACGAACCCGCCCACCGAGGCCACTTCGCTCACTCCTTCGGCAGACATCAACGCATAACGAACATACCAATCCTGGATGCTGCGCAGTTCGTCCAAATCCCAGCCACCGGTTGGATTCCCATTTTCATCGTATCCTTCCAGGGTATACCAGAAAATTTGCCCTAAGGCTGTGGCATCCGGACCAAGCGCTGGTTGTACTCCATCCGGTAAAGTTCCGGCGGGAAGGCTGTTGAGTTTCTCCAACACCCGGGATCGGGACCAATAAAATTCAATGTCCTCTTTGAAAATGATGTAAATGGAAGAAAACCCCAAGAAGGAGTAACTGCGGATGGTTTTCACTCCAGGTACCCCCAAGAGCGAAACTGTCAGAGGATAAGTGATTTGGTCTTCGACATCTTGAGGCGAGCGCCCCATCCATTCGGTGAAGACGATTTGTTGGTTTTCACCGATGTCGGGAATGGCATCAACAGGGACGGGATCACGTGCAAGCCAACCCAATTCCCAATCAAATGGAGCTACAATCATTCCCCACAGAATAATGAACACAATGAAAAGGGTGACAACCAGTTTGTTTTCCAGGCAAAAACGAATAAGATTATTCAGCATGAGACACCTTGTCGCATCAATGTTAGTTTGAATTCTCGTGATTATTTATTGTTCAGTTTTGATCGGTTTGGAGTGGCTTACTTGTCGAACCGAATGTATTTTTTACCTCTCCACACGTTAGCATTGCGTCTCCAAAGTATGGATTCCGGATTTCTTTCGACCATTGAAGCCAGTCCGCTCCTTTGTTTTGAAAGGCCATGGGGCAGTGAATGCTGTAGAGTGTTGTTTCCAATGGATTGTGTTTCTTTATCGCATCAATCAAGACGTTGGATATCACTGCAAAAGCCAAACGGGCTTCGTTAATATCCTGGGCTTTGGTTATATTGTTCGCGAATTTATTGACAGAAGCGTCATCGGCATTTTGTGCTGTTTGACTCAATTTTTGGGCCGCTTGCCTGGCTTTTTGCAACTCGTCTTGAACCAAAGCGTCTTTTACCGATTTGTAGTGCTCCAAAAAGGATTTCAAATAGGCAGCCGTGTATACATTCACAGTGTTTTGAGATTGTGTTTCTTTGGTTTCTGTCGCAAGCCGGGGTTCAATGGATTTTCTCAGTTCGCCACATTGCAACATGGAATCGCCAAAATAGGGATTTCGGGTTTCATGCTGCCACTGCAGCCAATCGGCTCCTTGATTGTTCAATGCCATCGGACAGTGCAATACATGCACGGTCTCTTCCGGGGTGCCATGTTCTTCTACAGCCTTGATCATTAAGTCAGCGATTTTCTGAAAGGCCTGGCGGGCTTCCTCCAAATTTTTGGCGTGCATCACGCCATGACCCAACATTTCGACTTTTTGCAAGTTGTTCAGTTTGGCTGCTTCCACCCATTCTTCCGACGCCGATTGCGCTGCTTTCAAGTTGTCTTGCAACAAGGCTTCGTAGATGGATTGATAGGCTTTCAACAAATTTGGTATTACTTTATTTGATACGGAAATAGTATGTTGAGGTGAAGATTTGGGTTCTTCGCGCATCGAACCAGAATGGGCGTGACCGCCCCCTGCGTCACCACCCTCCGGGCTCATCATGCTGGGCTTGGCTTGAATTTGCAGCGCGCTGTCGATTTTGAAGTTCCCTTTGACAACGACTTCTTCACCTTCCTTCAAACCGGATTGGACGATGTAATGGTCTTTCAAGCGCGGACCTAAAACAATCTCCCGGCCCTGAAACGTGGGTTTTTTGGTATTGGGGACTTTGACATAAACAACCGCCCGCTTTCCGGTAATCAGAGGGGCTGAATCGGGTATGATCAAAGGGGCTTTTCCTTCTTGAACATCAGGATTCACAAAGCCCAATTCTTCCGCTTTGACCAGGGGCATGCCGCACACATCACACGTTCCAGGATGATCTTTAATGATTTCAGGGTGCATGGGACTGATCCATTTCCCCGCTAACTGGGTGTCATATATTTCGCCGGAAGCGTTCACTTTACTTTGGACCGTTGCCCGCACGAACATCTCAGGTTTCAGTTTGCCATCCGGATTTTCCACATTGACTCGAACTTTGACAGTCCGGGTTTTTTCATTAAGGTAAGGATCAATAAATGAGATTCGTCCCTTAAATACTTTGCCGGGATATGAAATCGTGGTAAATTCAATCTCCTGCCCATAGTGAATCCATTGCAGGTCCGATTCATAGGCATCCATTTTCACCCATACCACGCTTAAATCGGCAATGGTATAGATGCGGGTACCGGTTTGAACGTAATCACCTTCCATGGCATTCTTGTGGATTACAATTCCATCCATGGGAGAGTAAAATGTAATCCTTTCGGATGGCTGGCCACGTTCTTCAATTTCTCGAATCTGTTTTTCCGTCAAGCCCAGCAAACGCAATCGTTCGCGTGCCCTTTCCAGTGTTTCCATTCGGTTGTTTAAGACTTTTGTCACTGTGGATTCACTTAAACTCTCAACCGCTTTTTTGGCTTGGATCAGTGATTCCTGATCTGTAATGAGGGAAGGGCTATAAATCTCCACTAAATGGTCACCTTTACGCACGGGTGTTCCAGTATAATCGACAAACAACCGGTCCAACCGGCCAGGAAACCATGCGGTAATATATTTAAGGCGGGTTTCATCATATTCCACCTTTCCCACCAGGCGCAATTCGTGCTCGACAAAGTCCCGGCGTACGGGAACCGTTTGTATTTCAGCCAAGGCTTTCGCAGCTTCGGACATTTTCAACTCACGGGGGCCGCTCTCTTCCTCTTCCGCTGAACTGGCGGGAATCAAATCCATCCCACAAATGGGGCATTTACCCGGCTCCGGCTGGCGAATTTGTGGATGCATGGAGCAAGTCCATATAGTCGATTGGGCTGATTCCCCTTCTGCGCGTGCAGTGGACTGAGTGGAGGTATGATCATGCTCCATTCCTGAAAATTGGCTGAACAATCCTATTCCCAGCACGATTCCAAGCATCAAGTAAATTATTTTGTATTGCATTAATTGTTTCAACCAGTTCATGTTAAACTCCTAAACGTTTGGCAACTTTATTGATTAATCATTTATGGGTTAAGGAGGTGCCTATTACGCGTTCCAATTCCGCATGTGTTTTTCCATAAGAACGCTTGGCTTTGTAATACGATAAATTAAAATCCAGCCATGTTCGTTGTGCATCCAAATAATCCAAAAAATCGATTCGCGCACCGAGGTAATCGGTTTCAGCCACATCCAAGGATTGTTGGGCTTCTGGAATTAATGTTGTGCGAAAAAGTTCGGCTTCGCGATAAGCCGTATCCAATGAAAAATGAGCGCGTTTTACTTCAAACAATGTTTGATTGGTTATGGTTGTTATTTGCTCATTAAGTTCCTGTCTGCGTTTTTGCATTTCAGCAATGAATGAATCCCGTAGCCCAAACCAGGGACGAAGTGGCTGCCGTGGTGAAGGTTGAAAGGAATCCCGATCCGAGTCAGCTCCTGCCAGTAATCCACTACGATTTTGGAAATAACTGGCCCCCAGGGTTGGATCAGGCCGGTTCATTTCCCGAGCCATTTCAATCATCAAGCGGGTGCGTTTTAGCTTGGATTGCATTTGTCGAATTTCTTGCCGCTTTTGTTTGGCGATCTCGTATAAATGATCCAATTGCCATTGTACCTTGCTCACAGGGATGGATGCCACTGAACCAATGGGCGCGTGAGGTGCCCGATTAAGAAGTGTATTAAGCTGAGCAATAATGGTTTCACGCTGATCTTCCAGAGTAATCAGATTATCCGTGAGTTTGGAAAGCGCCACGCGAGCTTTAATGACATCATTATAAGAGGTATTGCCTGTTTCGAACTTTTGGGAAGCAACATCCAGCATTTGTTCAAGTAAATCTCTATTTTCCTGGGTTATGTCAATCGCCTGGTGAATATATGCATAGTCATAATAGTTCTTTTTAACATTGGCTAATACGTTCCGTAGTGCGATGGCATAATTCTGTTTGGCGATCTCAACATCAGCTTGAATAATATCTCCTCGCAACGAAGTGATTCCCGGGAAGGGCCAGTCAGTATCTACCATTTGCTTTTGTGGTTGCATACCACCTAATAACAAATTCAGAGTTTTAGTAAACGAATTGTATTGCCGGAGAATGCCTTCCAAATAAGCGGCTTGGGGATAGCGTTCCAAGGCGGCTTGCCATGCCTGAGACGCGGCTTTGATGGAAGGATTTCGGCTGTAAGCAATATTGAGTACCTTTTCTAAATTGAAATGGTTTGATAAAAGAGTATCTACTAACTGGTCTGTGGATTGTTTTTGAATATTTTCCCCCTGTTGAGTTAATAAAGCAGGTTCAATCGTTTGAATCACAGACTTCAGAGTAGAGTCTTTTTGCTCTTGGTAACGATCCAGTAACAATTCCACTTCGGGAAATGTAACCGCTTGCGGCAATTCAGCGGGTTGTGTGTTATATGAATTTTGTATCTGTTCTTCCACAAACCAGGGTCGGTTTCCACTGTTAAGCTTCTCACGGGCTTCCTTATATGTATCGCACCACCCTTGGCTTGGTAGAATGGAAAATACTGTAAAGATGATCGGAATGATAAATGGTGTAATTCTCATGATTTACTCCTGAGTGATAACAGGCGACAAGGAGCCGCCCACCATACGTTCGAGTTGGGTGAGGTTTTGAGCATAATCAATTCGGGCACGCAGCCAGGCCAGATTGAAATTGAGCCAAACGCTCTGGACCTCTAATACTTCAGAAACACTTCCTTGCCGTGTGCGATTCCATTCCTCCGCAATTTGCATGGAATGTTGGGCTTGGGGTATTAAATGATCACGATACAAAATCACCAGCCGTTTAGCATTTTGCATCCGAAAGTAAGCCTTGCGTAAATTAACTTCAATGCGATTGGAAACGGATTCTTTCTTTTGAACGGCTGATTCCTTGCCTTGCTCCGCATAGCGAATGCGAGCTTTGTTTTTCCCAAACCAAAGAGGAATCGAGATACTCCCACCCACAACAATGGGGTCTTGACCACTATCCGGTGTTAGTGGATTCAAAGCCTCGCCGGTCTCGACATAGTTGGCTCCAATGGAAAAGGTGGGCAAGTTTTTCTTTCGAGCCAATTTAATGGATTCATCCGCTCGTTCCACACCATATTTGGACATCAGGATTTCCTGGTTTTGCTCGTGTACCAAACGATCCAATTGCTCGATATCCATTGTGGTTTGTTGAGGAATGGAGGCGGCAATGGGTTGAATCGGCATATCAGCAGGTCGATTGAGGAGAGAATTGATCACTGATTGTTGTACGGCTCTTAACTCTCGAAGAGTGATCAAGTCGTAATCCAATTGAGCCAATTGAGATTCCGCTCGGAATACATCATTTAGTCCACTGGATTGATTGCTGTATTGGGCTTCCGCATAAGATAGAATTTCATTAAGTAGTTTTTTATTTTCTTGGGTAATTTCAAGGGCTCCATCCAGGTATTGAAGCTCATAAACGGCTTGTTTAAGTTCCACGATGATGTCTCGAACCGTTCTTTCATATTCCAGCCGTGCAATTTCGATCTCTTTTTCCACAACACGCCCTTTTTGCCGTAGTGTCCCTGGGAATGGGAATTTTTGAATAATGCCGACTTTATATTCCTGAGGACCAACTCGTGTTTCCACGTTTTCCAAAAAATATGAGAAATTCAGCATGGGATCGTCTAGCGACGTTTCTTGAGGGTGCTTTTCAATGGTTTTAGCCCATTGCGCTTTAGCGGCTTGAATTTCTGGATTGGATTTAAAGGCTTCTTCAATCAATTCACTTAAATTTTTACCTGTCGCATCTTGAATAATTTCATTCGCCGTTGCCGATATCGCTTCATTTCTCTCTTTACCGATGGAATTTTGCCCAAATATGGCTATGGCAACGATCCAGATTATTGTACCTATCGAATTAAATGGGCGAGTCGTCATATTTTGTATTCCTTTATCTGGATTCAATTGTCGTACCACACATGCTGCCTAAAGCAGAAATCATTCCAGTTTTAATTGAATTCGTATTTGAAATCGAGTAACGATGCAAACAAACTCAAATGAATGGTAAATAGATAATTTTACTCACCTTTTGGATAAAATTGGAGGTGTGACACTTTCTTAAAGTAATTCCTCATAGCAGGAAAAGTGTTTCATATGCCACACTTTTCTCTTTGCAGGTGTTGTATTTGAATAATAATATTAATCGAAGACCATCGACAGATTAAACCGTTCATAAAGGAATGCTATTCATAACAGTTTAATTATTAAGAGAATATGGGGAAATAAACTGTCCTGGAAAAATGGCATAGAAAATGCACCCCTATGTTTACAGATTGGTAAATAACAATAGGACATGATGAATTCTTCTTTTATTTCTAATCATAAAAAAAGCAAGATGATTGTGATCATTTTATCAGGGGCATTTGTTTCCAGTCTACATTTTTTCACTACAACCCATGCTCACTATCTCCATCTGATTTATGACCGGCTCTGTTATTTACCCGTGATTTTAGGAGCTTTTTGGTTTGGGATTTGGGGAGGTGTTTCTATGGGCCTTGCCATGTCAGTTATGCATCTAACCCACATTTACGCAAATTGGGGTGGACATTTTCTTTCAGATAATCTTTATCAAACACTTGAGGCTTGTGTTCACCTGTTTCTTGGAGTGGTCACAGGTTTTTTATCTGAGCGGTTTATCAGAACCTCGAAAAAATTGGAGCAATCCTATCGGGAATTACGGCAAAAAACCCTCCAGGTTTTGAATGCCGAAGAGCAATTAAGACGAACAGAGCGAATTCAAGCCCTCGCAGAAATCACAGCGGGGGTGGCCCATGAAATCCGTACACCACTTGCTTCGATCAAAGGTTCAGCCGAAATATTGGCAAATGAAACGCTTCAACAAGAACAGCGGGAAGAGTTTACTGAAATATTATTGAAAGAATCCCGGCATCTTAACAATATTGTAAATGAATTTTTAAATTTCGCCCGTCCCAAACCACCTCGGCGGGTGGAATGCCGTATACTTGAAATGATTGATACTGTTCTAGACTTGACTCTGCAACAGCGAAAAGCCAGAAATATTAAAATCACCAAAGAGTTTGATCCGGAGTTACCCCCCATTTATTTCGATGCAGATCAACTTAAGCAGGTTTATGTCAACTTGATCACAAACGCCATTCAATCCATGCCGGAGGGAGGCGAATTAATCCTTTCAGGGGTACAAGAGAATTCAACGGTTATCTGCATGATAGAGGATACGGGACCGGGAATTCCGAAACAAATACTCCATCGTTTGTTTGACCCATTTTTTACCACTCGCCCAAATGGGACCGGGCTAGGACTTTCTATTGTGCAAAAAATCATGACTCATCATGAAAGTACTATCGAAGCCATAAACCGTGATTCAGGGGGGGCTTGCTTTATCCTTCGTTTCCCCAATCCCAGGAGTACCAATCATGACGTATCAAACCATCTTATTGGTGGATGATGATCCCAGTTTATTGCGCGTTACGGAGTATCAATTACAAAGTGCAGGTTACAGAGTTATTACTGCAACCGAGGGGAAGCAGGGATTGCATACCTTTCGTGAGCACAAACCGGAGCTTGTGGTTACCGACATCAAAATGCCTGGTATGGATGGTATGGAATTATTGGCTGAAATCAAACGAATCGCTCCGCATGCTCTTGTCATCATGATCACGGCTCATGGATCTATTGATACTGCTATTCAAGCGATGAAAACCGGTGCATATGATTATATCTGTAAACCATTTGAAAAAGATGAACTTTTACTCACGGTTGAAAAGGCTTTGGATTATCAAAATTTAATGAAAGAAAATCTTCATCTTCATGAAGAATTACTATCCCGCTTTAGTTTCAACAACATCGTGGCTGGTTCGGAAGCAATGGGCAAAGTGTTTAACATGATCCGGCGCGTGAGCCAAACCGACTCCTCCGTGCTTCTTCAAGGGGAAAGCGGGACTGGAAAGGAACTAATCGCACGCGCCATCCATTACAGCAGCCCACGTCAAAAACAACCCTTTGTGGCCGTGAATTGTGCCGCTATTCCGGAAACGCTTATGGAAAGCGAATTCTTTGGCCATGTGAAAGGCGCTTTTACTGGCGCCTTGCAGGATCGCATAGGGAAGTTTGAGCAAGCCGATAAAGGAACGATTTTCCTGGACGAAATCGGCGATATGCGTATGGATTTACAAGGCAAGTTGTTGCGGATTTTACAGGATCAAGAAATCGAAAAAGTGGGGGGAGCAAAATCCATTCATGTTAATGTTCGTGTAATCACCGCCACCAATAAAGATTTACTGAACATGGTAAGTGAAAATCAGTTTCGTGAAGATTTATATTATCGTTTGAATGTTGTTCCTATACGTCTACCTGCCTTACGCGAAAGAAAAGATGATATTCCTTTACTCATTCAACATTTTTTACGGGAATTGGGAGGGAAACATATTAGAGTGGATCCTCAAGTCCATGAACAGCTTGAGTCGTATGACTGGCCCGGCAATGTGCGTGAACTCCAAAATATTGTGGAGCAGGCGTTTGTGCTTCGACACCAGGAGGATCAAATCACATTGGAGGATATACCGGATTTTATTGTAAATAAAAATGTAAACCAATCCCAGCTGTTTATGGACATTCCGCCTGAAGGGATTGTGTTGGATGAAGTGGAAAAGGATTTGATCCAGCTCGCCTTAAAAAAAACCAGGGGAAACCAAAATCAAGCAGCCAAACTATTGGGAATTTCCCGACAAACCCTAATTTATAGAATGAAAAAACACTCTGGTCATTAAATCACTATTAGAATAAAGTAAGTTATTAAAACGTTTCTTAGCCCTCAAACACTTTCTCCACAACTCGTCTTAAATCAGAAGCAAAGCGGTCCCCTTTATCCAGAATCGCTGCTGTTTCTTGTTCAAGAAAGCTTAATTCATTATTGTCTAGATCTTTACCTGTCATGATAATAACGGGAACGTGAACAAATCGTGAATCATTGCGGATGGTATTTAAGAACGTATTACCATCCATTACTGGCATGAGAAGATCCAATAAGATTAGATCAGGAAGAAACTCCTCTAATATGGATTGTGCCTGTTTACCGTTTTCGGCCATTCGATATTCAATATCGTTCTGATTAATTGAATCGACGATTAACTCTCGGATCCCTTCATCATCCTCGACAATGAGGATTTTCCCTTTTTTCTTTATAATGCTACGGTTGAAGGTGGCTACGATTTGTTCTTTGGTGACAGGTTTGTTCAAATAATCCACCGCTCCAAGCAGTCTTCCCCGATTTTCACTGGCGACAATACTGACTATAATGACGGGAATGCCGCATAATTCAGAGTTGGATTTTAACATTCTAAGCATTTCCCATCCGTTTATATGGGGCATCATCAGGTCAAGCGTAATCAAATCAGGATGAAATTCGCTTGCTTTTCTTAAACCTTCATCTCCTGTAGCCGCGATGATAACCCGGCATCCCAGTTCTTCAAAATGATGCTTGAGCATGATTTGTGAATCGGTTTCATCATCGATCACTAAAACCAATTTTTGTTGAAGTTGATCGATTGGCAAATCGTTTTGATCCGCGAGAACCGATTGATTAGAGAATAAGAAAGGCGATTCCTTTCTTTCAAAATCCATGAACAATTGTTTCTTTCTATCCTCAAGTATAATACTGAACGTTGAACCTATCCCCAACTCACTTTTAACTGTTAGATTAAATCCCAATAATTTGCATAGTGATTTAGATATGGCCAATCCCAAGCCGGTTCCTTGAAATTTGCGGTTGGTTCCGCTTTCCGCTTGCTGGAAGGCCTCAAAAATATCTACTAATTTGTTTTGGGGAATACCAACACCGGTATCGATAACATCAATGCGGGATGGAACATGGTTTATTTCATTTACGGTAAGCCGAACACGGACTTCGCCTTTTTCTGTAAACTTGACCGCATTACCCAGCAAGTTAATAAGAATTTGTTTTAATTTGGCTTGATCGGTTTCAATGGGAGCGGCTTGGTCAGGAAAATCAGTTCTTAAAATCACTTCTTTACCTTTGACATGTCCTTCCATCTGATTAAGTGTTTCCATTATGAGCCGGTCAACTGCCACTTTAGAGAGGTGAACTTCCATGCGGCCTGCTTCAACTTTCGAAAGATCAAGGATGGTATTGATCAGATTCAAAAGGTGGACACCATTATTCACAATTCGGTTAATGAAATTGATATTATCGGGAGTTAAGTTTTTAGCCTTGTTTTTAAGCAGAATATTTGAAAATCCGATGATCGAGTTGAGCGGAGTTCGCAATTCATGGCTCATATTGGCCAAAAATTCACTTTTGATTCGATTCGCTGCTTCTGCGTCTTCTTTGGCTTTTTTGAGTTCATCTTCTGCCTGTTTCCGGTCAGTGATATCGATGCAAGTGCCAATAAAGCCAGTAAATTTGCCATCCTGCAGATAGCGGGGAATTCCCCGGCATAATAACCAGCGGTAAACACCGTCGCAACGAAGAAATCGGAATTCCGTTTCAAAAGAACACTGTTCCTCATATGCTTTGGTTAATTGATTGTTAAAGCGATGGTAATCCTGCTCATGAATCCCGGTTGTCCATCCCAACCCGCATTCATCCTCCAAGTTTTTTCCTGCAAATTCCAACCAAGGTTTATTGAAATAATTAAATAACTTGTCGGGTCCCGCCATCCAAATAAAAACCGGTGCTGAGTCTGCCATAATGCGGAATCGCTCTTCGCTTTCGCGGACCGATAATTCCGCTTTTTTTTGCTCGGTGATAACTTCCGCCAACATGATGATACCCCCGATATCACCATTCAATTTTGTCCAAGGCCGAATTTCCCAGCGAAACCAGTCTACCTGATCGCCTTTTACAACCTGGTCTTCATCATAACTCTGAATTTCACCTTCCAGGCATTTTTTGCGAACATGTTCATCCACTTCTGCAAAAACATCGTAATGAGACATCCCGGTTATATCTCGATTTCCCAAGTGGAAATCAGTCATCCATCGTTTACTATACAAAAGGTAGCGCATATTTTCATCAAGCATGGCGATGGGAGCGGGCGCATTTTCCACAAATTGTTTTAAAAGATCATCCACTTTTTCTCGTTCAAGAATTTGAGTGTTTAGGTTATCACGTGTTTCTTCCAGTTGATTAACGATATCCAAAAAGCGCTGATAGGATCGAATTCGAACCATATGAACCAGAATGGCTATTAGAGCGGCAACGACTTGAACAAAAAAGAAATGCATCCAGTCTTCATGATTCCAAAGCGGTTTTGTAATGAATACCCAACTGATTGTACAAACGAGGATAAACCATGCTAACCAATAAGAAGACAAATATATACAGCCGGCCCCAATAATCAATAAGGAAATATTGGTGGTTTGTTTGGGATCAAGTGTTAGATAAAGATGCAATAGGCAATTGAAAAGTGCGATTAATCCAATGACAAAACCAACCTGATAAACCCAACGTATGGGAATCTGGTAATATTTAAGAAGCACAAACATTGAAAAAAAGAAGAAAGCGGATAACCCAGCAGAAAGTGTAAGGGGAAACTTCTGTGAAGAAGGAAGCATAAGCAAATGTATGATTGTATAAATGACATACAAACAACCAAGGCCTGCCGTTACCGGGGGGATGCTAGACCGAAAGATTGATTTTAAAGAATCTGGCAGGTTTTGCTTCTTCATTCCTTGTTTTTGATCGCTCTGAACTTATAGCCATAAAAAGTGATGAGTCATCGAATCCGTTCTTTTAATCAATAAGCCGCTTGCTGCATACCAGGCATTAAACCTTATAAAAGTTTGATAATCGATATTTTCATCTTACTCTTTATAAAATAGTATAACCATCTTGGTGAAAATTATGGACGATTGTTTAAACACGTTTCAATGGTATTAATGAGTTGTTCCAGATCAACAATCGGTTTGGATATATAGTCGTTAAATCCTAAATCCAAATACTTTTCCCGGTCGCCCACCATGGCATGAGCCGTCAAGGCAATTACGGGTATGTCTTTGGTATTGTCCTCAGCTCTCAATTTTTCCAATACGGTTACACCGTCCATTTCCGGTAGAGAAATATCCAATAAAACCAAATCCGGCAAATTGTCTTTGATACCGGTTAATGCTTCAATGCCACTCACGTATTCGATAATTTCGTAATCATCCTCTAAAATCGTACGAACAAGCAACATGTTATCAGGATTGTCTTCCACAACGGCAATTTTTTTCATGAGATTAGTGATTCCTTTATGGATTCCAAATTATCTTTTAAACGGTTAAATCGCTCTTCAATTTCATGAATAACGCTTCTCATTTTATCCACATTTTGATTTTGGGCCTGGGATTCCAAAGTTAAGGTTAATTCCATGATTTTTTGTGCTTCAAAGTTACCTGCACTCGACCTGAGCCCATGAGCGGCCTTTCCCAGTTCTGACCACCGGTTTCCTTCCAACGCATCATTAATTTCTTGTAGCCGTTTTTCTGCTCCTTTTAAGAACAGATCGATCATTTTTATGATGAATTCATCACCACCTAATTCTCGGAAGCGCTCAATGACTTCAGGGTTATACTCGTGGTTTTTTTCCATCAAATTAACATCCTATTGTTTGAGTAAAATGATAAAATTATGTCTGCAATGTTCAATAGCAATGATATGAATCTTTATAAAAATGTGCCTTATGTTTAAGGATTAATTCTTCTTGAGATATTATGTTACAGGAAACAAATTTTTCAATGTTGTACTTATAATATGGTTCAAGAATCTATGAATATGAAAAATCTTGTCAGTCCTCAGCGTGATTATTGATCATTTGGTTATGAACTTCCCCCTTATTTAATTAGCACTTAAGTTACCATTTCCACCATCGCTTTAATTGAGATTCCATCAATTGCCGAACAGTTTGATACTCCTTCTTTTCAGCCAGGTTTTCACATTCCTTGCCCTTTTCCATATTGTACAATTCCGGAGGATCCGCTTCATTCAGAATGAATTTCCAATCCCGTGTCCGTATCATCGAGGTTTTATATGCTGGTTCCATGCTTTGATGCATCACTCGTGTATGCAAAGGCGTATCGTCTTCATCTGATAAATCAGTGGATGGATTGTTCACAGGCTCCACATGACCGTAAGCACCGGATGTGAAGATGGCGTGATCCTCTTTATCCGGATTTTCACCTCTGAGCATCGATTTTAATGAGCGCCCTTGAAGGTCATCTCTTGGTTGTTCGCCACAAAGATCAATTAAAGTAGGGAAGATATCGATGCATTGTACTAAATTGTCTGATGTGATTCCTTTGGATATTCGGCCAGGGGCGTACCAAATCAGGGGGACATGTAACAAAGCATCATAATGAAACATCCCTTTACGTACCATGCGGTAATCCCCAATAAAATCTCCATGATCTGAGGTAAAAACTACAATAGTGTTATCATCCAATCCTTTGTCCTTCAGGGCTTTCATAATCCGCCCCACTTGGGCATCCACACCCCATTCGATTGAGGCGTAATAATATCGCATGGTTTCGGTTAAATCACTGTCTGAAAGCTCATCAAGATGCATCGCCCTGGCGAATTGCTCCAATCGTCGGCTTAGCGCCCCAGGTTGGACGGTTTCTGGCAATTGGATATCCGTGGAACAATACTGACTGGTATATTCCGAAGGCGCCATATAAGGAGGATGCGGATCAAAATAACTGACATGCAGGAAAAAGGGCTGGTTTGCTTTACTCTTATTTATAAACTCGATGGCTTCATCCGTATTTCTTCGAGGATGGCATATCTCTTCCGGCCATAAGGTGTCACTGTGCCAGTGGGGAGGAACGAAACGGCTGTATTTGCGAAACGGTTCACGCGCCCGAATACTGGATGTCTCAAAGGTATCAAATTCGGATTTTTGGTAGGTATGATTTTTACCCACCCAACCAGTACGATAACCCATTGATTGAAAAGCATGTGATAAAGTATTCTCAATTTTCAACAATGGCGTATCCCAATCCCGATTGCTCAAGCGTCCAGTTTGGTGGGGATACAATCCTGAAAAAATAGACATCCTTGATGGAACACAGACAGGATTGTTGCTGTAACAACGATTAAATAACACCCCTTCCTGTGCCAAACCATCTAAATGAGGGGTTCGCGCAATAGGATGATTCAAACAGCTCATTGAATCTCCGCGCATCTGATCGCATATGATAAAGACAACATTAGGTGGTTGATTTGCCGCTTGACTGTGAACCGCAGGAAAAACCATGCCTGCTGCTACAGCCGATTTTGCACTTCGTTGCATAAAATCTCTTCGATTAAATGTTGACATATTATTTTTCATTGTTCATTACTCCCCTTTTCATATATTTGCATTGTCTCAAAAAAGTGAACAAAAGTCAGCGGGCTGGTTTTAACATACGGAATAGATTAATCATTTCATCAATAAATTTGGTAAATCTTCAATTGAATTTAACATCCCATCAGGTTGAATGGCGGATTTTGCCAGCAACGATTCATTGTATTTTCCGGTTTTAACCAGGAATCCCTTCAAGCCTGCCCTTTGGGCTCCCCCAATATCTGACTCGATATCATCACCAATCATGGCCACCTGTTCTGCGTTTAGGTTTATATCTTTTAACGCCCGTTGAAAGAAATCCGTAGATGGCTTTCCAAATATACTTGCCGTCTGGCCGGTTGCATATTCCAACGCAGCAATAAATGCACCAAACTCAATGTCGAGACCATTTGAACTCATCGAATATTTATTCTTGTGCAGGGCAATCAATTGGGAACCATGGACCATCATTCGAAACAAACGATTGACAAGATCATAATCCCATTTGTTTCCAATTTTCCCTACGACAATATAATCCGGGTTGGAGTCTGTTTCCTTGATCCCGGCGAAGTCCTCCCTGGCCTCATCCTTTATAACAAAGTAACAAGCCGGATTTCCTTGGTGTCTTAAAAAATGGGCTGCAAGCGCCAAGGGGCTGATGATCTCTTCTTTCTTGATGTCAAAATCCACTGAAAGTAATTTTTGATGTAGTTTATTCAATGATGTTACGGTGGTGTTGGTCATAAAACGGCAAGGGAAAGAATGGGTTTTTAACCACTGAATGGTTTCCAAGGCACCTTCAATCACATCGTTTTCAATAAACAAAACTCCATCAAGATCGATAAATACTCCCTGGATGGAATTTGATTTATGTTCTTTCAAGTGCTCACCTCAAATCAAATTTCTATTGTTATTTTAAAGAATATTGATTTGCCTGATTGTTCATCCATTCTTTCAAATGAGGGAAGAAATGGGCAATGCCCTCTATAACCCCTGCCGAGTAGCATCCATTCATACCCAGAAAATTGCCTTGAGCAAAATAGAGTTTCTCCGGGTTTTCGCTCTGACTCATGATGTCTCGTGCTTCTTGTTTCACCTCATCAGAAGCATTGTTGACCAAAACAGCTTGCAATCCACCTGTGAGGGCTTGCATATCGTTTCCACTGTCACCTGCAAACATGGTGTGTGATACGGGAATTTGAAGCGATTTGCGCAAAAATTGAACAGCATGCAATTTAGTGGCTCCCTCAGGGAGAATATCGATCAAAGCCGTATCCTTTGTCTCATCCACACTCCATATAATACTGGCTTGAATGGCCTTATTTTTCAGTCGCTTTTCAATTTCGTTTACAATCGCATGGCGCACGGTATCAGTGGCAGCATAAAAACTGACCTTATATTGATTCTGTTTTTCTTCCTCTTGAAGGTGAATTGAGGGAAGGTCATTAACGAGTTGATAGATATCGCTATGTTCCATGCCTTTCCAATCGCTGGCGATTTCATCTTTCCAATCACTGCGTACCAACCATTGATGGTCTTTTATTTCATACAAGGTGGTTCCTACATCACCAATGGCAAAGTGAGGAGTGGGAATATCATACTCTTCAATCGCTTTTTGAATTAATCCTATATCCCGACCAGAAACATACGCTAATATGATTTCAGGGAGCTGAGCCAGTTTAGACAATAATGGCCGGGCTAATGGCGATTCTTCCTGTTTTCCATTGGGTAAAATTGTTCGATCCAAATCACTACAAATTAAAATATTATTATTCACGATAAAGACTCCTGAATATTGGGTGGCCATTCAGTGCTTGTTGTCCAATAATGGCTGCAGCGGCACTCCACCCTTGGTACTGTGTTCCTTCCGCTGTGTATGTCTTCCCATGAAGGTATTCAGGAAAACTCCATGAGGATTCATTCATTTCCTTTGAATTGGCTATATGAATCCCATTAAAAAAGGTCTTGGCTTCTTCGTGTTTACCTCTTTTTACCAAATCAACCACATAAAAACCGGTAATCATAGGCCACAAACCACCGTTATGAAACTCATATGGTTTGTTCTTGAAGGAATAGGAAAACATGGTTTGCAAATCTTCCCAATCTTCGTCAATCGGGGTGATGACTGGAAGAAAGGCAGGCAATAGTTTACCTTCTATTGAATGACCGCCATTTAAATTCTGATCTGATGTAATGGATGAAATATAATCATCCACCGCTTCTTGTTGATATGGATTCGCTACTCCAAATAGAGATGCTAAAACATTGGCAAAGGCATCAAAACGGTATCCATAGCCATGTGGAGAAAAATATGGCAGCCAATATTTTCCTTTGCTTTTCCTGGCAGCTAATTTTCCTTTTTCAAACAAAACATCATGATAAACTTCGTCTGGTGGCTCTTGATTCACTTCAATCCAATAATTGGCTTGAATCAAATGTTTTAAGCGATTCATGGAATCTATCAATGAATGATCAGCAGATTGATGAATACAGCAATGCATTCTATTAAGTGTTCGTTTCGCTTGAAGGTAAAGTAGTTGATCATATAACACATAACCGTGATGAAGGTATTCATCGGCCCAATCACCCGTTTGAGGGATGTATAGCAAGCCCCGGGTATTAAATTCCCACGCCCCTAACAGCCAGCATACTTTTTCGATATATGGAACCATTTCTTCCAGAAACGCGTCATCGTTCGTGGCCAGCCAATATTCTCCGCAACCAATAATAAACCATAAATCAGCGTCAATTCGGCCAGCCATACCGCCGTAACTGATGCGATTGGCTTCCGGATCAACATTACTGGGGATTTCCCCATGTGGCCCTTGATAACAGGCTAATGTTTGGAGGGTTTTTTTACTCGCTTCAATTAGATCGGGCTGTTCTGAAGCGAGAGCAGCCAAACCAAGGATGGCTCCATCCCGGCCCCACACACGCTTATAATTGGACCGATCACTCGGGCTGGCTAAAAACCCATAGGGTGAACGGCTGCGATATAATAGATCAAGGGCTTGTTGATACCCTTCCTGGATTAAATTCGATTGCTGATTTTTAGTTTCGTTTTGATGCATAAAATCCTTTCATATGATTTTAACTCATTCATATAAATGGTATCAACCATGATTCTAAAAAGTCAGTCAAGTGGAATTATGATGTTTCCTTGTCAACGACTGGGTGAACCGATCTTACGGGATCCCCTATGGCTATGGGCCTGATTTGAGTGGAACCACTGATTTGATTTTGCATGACGTTCAAGCGTTCCCGATCCTGTTCCGCCTGGGAGGTTAAGCCTGATGTGGGTTGCGTGAGTGTATATGATAGCAAGTTGCTTTGCGTAGATTGCCGTTGTTTGGGTAACCCCATGACCAAGGTCATTTTTTCCTGCACATTAACGGCTTCAACTTGTGCTTTTATCCATTCAATTTCCCCTAAAGATTGACTATCAGCGGGATTCGTCACTTCATAACCCTGTTGATAAATAAAGAATTTATCCCCAACCTTTACTCCATGATCAGAGCCACGATTAATGATGATCTTCTGGTCATCCAAGATTAAAACGACATTGCCTCGTAAGATTGTGTTGCCCATCTGACTCTCCTTTTGTATTTAGTACTCACTTACCTTTCTATTTTACTAGAGAGAGGTACGAAATACTATTTCTACAACGTATTGATTTGTCATGATTAACGCAGATCCGTTAAATTGATATATCTGTGATGATGCTCCTTGTTCGAATATAACTTGATTAAAAAAGGGGATGGCAAGCAATCCATCCCCTTGATTCATCATAAAAGACACTGATTTATTTGACTATCTCCCAAATTGGGGGATACAAACTTTCTTTTGATTTTCCCAGAACAACCGGTTTGATGCCCGCAATTTCGCATAAATAAACCAATGCTTGTACACGGTCACCGACTACGCCAAGGACATGATTGCATGGGAAAACACTAATGAATTCTTCAAAATCACACTCTAATTTCGCATGCACATGGGGCCAGGTTGGATTGGTCATATCGTTGAGTTTCTTTCGTTCATCGGCAGGTAGTTCAACGGATTCACCTTTAACGATCACCATATACGGTTTTTCATCCCATAAACCCAGACGTGCAAAGGTCATAAGGCCAGGCGCGGCATCAAACTCAACCGATGCGCCTCCTGCCTTGAAATAGAATTCCAAAGCGGGATGGAAGGTGATTTTTTTGAAATTTTCTTCCGGATTCGAACTTTGTGCTGCATACCAACTGGCATGATTCCCTGAATTACACCAGTCCCAAATGTCCAATTGGGGATGATACAGCCGCACATCCATGAACAGGGAAGGCAAACCACCGGATATATATTTCATGAGTTGCATGGTGATCGCAGCGTAGGCATCGGCCTCCGTTGAACAAACCACACATTCTTTCTCCCCATTCCAATCGTAGGGATCATTCATCAGCATTTCCGGCACATCACCAAGACAGATATGTTCGGTTAATTCGCGCTGGCCTTTAAGACCACAGAAATCAAATCCCTTATCGTCATTCACTTCTTTCATGGCCAAATATAGAGCGATTTGAGTTTCCAATGTTTGGGGAGTTAATATCTTCCCATCATATTTCAATCGATCGCCCAGCAGTTGTTCAAGCCATTCACGCCCTTTTTTAACTTCATCCTTATCCACATTTTCCATGGTTTTAAGCAGCCAAAGCTGATCGATTTGCCGCACTGTACAACCCAATGACTTCAGAGTTGGCGTTAAATGGGCAAAACCGGTTTCCATACCCATGGAATGGCCACCATAACATCCGAAAACTTCATTTTGAATCGTGGTTGCTGCCTGGCTGGCTCGAATCCAATCGAGGACCCGTTGCTGAGTTTTTTTATCCTCTAACTCACCTATAATCCGATGAGTTCGTTTGCCTGCCTGCCGCAAGGCCCCATCGGTAGCCAATAATCCGACATTACCAGGGAAGGCCCCATTATTATTTGATAAGCTCAGAACCGGAACATCACCCAGGCTGTTAATAAAAGGCCAACACAAAAAGGGGAAATTCCAAACATTGTAAAGCATGATAACTTGCTTGCAATTAGCCCGTGATAATTCTTCCCCCACTTTCTGAGCAGATCGCGTTCCCACGATTATCTCGCTACCCACCACAACTTCAGGAGCCGAACCATCTGTGTTTTTGACATTCTGGCGAATAAAATCGCTCCAAGCCTTAACGACCGCCATATTTTCGCTGTTATTCTGTGTATAGACATGTTCACGCTCATCGTTGAGCATGGCTATTCCAATAGGTGTTGTACGCATTTCGTCCTCTCCCATCATCCGGTTATAACCAGTTATTATATGTTTACTTTTATATCTATGCATAATCGCCAATTTCCCATATTTTGTGAAGACCAACTGACTCACTTTATTAAAATTGGGGAGGCGATAATAATTTTCGGAGATCGTGTTTTTCGAATGACTCAGGGAAATCCGGTTCGAATATATTTTCTGGAAATGTGGGATTAAACAAATACTCACTTACCGTCGTATCCTGACATATACGAAGAGGGCCACCTTTGGTTTGCATGGTGGCTTGAGACACATAATCAAATGCTTTGGATTTTAAAGAATTCCACTCAAAGTGAAATATTCGCTGTTTTTCCTCCAATTTTATAACACGCATATGTTGATCCATGGTAAGGACGATCGGTTCAGGAAAAGCGGGGGGAGCAAAATGGGGAGCACCAGCTTTAAGAGTCAGTGGGAAATGATCGTTATTCAACTTTGCAATTTCAGGGCTTACGTTTTTTATCACGCCAGCTAACACTTTGCCGGCATGAACTCGTCCAGCCCAAACCAGATTAGAACCATCCATGTAATTTTGATTGTATCGTGATCGAATTACCCGCTTTTTCAAATAATCGATAAATGTACTTTCACCGTTATGGAGGTATAAGATTTGTGAAGGGAATTCAGGATTATCCGGAAATGTTTTAGAAAAAAAGATACGTACTAGCACTTTTCCCTGTTCTACATCGCAAAATATTTGCTGCCAGGTATGTTGGCCTTTACCAATCGGTTCTTTTTCCGTGGGTGAAAGCCCAACTTCTTGAGTGCCGTCGGTGATATAATTGTGTATTCTCACTTTGATTCGGAACCTTTTGCAGGTTGTATTCTCATATCCCACTAACTCCGCACTTATTGATGGATAACAAGTTATTACAGTAAATACAATCAAGCAAATTGTTTGAATCCTGAACGTTTGTTGATCCCTTTGAAATGTTCTCATAAATTAATCCTTAAAACCATCATGAATAATCAAAACACATATAATAATGATTATACTCCCATTGAAACTTGGGCAAAGATTACGTAAAATATTGTGGATACTTTATTTGCTGAATGGAACCCTTAAAAAGGTTGGAGGCCGCAAGGTGTATCGGCACATCAATCCGTTATGGTGGTGGTTTCTTTCGAAAAAGCAATTGATAATTGTGTTTTGCAATAAATGATTTGATATTTTTTCCCAACGGGTTGAGAGGCGAATATCTTTATTCCCTCCATCATACCGCTTGAATTAGAAATAATAACTTAGATTTATTAAGCATATGAACTTAATATCTATTTTGAATGTGTTTTTAGCTATTATTTTCTAAGTGTATTCGGCTTAAAACATCAACAGAGGTTAAATCTTTCGCTTCTTTAATAATTCAACCACGAATGATTCTTCGTTTGAAGAAGCATACCTAATGCGTTGTTAATTTAAATGATCTTTTTTGGAGATTCTATCGAATGTATACCGAAAATGAACGAATTAAACCCATTAATATTGAAGATGAGATGAGGACATCGTATATAAGTTACGCGATGTCGGTCATCGTGCAGCGTGCTTTGCCTGATGTTCGAGACGGCCTTAAACCTGTTCAACGGCGAATCGTGTATGCCATGCGTGAACTGGGACTTAATCATCGGGCCGCCTACAAAAAATCCGCTCGTATTGTTGGTGAAACCATGGGCAAATATCACCCTCACGGTGATTCAGCTATTTATGACACCATGGTTCGTATGGCTCAGGTTTTTACCTATCGCTATCCCCTTATAGATGGGCAGGGGAATTTCGGCTCAGTCGATGGCGACAACCCTGCGGCTATGCGCTATACCGAAGCACGTTTATCTTCCATTGCCGAAACACTCTTAACGGATATTGAAAAAGAAACAATCGATTTTATGCCCAATTTTGACGGGCAACTTGAAGAACCAGCCGTTCTACCCTCTGAAATCCCCAATTTACTTATCAACGGTTCATCTGGCATTGCGGTGGGTATGGCGACCAACATTCCACCCCACAATTTAAAGGAAGTGATCGACGCCACTGTGGCCATGATCGATAATCCTGAAATTGAAACCAAAGAGTTGCTCAAATACATCAAAGGGCCGGACTTTCCCACAGGCGCTTATATTTGCGGCCGAAGCGGTATTGTTGAAGCGTATACCACTGGCCGTGGCAGAGTCATTATGCGGGCAGTTACACACAAAGAACAACTCAAACAAGGTAAAGAAGCCATTGTGGTCACTGAAATCCCATACATGGTGAACAAGGCGAAATTAGTTGAAGAAATCGCCGCCCTTATCCGTGATAAAAAAATCGAAGGAATTGGCGACCTGCGGGATGAATCAGACCGCGATGGAACCCGGGTTGTGATTGAACTAAAGCGTGGTGAAAACCATGAAGTTGTCATGAACCAACTTTATAAACACACACGCCTGCAGCAAACCTTTGGGGTTATTTTGCTGGCCCTGGTTGATAACCGACCTCAATATCTTACCTTACGTGAATTGTTATCCTTTTTTGTTGACCATCGGCGTGAAGTAATCACCCGTCGAACCCGTTATGACCTCGCTAAAGCGGAAGCACGCGCTCATATACTCGAAGGCTTGCGCATCGCGGTTGATAATATTGATGAGATTGTCGAAATGATTCGAGCCTCTCAAAGCCGTGAAGAGGCTATGACTGGATTAATCAATCGCTTTGAATTGACTGAAATTCAGGCCAAAGCCATTCTTGAAATGCAATTACAACGCCTGGTTGGTCTTGAACGCCAGAAATTGGAAGAAGAATATCAACAACTCCTCAAAGATATAGAATATTATAAAAAGGTGCTGGATACGCCCGAACTCGTCATGTCTATCATGAAAGAGGAATTACTCAAAATAAAGGAACGCTTCGGGGATGCCCGCCGCACTAAAATCGTATCCGATGTCGCCGATCTGGAAATCGAAGACCTGATCGCTGAAGAAAATATGGTCGTCACTGTGTCGCATACGGGCTATATCAAACGTATCGGGACTTCAACTTATCGGAAACAACTCCGCGGTGGTCGTGGAATTACCGCCATGGGGACCAAAGAAGAGGATTTTGTTGAACACCTTTTCATTGCTTCAACCCACCATTACATTCTCTTCTTTACCGATAAAGGTCGCGTTCATTGGAAAAAAGTCTATGAAATTCCTCAAGTTGGCCGCCAATCCAAGGGTAAAGCGATTGTCAATTTCCTCCAACTTGAAAGCGATGAACATGTGACGGCGATGGTTCCCATTCACGATTTTATCGATGGCCGGTATGTGATGATGGCCACTGTCCAGGGTGTGGTTAAGAAAACGGAATTGAATCAATTTTCCAATCCACGGCGCGGTGGAATTAACGCCATAAGCCTCGATGAAGGTGACCGATTACTCAGCGTTTGGCTTACAACCGGTGATGATCATATCATCCTCGCGACACGCAACGGTATGGCAATTCACTTCAACGAAGCCGATGTAAGGCCGATGGGACGCACGGCTCGGGGCGTAATTGGGATTCGCTTGGAAGGGGATGATCAGCTGGTTGGAATGGTCATTTGTGATGAGAATTCTCAACTATTGACTGTAACTCAAAAAGGATATGGAAAACGCACCGATGTGACTCAATATCGAAAAATTCACCGGGGTGGAAAAGGTGTTATCGATATTCAAACCAACGATCGAAATGGAAAAGTGGTTGGCATCCTAAGAACATTCGAAGATGACGAATTCATGATTATCACCAAAAAAGGGGTTGCCATCCGAATGAGTGTTAATGATATCCGTTCAATTTCCCGCAATACTCAGGGTGTACGCCTTATTCGACTGGAAGATACAGACGAAGTGGCCGCCATCGGGAAATTGCCGGAAGCGAAAGAATCAAAAAAAGTTCAAAATGAAGAAGTTTAAGATTTGAGAGTGGATAAATGAGTGTCATGAAATTTAATTTGATCGATTGTAATTTCAATAGTTTGAGGCATATTTTGCCTTTAAGTTTTTCCTATTGGGGTTCATTTTTCCCACCTCTCAAATTGATTCTCAAATTGATAAATTTTCTAAGTCTTGTTATATCAGATGGTTGTGATATAATGGCCAAAGTTGGCATCACATTTGCTCTTATCTTGAGTCGTCAGTTAAAAAGAACGGCGATAAAGTTAGGATTTAAAAGCAGATGCGAATTTTGGACTACTTGGAATACTCGGTTTCACCTACAACAAAATTCATTATCTGTTTACTTATAGCACTCGCTCTTTTTGTGGTTTATTTGTGGGAACCGGAAAGAAAGAAGAAAAAAAGAAAAAAGGTTGAACAAAGACCTCAAGGCTTTTTGAATTATATTGAAATTGATCCAAAAACATTAGAAGGTGATGCTGAACTCTTGAAGCCTTCGGATCGTGTTACACAGATAAGCGGAAATGATGTTACCCTCAATCATCTGGACGAATACATAAAGACTTTGAGGGAATATCAGATCAACAGCCTGGATGAAATTTGATCACCTCTGATGCCCAGGCCGCCCCTAAGACGGGCACCCTACAATTTGCGCCCACACGATGTGTGAGGAGCCTCGGAACAGGATTCACCCCGTGAATCCACAACTCCTCCCTCATCGCCCTCAACCCTGGGGGCCTTGTGCCCCGTTGGCGCCAGATAAAATCTGGCGCATTTTTTTTGTGCTTAAATAATATTACACTTAATGTAATCTTGCCTCCAACATCTCTTCTTCTCCTGAATCCATGAATTGAGGTAGTAAGACGGCGCAAATAAAAGGCCGCCTGGAAAGTTGCGGTGTGTTTTGGTTTCTTCCTTGTTGGATGGGACGATGTGCAGGATTTATTGATGGAGCGGATTGATGGATAAATGAAAGGGGGTAATCTCTAATTTGAAATTCCCCCCCACTTTTTCATATAAATAGATTCGGATTATTCGCTTGTTATCACGAATTGATACTCACCGGCAACCGCATTGAAAATAACAAAACCGTCTTCTTTTTTTATATCACTAATACCTTCTGATTGCTTGAGAGACTTGCCTTTTTCGGTAATTTGATCAATTTTGTCAGCAGCCAAATATACCGTCGCGCTGGTATTTGCTGGAATAGAAGCGTTGTATTGAATCTCGTTCTTAATCCGTCTCCATTTACTTTCGATAGGACCGTAAATTGAATCATGGGATGTTTTCACATGCTTAAGTGAATCATTACCAAAGTAACCCGGCTTGAGAATGAAATGCTGGAATCCAGGATGATCAAGATCCACTTTGATTCCACCTAATCCTTCTATGAACCATGTCCCTATATAAAGATAAGAACTATGTAACAGGGATATATGGCCTTCCCATGATTCCCAAAGCGTTGTGGCGCCTTGTTTTAACATATCACCCCAACTTGGGTAATCCTTTTTAATCGCCATGGGGTAGATCAAATCCAAGCGGTCATATTTAAGTAGAGTCTTGAACAACATCGCCCCACCGGTTATTCCCGCGTGGATATGTCCTTCTCGAATTTCGAGTATTTCCTTTTCCAGCCGTTTCCATACTTTTGCTCGCTGATCTTCAGGAGGCAAATCAACCAGCAAAGCAATAGCCAGGTAGGCTTGGAAACCGTTGACGTAACTGCCCTCATCCGGTTTGTGGAATTCCTCATGTACTGCTTTGCGAACTATTTCTGCCCTTTGGCGATATTGATTCGCGATGTCAGGTTTATCCAAAATGTCAGCGATATTTGCGGCAGTGGTTAAGTTATAAATCCAAAAGCAGTTATTAAAGAAAAGCGTTTCACGGGTATCGCCGTTAACGCCTCGTGCGCCTGGCCATAGCCAGTCACCTAAAAAGTCCCACTCACCACCCCAACGTTGCAGCATATTATTTTCCGCTTTGGTTTCCAAAAAATTCAACCAACGTTGGATTGTATTGAAATTCACATCCAAAATTTTCACATCGCCATAACGTAGATAAATTTCCCAGGGAAGCGTTACACAAAAGCCACTCCAAGCTGGGCCACCGCCGCCCCAGTAGGTGGGAGCGGTGTAGGGAAGATCACCAGTTTCCTCTTGCACATCACGCCAATCTTGTGACCATTTAGTATAAAATGCTCCCAGGCGATAGTTATTCAGGCCCATTTCAGTAGTGGCATGAGCATCACCGCCATATCCCATGCGTTCGCGTTGGGGGCAATCCACCACATAGCCCCCCAAACTTAAGTTCTCATAAGTCCACATGGTTGTCTTGTATATATTATTCAACAATTCATTCGAGCAATGAAAATGCCCGGCACGTTCGAAATCGGTACGCACTAAAAATCCACGAATGGCATTCAACGCCGGTTTTTTAACAAGCCCCTTAATTTGTACCCAGCGGCCAGTCATGTAATTGAATCTATTTCGAAACGTTCCTTTGCCTGAAGGTCCAATGATATAGGCACTGTGTAAACGGTGTGTCATGGGTTGACCTTCACGTTCGGAATACTGAAACTCGATTTGTTCTCCTGGTTTTCCAGTGACATCGACTTCGATCCAGCCGCTAAAGTTAACGCCCATATCAACGCGATAAACTTCATCCGTGACTTTATTTATGGATACAGGTTCAATTTTTTGAATGATTCGATTGGGTTCCACCATTTCCGCCGATATTGTGATATTGGGGGCATAAAGAGTGACAGAGTTCCAATCAGAATCATCATAATCAACGGTGTTCCAGTCATCGATCTCTTTGGAAGCATCCCATTGTTCTCCGCCAAAATGCATGAATTCCCATACACCCAGCAGTGTATTGGGGCTGGGATGGGTTTTCCAACTTTTATCGGTTACGATTTGAGTCGATTTACCATTTGAAGTTTCAATATCCGCTTGTGCCATCACCATAGGGGTTTGGGGTTTTGATTCAGTCGCATAATGGGGGTAAATCGACCAGCCCAAGCCTACCCATATGGCAATTACATTTTTTCCCGTCTTTAGATGTTTTCCAATTTCGTAGGTTAAATAACGGGCACGTTCTTTGTGGGTGGCTACACTGGGTACCAGGACTTGATCTCCAATTCGCTCACCATTGACATATAATTGATGATAGCCAATGGAAGCAACATATATCACAGCATGCTGGGGTGGAGTATCTAGTGTGAAAGTTTTCCGAAACCAGGGATCAGGGATGGTGTTATTGGGGGGTGGCCATCCTTTCTGTTTCTCGAATATTTGATCGATTCCAATCCATTTTGCCTTCCAATCGGATTGTTTTAGCAATCCCATACTCCAGCGAGCTATTCGGCTCCAGTCAGACCAAACGCCGTTTTCATCCTTCACCCGGACTTTCCAACAGCAGTTCATTCCAGATTGAAGTGAATCACCACCATATTCAATCAAGGTGGATCGATCGCTTTTAACAACACCTGAATCCCAAAGATCACTTTTTCCCTTGCTTAAAAGGGAACGTTGGCTTGCTACCATAATCTGATAAGCAGTTTGATGTTGTCCTCTTTTATCCTTATCTATTGCTTTTAACCGCCAACTTAGCCGAGGTTTGGTAACATCAATGCCTAAAGGATCTTTCAGATATTCACAACGCAAGTCATATATCTTCAATGAACATTCATCACCATACGCGATGTTTGTGTCGTTGAGCATCAAACCAAGAATCAGAAAAATTAAGACAAATAGTACTGAAACTCCCTCGAAGTATTTAGAACGCATTTTCTCTCTCCTGCATAATGTTGAGTAACAACTATATTCATGCATCATCAAATATCCAAGATTTGGAAAAAAAAAGAGGGATAGGTTAGTTATGTTTAAAGAATCTCTTGCTTTTTGCATTCTTTCATGTGTTGTTTAAATTCTTTTAGAGAATCCACCCTGAGTGCATCTTTCCGCAGTTTCCTCAAAGAAGGAAGATCATCAATACTATTGATCGATTTAATCAAAGAAGGAGGAATTTCACCAAATTCTTCATTTAAAATATCAATGATAGTCACTTGTGCTTCCTTGATACTTCCTCTTTCCTCTCCAATTTGAATCCCCCTTTCCTCTCCAATTTGAATCCCTTTTTCTTGGGCTATTTGTTCAAATGGTGCGAGAATAGGCACTTTCTTTTCCTCCTGATATTTATAAATATTGTTTAAAAATTTTTTCTCCAAATCTTGAGGTAAAGCCATCAATATATCAATGAACTTGAAAAGTAAATAAACAGTTTTTTTGGAAAAATCTTTCTCCAAAAGATATTTGAAAATCGATTCTTTGTAATCCAATCGCTGATTCGGATTTTTACTACTTTGTAGAGTCTTGATATGTGCAATGACAAACAAAGCGAATGGATTATTGCTTTCTTTCAACTCTTCAATGCGATTGCTATAGTCTAGCAACTTCACAGTCTGAAATTTCAAAAGTAGTTTGCTACCCCACAATTCATACTCGAATTGCTTCGGTCTCCAATTTGGTTGATCATCTCCCAATACCAATAAACTCATGATTGGAGCTTTGTATTGTAAATAGAGTAAACTATTATATATATACATCCGTTCAGCAATTTTTGATTGCTTCTGTGATTGGACTTCTAAATGAATGTATACACAAACCTCGTACCCACATTTTAGATGTACTTTTATGAGTTTATCGACTATTCTTCTACCTACTGTTGAATGATTTGCAATCTGTCCAAGTTCTTTGTCCAAAGATTCAAATCCTTTATTCCAGTTAATATCTTCATGGATCTCAGGGAAGAACAATTTCAGAAACCAAGGTAAAAACTCATCCAGAATATCTTTCCACGAATTATCATAGTTATCCGTATGAGGATTTTTTTCTTTCATGTTGTTTTGATGTTCTTACTATTTTACATCATTTAATAAAATGATACTATGATTTTTATGGCAACCGATTATTCCATTTTCATCCCACAAATAAGTCCCTTCACGTTACACATAAAAACTTTTTCTAGGGCAATTATGATTTAGTCGAGAATCTTTGGAAGATGAAATCTATCACTTAACCGATTCATCTTCAGGGAGTCCCAACTTCTTATAAAGACCTCGACGGCCTGCTTTATCCTGTTCGAGAATGGCATGTGCGTATTTTGCCACATCTTCAGCATGTTGACGTGGGACCACGATGACGCCATCCCCATCCGCGACCACCACATCGCCAGGCATAACTAATACGCCTCCACATGAGATGGGCCGATTAACCGATTCGATCATGTTTCGTCCCGGTCGGATTCCACGTCCTGGTTTTCGGAAATAGAGCGGGATTTTTTGCGTGATAATCTCATCCGAATCACGGGTGGAGGCATCGGTTACCACACCAACCATACCTTTGAGTTTCCAACTCATGATGTTATTGGAACCGATTGTGCCAACATCACCATCTTGAACATCATCAAGCACCAGAACGGTTCCTTCACGGATCAAATCAGTAAAAGGTTCTGGGGAGAGATTGCTGTAAAATGCCCCTACCCATGCATCAAATTCATCCGGGGCCATTTTTCCCTTAATAAGCCTATTTGACGGGACATAGCGGGCGGTTATCGCAATCCCAACAATGCGATGGGTATACTGTTTGGCATCCTTCCAAAGTGGATGAATTTCAGGATCCATCAGTCCAACATCTCGTAAACCGGCTTTATCCATCCCGTCGGATACGTCGGCAACTCGTAATCCTTCGAATTTCTCTAAAATCGCAAGATCCTCTTCATGCGAATAAACTTTGGTTTCAATAAAGTTTTTCCCTTTGCGAAGATCGTTCGATTCATCATCCTGAGTAAAACTAAACGATGATATGAATAATAGGGCTATACAGGCTAAAAGACTGAACAATTTGACATGACTTCTCATTATATATCCTCCTGAAACATTAATGGGCTCGATTGAACCATATCAAAACAGTTCCATCGAGCCCAAAAACAAATAATAAGGTTACTTCATTTTAGCTTTTTTGAGTTGCTGTTTGATAAAACTTAATCCCTTTTCAGCGACCTGATGGTTGCTATCAAACAAATCCCGCCAGATGCATGTGGCAGCAGCCAGTTCCGGCAGGGCTCCGCTAAAGGCTTCAATCGTCAACCAGCCGTCATACTTTATCTCTTTCAAGCAACGGAAAACATCACCAAAACGGATATGGCCATCACCTGGAATGCCTCGGTGGTTTTCGGATATATGGACATGGATGATTCTATCGGCAGCAGCCTTCATGGCTTGTTGGATATTGGTTTCTTCGATATTGGCGTGGAAGGTATCCCACATGATTCCAAAGTTGGGATGGCTTACCTCATTGGCGAATTGGCAGGCATCCGCACTGGTATTAATGAAATAGGTCTCAAACCGGTTAAGTGCTTCCAAAGCCAATTTAACGTTTGACTTTTCCGCTTGGTCGGCCGCTTTTTGCATGACCTCCACACCCCAATTCCATTCATCTTCCGTACGGCGGCGCCCCACAAGATGGCCGACGGGAGCGGTAAACGGTCCGGCGACAATATCCGCCCCCAGTATTTCCGCAATTCCTATGGCTTTCTTCATATGGTTCAACGCCTTGCGGCGCACATTTTTATCGTCGCTGATGGGATTGGCATCAGGTGGAACGCAGGTTACGATTGAACATTTTAATTTCAACCGGTCCAAATGACTGCGTAATTTCTTACTTTGTGGACGATTGAATGAAAAAATGGGAAATTCCACACCGTCATAACCTAAATCCGCCAATTCTTCTAAAACCTCCACATGTTTGTCTGTGATGGTTCCATCCCAAAGCAACAGGTTCATTCCGATTTTCATTTTCTGTTTCCTCCGGTGTTTAGTGATATTGAGATTTAATGGATGATTGATTTCATTTATTAGCGTTGTCTATCGTTATCCTGGTTTTTGGTCAAAAATTCCGGTTCGATATGTGATGGAACACCGCCTTCTGGTACTTCCAAATGGGCTGTCCAATAAATGGCATTAAGGACAATCGTACGGAAGTTATCATTCCCCCAATTTTTGTGGAAATGGCCGCCAGTGAAACCAAATCCTCGCCCACCGTCTTCGCGCTCGACACACCAGGCTACAATTTCCGCACGGCCTGGATGGGCTTTGGCTGCCTCTGTTCGGCGCACGTTGTCTGGTGGGACGGCTTTCAACAGCGGAATCACCCCTTCCATATTCTCACGGAAGCGCATGTTGAAGTACCATTCGTCTCTTAGAGTGAAGGGCTTCAATCCCCGGGTTACCGGATGTTCTGGGATGGATTTAAACTCAGCATCCCAATGGGGATTGGTGGAATAACCTGTTTCGTAATATCCTCCAATCCATTTTTTCATCTCTTCGCCGCCCCGGTTTTTGGGGACTTCAACAGCATAATGGACAACCACAAAACCAGCACCTTTTTCCATGCGTTCGCCGATTTGATCCAGTCCATTGCCGCGAATCATGGGGTGTCCTCCACCACCATCCATGAAAATAAGGATTGTATCAGCATTATCAAATGCCGTTGGATCACTGGGCCAACCATCATGGTATGAGGCGTTAATTGTATTTGACAATTCGTTCAGACACTTTTTGAGCAACAAGACTCCGGCATTATGTTCATGGGAACCATGTCCATGGCTGCGTGGGCCAGCGACAAGGACCACTTTCTTTTTGTCTTTTACCTCGAGACGTTTTAAGCGAATATCCTTGAATTGAACCGTCATCGGCGGTCCGGAGTGGATTTGTAATGCCAGGATACCTTGCCGATAATTCTTATCGCTTTCATTATCAATCACTTCGCACATCACTTTGCCATTGATCTTATGAATCAAATGGTTCCCTTGGGCGATAATGGTGTAATCGTTCCATTCTGCTGGATGAATGCTTTTGTATAATTCTTCCGGATCACCAATCTGAGTGGTTTGGCGTTCGCCTGATTCATCGATCACCACTTTTTGACCACGCAGGGCAAGGGGACCACGGCCATGTTCATCATAAAGCGCTCCCAGCCATTTAGCACCGGTTTCAAAATCGGCTTGATATCCACCGGCTTTCCATTTATCTGTTTCATGGCTTCGGTATTGGATGCCTGTATTGCCATTTTCCACCCTAATGGATAATCGAAGCTCGAAGTCATCCACCAGTCCATCACGCCAAATCAGGAAGCTGTTTTCCTTACCAGGATTATCTGGTGTGGTTCGTCCGGTTATAGCCCCATCTTCGACTGACCAATAGCGAGGATCGCCATCCCAGCCGGATAAGTCCTCACCGTTAAAAATTGGGCGAAATTCCCCTTCGCTTTCGATGGAATAAACAGGGATTTGAACTCCCATAATAAATAATCCAACGAAAAGCCCTATCATTCCGAGTGTTGTCGTTCTAACTATTTTCCTCATAATGCCCCCTTTGTATTTGGTTAAGAATAAAGTGTTATAAGATGTAGGGTATAAACACTTTCCTAAAAGTGAAGAATATCATAGATATTTTGGTATTGTTAAGTGTTTATAGCAAATTTATTGATTTTTTAATGCTAAAATAAGTTGAGATGCGGTATCGTTCCACAAAATCGGTGTTTCAGGCGAATAACGGGCGCTGCCATAGGTCGCTTCATATCCTCCCTCGTCATACCCACGAGGATGTGGAATGTATCCCATATATCCACCCGTAATTCCAATAACCAACGTGGGATCGAGCAGCGAATGCGCTTTGATATCCCTGGCATTTTCAACAAACACTTCGCCCGGTAAACCTACCAGCCCAACAGGGCCAATACGAAAGACGGTAATATCTGCTCGATGGTTTTCTGCTTTTTTCTCGGCTAGATCAATGATTCTATAAGGGGTTGGTTCGTTAAAACGCCGTTTGGATGCCTCAGCCGGATTGTTTTCCATTTGCAGTTTAGCCCATTGATACAACTCTTTTGGCACCGATCGAATCGGGCTATGCACGGTTTTGCAGGTACCAGCCAACTGATCGATGTTGATTTTCGCTGCGGATTGATAGGCCTTAAGCGCGGATTTGGCCAATTGGCGGCCAATACGGCGTGATTCTTTATAACCACTGCGCTGATCAGGATTATTTACATCGATATGATTGACATTCCCGCTGCATGCGTTGAGAAAAACCACATTCCATTCCTTGCCTAATTCCTCTTTTATCGCCTCGGTCATATGGTAGGGATAATCCGCCGAAAATTGGGTTCCACCAATACAATCCAGATGCAAACCGTAACTGACGATCATGGATTTTGCTGAATTGAAAGTCATGACATGCACATTGGGGTCAATATCCCCGATGGGATGGACAATATTGGGATTCCCTCGTCCTGGATTGGTGCGGATACTGCCGTCTTTCATCAAGTAGCGGCGAATAAAGGCTATAGATCGTTCCTCACTTTTCCCAAGGGTGACTTTATGCTCAACCTCTTGATTCTTAATGGCTTGTAACACTGATTCCGCAACCTGCCCCGGTAAAGCATCTGCAATCTCTGATACCGTCACCCCTGTATGGGTATGAGTGGCATGAACGAAAATATGATCAATGGGGATTTTGGTTGATTCATGGACTTTGGATTTGATATCCAAAACAACCGGCCGTTTCACACCGATCAAATCCAATGCCACTATGGCTAAGGTGGTTTCTCCTTTTGTTAAAACGAGTGCTTTAGACAATAATGGATCAAGCACACCCGTTGCCCGCCGTTCACTAAAATATCCAGGCATGGTATGGCCCAACTCAGGGGTAATGTTTACCTCGGCATAGCCAACGTGAAGCGGCTTCTCTTCTGCAGCAAGAAGGTCATTTGACATGACTAACATGCTCAAAACCAAAATCCCACTTGATACAAGAATGATAAATAAACCTCGAGTGCTCATTTGTTCCTCCATCATGAATGAATTGTTTTAAACCTAATCCATAGTAGAAATCTTAATTGGATTTATGATGGTCTGCATCATAGCAAACAATGAACTCTCTTTATTCTCTTGTTGAGATGCAATCTCCTGGCTCAAGCGGGACATGTGGTAATCAAAATCCCGACGAGATGGATAAATTGAAGCGATAAGAGAGCGAAAATTTTGTACTGTTTCATCCGATAACGTTAAATCCTTTAATCGTTGTTCAGCATCAATCCGGTTCCCAGCTGCAAACTGGGATAGGGCCAGTCTCATAATTAGGGGTTTTGCATCGGGATAATAAATCAAGGCGGTTTGATATTCATGCATGGCGGCTTGAAAGCGGCGCCGTTTGAATAATCCATCACCCTCCATTATCAACCGATACACCACTTTTTGTTTGATTGTTAAATCTGATTCATCCAAATCATTTGGGATAATACTATCGATCGAAGGTGGCGATGAAATTTCATTTTCATTGATTAATAGTTGAGTGTTCTTGGATTGTGAATCATTCCTGTTTAAAAATGGAGAATTGGTATTCTCAAAGGATAAATTATCCAATGGTGGATTTTCAACAGGTGGAAGTGTTTCCTGGGGAGAATTGGTCGCATTGCGTATCTGTCGATCATTAAATTCAGAATTGGCCATCAACATCCTGCGAATCCACATTGGGTATTCAGGCTGAATAAGGCTGTAAACATCAATAGAACTTCCTCCACCACCACCGCCGCCACTGCGGCCTCCACGGTTGGTTGACGGAGCTTTTGTTCCTTTCTTGGAATTATTACTGTTGCTTTCCTGACCATGCGGGAGCCCATGTTGCCAAAACTCGCCTCGTTTATACATATCATCTGAATCATTAATGTTGGAAAGCCGATGATAATTTTCCGGATAGTGTTTGGCATAATCTTCGTACATTTCGCGATATCTTTGTGAATAATTATCCCGTTTACGGGATGATTTCTTGTTTTTATCTGTACTTTCACTTTGCTGTATACCAATAAGTAATACCATGACGGTGGTAAAGAATACACGTATAAACCATTTCATGAGCATTAATCCTTTTGGAAAATAATAAACTTCCTTTTATATATTAAAACATTTTAAACCGAGAATCCAATTATTTTAAAAGAATGTCGAGGAATCCGAATTGAGTGTATCAATAATTGAACTTTAATCCCACCATTCTATCCATAGGTATTGATAGAATACCGGTCATGACCTTATTATACCGTTATGATCAAGTTAACGCACTAACAAGTGAGAGCGATATGTACACCAAGGATTTTTTGAAAAAACTTTATCAAACCATTTACACGATACGTGTGTTTGAAACACGTTGTATTCAATTATACCGAAACCAATATGTTCGTGGCTATTTTCACCCTTATTTGGGCGAGGAAGCCATCGCAGTAGGGGTATGTGCTGCTTTACGCAAGCAGGATTACATCGTGAGTACCCATCGCGGCCATGGCCATTGCATCGCACGTGGTGCTGACATAAAACGAATGGTGGCTGAATTGTTCGGCAAGGTCGACGGCTATTGTGCCGGTCGTGGCGGTTCAATGCACATCGCTGATATGACCGCCGGTAACTTAGGCGCAAATGGCGTCGTCGCAGCAGGCATTCCCCACGGTGTAGGGGCGGCATTGGGGGCAAAAATACGAAAAAAGGATTGCGTGGCAGTGGTGTTTACTTCCGATGGCGGGGTAAATAATGGCGTCTTCAGCGAAGCCCTCAATTTAGCTGCCATATGGAGCGTGCCGTTGATTTTGGTCGTTGAAAACAACCAATACGCCGTATCCACTCACATTGAAGATTCCACCCGGGTGGCTGAACTCTATAAAAAAGGAGAAGCCTTTGGAGTCCCCTCCTTTTCTCTGGATGGCAATAATGTCTTTGATATGTTTGAAAAAACTCGCGAAGCGGTAGAACGATGCCAGCAAGGCAAAGGACCTGTTTATTTCGAAGCAAAAACCTATCGGCATGGCGGGCATCATTGCAATGATCCGGGCAAATACATGCCGCAAGAAAAGATGGAATATTACAAGTCAAGAGACCCATTAAATATATGCAAAGATTATATGCTGACAAAAGGTGGTTTTACCCAAGCGGATATTGAGACAATCAAACAAGAGATTGAACAACAGATGGACGAAGCCATTGAGTATGGCAAACAGAGCCCAGAACCATCTGTTGAAGCCTTTTTGCAGGAAATTGGGGGATAAAATGACAACTGCTCCAACGTTGAACGCCGTTTCGACTTCGGCCAAAACTAAACTATATCGTGAAGCATTAAATGAAGCCATGTTTGAGGAAATGCGCCGTGATCCCAATGTGTTTGTCATGGGTGAAGGCATTGCTGAGCGTGGAGGATCCTTTAAAGTAACTGTAGGCTTGTTGGATGAATTCGGACCTGAGCGAGTTATTGATACCCCCATTGCGGAAGCCAGTTTTACCGGGGCGGGTGTAGGAGCCGCCATCACGGGCATGCGGCCAGTCGTTGAAATACTTTTCATTGACTTTGCTATGCTCATCATGGATCAATTGGTCAATCAGGCCGCCAAGTATAAATTCATGACCGGTGGGAAGGGAAGCGTTCCCCTGGTACTACGCACTCAGGGGGGCAGTGGAACAGGAGTCGCAGCGCAACATTCCCAATCCTTGGAAGCACTATTCTATCATATTCCCGGTCTCAAAGTGGTGATGCCTTCTTCACCATACGATGCCAAAGGCTTATTAAAAAGCGCTATTCGTGATGATGATCCCGTCATTTTCATCGAACATAAATTGCTTTACACCACCAATGGACCAGTACCTGACGATGAATACTTGATCCCTCTGGGTGAAGGGGCCATAAAACGAAAGGGGAAGGATGCAACTTTGATTGCCTGGTCTAACATGATACCTCGCTCGCTGGAAGCAGCAGAAATATTAGCCATGGATGGAATCGAAGTCGAAGTGGTTGATCCACGAAGCCTGGTTCCACTTGATAAGGATCTTATTCTAAATTCAGTGCGCAAAACGGAACACGCCATCATTGTGCAAGAAGCCGTCCGGCGTGGCGGGGTAGCCTCAGACATTGCCTCAATTATTCAAGCCGAGGCGTTCGATTACTTGGACGCCCCGATTGAAATTTTAGCCGGAAAAAATACTCCAATTCCCTATAATCAAGCATTGGAAAAAGCTTGTATCCCTCAGGTTGAAGATATTGTTGAGGCAGTTAAGCGAGCAGTAAGCGCAGTTTGATTTTTAGTATATGATCTTAAAACAAAAATTTATGGAGAGATAAATTACGATGAAGATATTCCTTGATACAGCAGATGTAGCCAATATACGGCAAGCCAGTTTCACTGGTTTGATTGACGGCATTACCACCAATCCTTCCAAATTAGCACAAGCCGGCGGGAACTATAACGATGTGGTAAAGGAAATCTGTTCCATTATCCCTGGGCCAGTCAGTGTGGAAGCCATGGGGCAGACATCCAAAGAACTGGTCGAAGAAGCCCGCAACATTTCCCAAATGGCGCCCAATATCGTTGTAAAAATCCCCATGACAGTAGAGGGCTTAAAAGCCGTCCATGTGTTGGAAAAGGAACTCAAGATTCAGGTTAATGTCACCATGGTATTTTCCAGCACTCAAGCTTATCTGGCCATGAAGGCGGGAGCTTCTTATGTCAGTATTGTTCTCAGCCGTCTGGATGCCTGCGCCAATGAAAGCGATATTCTTATTTCAGATGCTGTCACTATCAAGCATAATTACGGTTATGATTCTGAAATTATTGCTGGAAGCCTTAAAACTCAAAACCATATGCTCTCATGCCTGCGTGCGGGCGTGGATATCGCAACCATCCCTGAAAGCCTCTTTTATCAATGCTTTAAGCATCCATTAACCGATTTGGGGATCGCACAGTTTGAAAAAGACTGGGCAAAGGTTGTAGAATCTTCTAAATAATGTATCTGTTCACGCGGGAATGAGATTAAAGGCATTTAATTATGAGTAAAAAAATTGTACTTTCCGTCGGTGAAGTGCTATGGGATCTCTTGCCAGACGGTCCCCAGTTGGGAGGCGCCCCATTCAACTTTGCCTACCGGGTTAATTCATTGGACAACGTCGCCATGATGGTCAGCCGGCTGGGCCGTGATGAATTGGGCGAAAAGGCTCATCAAAAAATCATTGTACTTGGGATGAATGACCGCTTTATCCAGTGGGATGAATCTCTCCCTACTGGTACAGTGCAGGTCAATCTCGATGATCCCAACAATCCGGATTATTATATTGTTCCCAATGTCGCCTACGACCAAATCGAATTGACGGATGAACTGCGCGCGTTTATGCCCTCCATTGATTGCTTATGCTTTGGTACCCTGGTCCAACGCGCTCCAAAAACACGAGAAACCGTGATGACCATGCTGGAATTGGCAAATGATACTCAGTGCCTATTGGATATCAATTTGCGGAAGGATTGCTATAACCAGGAAACCGTCACCCAATCGTTATCTCATGCCAATCTACTAAAATTGAATGACAACGAAGCCCATGAATTGATCGAAATGCTCGATTTAAAAGCGGATACTCTCGCTTCATTTTGCGCGGAAATGATTCAGACCTGGTCCCTGAGTCATTGCCTGGTCACCCTTGGTGATCGCGGTGTATTGGCTATGGAGCAAGAGGGGAAACCGATTTACATTCCCGGATATAAAATCGATCTTGTCGATCCATGTGGATCAGGTGATGCATTCACCGCCGGCTTTTTGCATAAATTATTGGAGAATAATGATCTAAAAACATGCTGCGAATTCGGCAATGCATATGGAGCCTTGGTCGCCACCCAATCAGGCGCAACCACCCCGATTACACCTGAACAAATTGAGCATTTTTTACAAAATGGCAACGAACGTTCCATCGATCAATCATTCGGCGCGTATTGCCTTATGTGAGCGGGGAAATCCTATGAAAATAAATGAACTTTGCATATCACATAAAGGAGAGTCTCTAAACTGGGTTGACATATAGATCAATCCCCTACACCTTGTAGGGGCGAACCTATGTGTTCGCCCTAACATTGTTATAGGCAAAACATCTGGGTTAGCTTTGATCCAAAAAAATGAAGAAAATGATTCAATGAACATTGATATAGGGGAGATAACAAAATGGATAAACTACGAATTTCGATGGGAATTTGGGGTAACACCAATCTAGTGGATCGATTCAATGTTAATGGATTCGGCGAATTTGTACCTGTTCTGGATCGCATAAAACAAGTCGGTGAAATTGAAGGCGTGGATGGGATCGAATTGCATTTACCCACCGAACTCGACGAATCCAACGCCAATGATATCGAGAAAATACTCAAGGATTACAATCTCCAAATCGTCCAACTCTGCGGACATACCTGGACGGAAAAGCAGTACAAGTTTGGAGCCCTTGCCGATTCCGATCCCCATGTTCGAACCCAAGCGGTCGCTCGTGTGAAAGCGGCGCTGGATATGGGCGCGCGCTTTGAGGTTCCGATCAGTGTGTTGTGGCCCGCCACCGATGGCAATGACTTTCCCTTACAAGCCAACTATCGTTCGCTTTATGATCGCTATGTTGATAGCGTCCGACAAATCCTTGAATACCTTCACCAAAACAAATACCAAACAAAAATCTGTATTGAACCCAAACCTTTTGAACCGCGTTCCCATATCCTTATGGGGCACACCGCTCAAGCACTTTGCCTGGTCAATGAAATAGACGATACTCATTTTGGTATTAATCTCGACATCGGTCATAGTTTGATTGCGGCTGAAAACCTTGAAGATCAGCTCGGCCTGATCTGCCGCTATGGCAAACTTTATCACACCCATTTCAACGATAACGACCAACAATGTGATGCTGATCTTCCTCCAGGCTCAGTCAACTTTATCCGCTTGGTATCGGTTATGTATATCCTCGATGAAATCGAATACGATGGCTGGTTGGGTCTTGATCTATTCCCTTATCGTGATGATGCCCGCCGCTTTATCGAACTCTCCCGCGATAACCTGCATCTTGCCAATCAGGTGGTTCAATTAATGAACCAGCGGGGTGCCCGTGAAATGCGCGAAGCGGGAACCCACGGTATTGAACTCTCCATCCTCACCCGCGATTGTATTATGGAAGTCAAAAAGAATAGTTGAATTGAAAGGGGCCAAATGGTATGGAATCCTGGATTCGAAAGCTGAGAATGGGAGCCGTCGGGGGTGGGCAAGGTGCATTCATTGGTGGGGTGCACCGGCTTGCGGCTCAACTCGACCAGCAGGTGGAATTTGTTGCGGGGTGTTTTTCCCGCAATCCCGCCAATACCAGAGAAACGGGTAAACAACTTTATCTTGATCCCTCGCGTTGTTATGACACGTTTGAAGAAATGGCACAAAAAGAGGCAAACCTGCCCGAAGATCAACGCATCGATTTTGTTGCCATTGCGACCCAGAACATCTCTCATTTCACCATTGCCAATACCTTTCTTGAGGCAGGCATCCATGTTGTTTGTGATAAACCCATGACTTACAGTGTCGACGAAGCTGAACAACTGGTTCAGCTGGTTGAAAAAACCGGTCTCGTCTTTGCCCTTTCGCATAACTACACGGGTTATCCCCTCATCCGTCATGCCCGTTATCTTTGCCGTTCAGGCCAGATTGGAACGGTACGCAAAGTGATTATCGAATACTTGCAGGATTTCTTTGCCTTTCCCCATGAAAAGCACGGCCAAAAGCAGGCAGTCTGGCGCATGGATCCCAAGCAAGCCGGCTTGGGTGGCACCCTGGGCGATTGCGGTTCACACTGTATCAATCTGCTGGAATACGTCACCGGTGATCCCATTACAGCGCTTTGTGCCGATAAAAGCACTTTCCTCCCGGATCGTGAAATGGATGAGGATGTTAATATTCTCCTGCGTTTCAAAAACGGTGGGAAAGGTGTTATGACTTTAAGCCAGCTGGCCATCGGTGAAGAGAACGCCTTGCGTTTACGCATTTACGGTTCCGAAGGTTCCATACTGTGGGACCAGGAGAATCCCAATTACCTGACCATCTATCGCTTGAACAAGCCGCGTGAGATCCTCACCCGTGCCCAAGCGGGATACTTATCCGAGGCCGCCAACGATGCCACCCGTTTTCCGCCAGGTCATCCAGAAGGATTTTTGGAAGGATTCGCCAATGTCTATTGCGGTGTGGTGCGCGCCGTTCGCCGCCATCTCGAGGGCCATCCCATGAAAACAGACGAGTACGAATTCCCCACCGTCTACGACGGATTACGAGAAATGCAATTCATCACTAAAGCCGTAGAGTCAAGCAACGAGGGTTCTGAATGGAAATCGATGTAATTATATAAAAGGAAACAAAATGCAGAAAATATTAGCATTCATTTGTAGAATCTGCCCATTTTGCATCGCACGCCGAAAATGGCCAACCAGTGCCTATGGAAAGTTCATGCAAAAAGTCGAACGAGGATGCCCTTTCTGCCGCGCGTATGATTGTTTGCATGGCATCGAAAAGGATAAACAAAGTTCGAAAACATAAAGAAAGGCTCAAGATGCAGGATAATCGCATCTTGAGCCATTTCGTAATTATATCATACTAACCGATCGTATGGTCTTTTGCAGTATGAATCGTCGTTTTGAGTATTTCACCCGCATCGATCATAACCGGTTCCGGCAGAATTAATCGTATATCCCCTGTCTCGTAATCAATTCGCTTTTGCTTAATATCGACAGCTTTACCATTCAATTTCAGTTCAGTCTTTGTAACATCCGTGTTGGGCTGAATTTGGAAGTGGAGCGATTTGACATTTAATTGTCCCCATTGCACTTCGATCGTATTAACCTGCTGAGATTTGAACTGTTTCTGCTCCAGCGTGCCCCAACCTTCAGCGCCGGTGAAAGGAATGCGGAACTGAGCGGGGGTCATCTTCGGTGAAAATCCAATATGGCCTTCCGGACCATTGAATTCAAAACCGGCCAGTGCGATCAAACAACCCCAACTGGCCAACGCACGGGCGTAATGATCTCCACACTCCACTTCATTATATGGATTATGCTTCAAACCATCATAGCGTTCGTGAATACCACGGATGATCGCCAGGCTCTCAATTAATAATCCTTCGTATAACATGTGCCCGGCAGCTTGATATTCAATCCCGGTCCATACTTCGTTTTTATAACGTACTCCTTTATCCAAATGTTTGCTCAAAGGCCAGGTGCAAGTGAATAAACCCGCTTCACCCACACGGGCAAAATATCGTTCCGGCAGATGAACCTTGTTTTGAGGGCCTACATCAGGGGCCCAATTATATTTGTAAATTGAATTCAAGGCAGACACAACTTTATCTTGGGGATAGATATATCCCAATCCCAATTGATGCGCCCAACCTTGCCCGAATAGTTGATCCGACAAACAACCTTCACCGTATTGATGTTCTGGATGTTCATCCAAATCCACCTCCTGAATGAAATACTCACCATTGAACAGTTTATCCACACTCAACCGTGATCCTTGATTGAAGATAGAACGGCAACGCTCAGCAAACTCTTTTTCTCCCATTTTCAACGCCATCTCTTCCGCCGCGCGAAGCGCTGCAAGATAGAGTGAACCGACAAAGGTATTGGCCCCGAAAAAGTTGATATCAAAGGTATTATGCTGGCTGTTCTCAATCAAACCATCATCATTGTTGTCTTGCTCAAGCAGATAACTTAGTGCCAGTTTGATTTTAGGCCAATTGCGTTTTAAAAAATCACCGTTTTTTGATGTGAGATGTTCCCGGTAGCATTTAAGAATCGTGCCCGCTTGTCCATCGGCGGCATAATGGTTGTTAAATTCGCCCCGAAATCGAATACGGCCGCTTTCTTCCAACGCCACACCTAGATCCTGCATCTCACGAGCACTGCGTTCCAATTCAGGGAAAAGCCGCGCCAGGGCATGAGCATAATTCCAAACATGCGTACATGTGCCATGACAACAGCCGACACCTTCCCAACCCCAAAAACGACCATTGTTAAACCACTGGGCCGTCGAAGTGGCCAGGTTAGCCACCGTATAATGAATACGATCCAACAACCAATACGGCAAGGTTGAATCATAATATGTTTGATGCCATAGTTCCGTATCTCCCGCCAAGCGGTCGAATTGATCTTCGATATAATCGGCAACCTCATAGGCTGACGCAAATCGGTTTGAGTAATAGCGTCCTCTTAAATTCTCATCATCTTCTCGGCCAGGAATCCGTTTATCAGGAAAGTACCAGGTGATGGCAAAGGTAACGGTCTCCTCTTCGCCCGGACGCAGTGAGATTGTCTTTCCCAATGCCCCGCGGTGTTTAAGTCCAAAATCTCGAACCGCGGCCTCGTTTAAATTCTTTTTTTGTGTTTGATACAGCAAGCCGTTATCACTAAAAAGAGCATCCGGCATATCGCCGTCGGGAAGGGAAGTGGATGCCAAAACACCTCGCCGGTTCTCAAGCAAAGCAAGCCCCATTGTGCCATAATCCTCTTGATCTTCCAACACACCCTCACGGGAGGGATGGGGTTGATCGGCAAATTCGATATGGTCGACATTGATATGCCCCCATCCAAAATGAGCATTATCAACAATCTCAATATGGGCTGTTTTACCAATCCATTCACTCACATTCCAAAACGCCCATTCCAGCCGTTCCCGGTTATTGCCCATAGAATTGCGTATCTCTTCACCATCCACGATAAGCTGAATCCCCAATTCACCTCCACGCTTTCCACCACCTACCAGGAAATTGATATAAGGACGTTTAATTTCAAATGTGGGAGAAATCAACTTGCCATGAGGCTCATCGCCACCCAAAAAACTATTGACCAATCCTTCACCTTTATAACCACTGACGTTTTGTTGACCAGGTAAAGTGCCTTTTGCTGGTCCCGAGCCGAAAGCTTCTCCTTCAACTTTCCAATTCCCATAATCATCACCTTCGAAATTAGCGAAAACCTCAGGAGGTCGCTCTGTCTCAGGGCGAGGCTTGGAACGCGCGCTGCAATTTAAAAAGTAAAGATTGTGGGATTGAATTAACTGATTTAACCGTTCGCCAAACATCTCATGACCACTGTTTAAACAAACCGCATTTTCCAGCCAACCTGCCAATGAAGCCTTTAGCGTCCGCTCCGTTTTATTCTTAACGGTGAACTGCATCACCGTGGCCGGCAATGCTGAATCAGCAGCATTAAGTGGAATAAAAGGAGAAAAGGCTTTCAATTCAACCGAAACAGGAAATTCATCATCTTTATAAAACACTTTACCAATAGGATATTCACCCAAAAATTCCACACCGGGATAATCCGTATGATCCAGCCGGCGGGTTTGGACGTTTCCTTGTTGTTCCACACGGATGGCAAATCCCTGATCCACCGGTGATTCAGGTGGATCAGAATCATAGCAATCCCGCCCATAACCGGTGAAAATATGCTCGTTGAAAATATCCCAATGCAACAAACGTCCATCACCACCCAGGTATAACTGCCCTGTGGCTATACCACCAATCGGCATCCCGATGGTTTCCAACTCTTTTCCCTTGTAGATTTTGCTTTTACCTTTATCCAACAGCAGATTCATCCACTCAGGATTTAGTTTCTTATCTGCGGGAACAAAATGCTGGACTTCATCGCTGGGTGTTTCAAATGGCCCCGCAATCACCCGCGGGGTAGTGAGTGCCGCCGCACCTGCCCCAGCTAATTTCATAAAAATTCGGCGATTCAATCCACCAGGTGTTTTTACGGGTGTACAACAATCATCACCGCTGCAACATTCATCATTTTCTGACTCTGATTGCTCTTGCATTATCGGTAATGAAAAAGCCTGTTTCTTTTTCTTCATAATTCCCTCCAGTTATTCTCACTGTTCATTATAAATTCGTACTTCACATATCTGGGCACTCTCATTAGGATTGCCAACAGCCGGTGATGTTAGCACTAAACGAACTCGCTTGGCTGTAATGGCATCAAATGAGTGAACATTACGCCGATTGGTATTTTCATTTACGGATAGAATGGTTTTCCAATCGTTATCAATAAAAGCGTCAATATGATAGGATTTGCAGAAAAAATTCAGGTTTTGAAACGTGACGTGAATTGTATTAAATGTTTTGGCTGAATCAAATTCAAACTCAATCCAATGAGGCCCATCCTGCGATGGATCAGGTCCCCATGAATGCGGATCAGCATGCACAGCGCGGTTAAAACCATCAATTACATGTTCAGGAGACAATGCGACTTTAGGTATTTCTGCATTAACGGGTGTTTCAGGAGTCAGGTCAAAGGTGTAACATTCATCACGTAATGTCCAATTGGGTCCTCCATATGCCCGGCATGTTTCATCCTTCAATGAAGAGAACAACCGCCATTGAGCACCCTCTGCAGGCTGTAAAAATACATAATAATACTCACCTGCTGTTACTTTGGCATTCAATTCAAAGGTCACCCATCCCTCACTCTTTGCTGGAATATCTGTCTCTGCTTGAGCCAGATTTTTGGCCGATGAAAAATCACGGAACGCTTTGGCTTTTCTCAAAGTTAAGGTGACAGGCGTTGGATTATTATTCTTGTTGATTAAATATAACGCGATTTTATCCAACCGATTGGATGGCACTTTGAACATCACCGCCCGCTGCATATTCAAATCATGAATCAGAGGAGTTGAAAGCGATGCCGACTGATTAGGATCCGGGATCGATTTGACACTGGAAGCGCTGGCTGTAGCCTGAAGCGCAAGATCCTCCGGATCCTCGTTCCTTTGCCCCATCACATACACACCATCTTTCATCAATCGTTGCTGAATCTCATGAATGTGGCGTTTACCCGCAGAGTAAGGTAATAACTCCTTTTCCACGCATAGCGCCGCTGATGTCCCTACCGCCTGACCCATCAGGCAGGTGGTGCGCATCACTCGTACACCACCCAAGGCCACATGGGATACAGAAACATTACGCCCTGCCATATATAAATTGTCGACTGAACGGCTGTACAAACATCGATAAGGGATACTCACCTTCTGGCCGCGGTAGGCGGAATAGTACATCGGACCATCGGTCCAAAAGCCATTGGGATGATGAACATCGATCCCCCATCCACCATAAGCCACATTATCAGAATGAATGATTTTATCGGCGTAATCCCATTGAGTTAGAATATAATCACCAATAAGTCGGCGTGATTCTCGTTTCCCGGCAATATAATTAATCCATGTCAAGCGGCGATATTTGTTGTTCTCTTTATGCTGTGGTGAATGATTTTTAACATAATTCCATAAGCCAAGGTTGATGCGGAATAACTCATCGCGGATATGTTCTGCATCATTAATGGTGTCCATGATACCACCAAATTCCACCCACCATTCAAAAAATCCACCCATCGCCGAACGGGGCCGATATCCTTTGCCCTTGTCAAATTCCTTGAAATGTGGTTTGGGGATCGGCATGCTTCGGTATTCCGCTTCAGCCTTCTCTTCTTTGGGCCGTTCCGTTATATATTGTCGTCCGTAAAAACCCGCACCGTGAGTAAAGCGATTAAGTGTAGGATCCTGCCATTGGTAATCCGGTATCTCCATCGAATCCAGCCCGAAATGAAATCCATCCTGTTGGAATTGTTCCATTGAGGTCCACTCATACGCCCATTCCGGGTTATCAAATGTCGAAGGAGGCCCCTCTCGAAATTTGGCGACCATCAGCGTATTTCCCATGGTTTTGGAATCGGCTTCCGCTGGGGCTAATGATTCGTTAAACTCGGACTGCGCTTCACGTCCTTTTCGAAAATCGGCACCCGCATAAAAACCAATCCAGCCATCACCAGTACAATCAATAAAAATCTTTCCCGGGAAAAGCAGGCGTTTGCCTGAATGCACATTCACCGCCACCACCGAACCAATGGAGTGGCGATCTTTCATGATAACGTTGATCGCACGGGTGTTTAAAAATAAATCCAGGTTTTCTTCTCCACGAACGACCTTCTCGATAGCCGATGACCAATCGTGGTCGAAACCTCGATCATTTTTTCCATAAAATTCTTCAATAATTCCGGTTTCACCTGGATCGAATGGCGCGCGTGAATTATCCCCACCAGGGGCTACATCAATTTCGGAAGAGGCGTTTCCCCCCAAGACAGGCCGATCCTGTATCAATGCCACTTTGCTGCCATGCCTTGCCGCAGCGATGGCTGCCGCACTACCCGCCAGGCCACCACCAACGACGACAACATCATAGATTTTTGTCTCGTCTATATTGCGGTAAGGTTCGAAATGCTGGCGCCGTTGATTTTCCAGGACATACAGATCATCCGAGGGCTTGAATCGATTCTCATGCGATAATACCAAAGCGTCACACCGTCCCCACCAACCGGTCATATCACGCAGGCGTATCTCTGATTCACCTTTTTCTAAATCAATCTCTCCACCATCAAACCATCGCCATTCATCATGAGGTGCTTGTCCAAAGGTTTTGGATAATGGTTGATTATTAATGATGATTTCAAACTGCCCTGGACTATACTCAGGCAGCCAATCTTTGGCTCGTACCCACAAGCGATATGTACCATCCTGAGAGATATCAACATGGGTAACGGCATCCTCTACAGGCGCATCCACACCATTCGCCAATAAATAAGGCGATCCCATAATATCAATGAATTGAGGATCATTCACCCAACCGCCGGTGTCCTCAAAACATTCCGCTTCCAGCCATATCACATTGCTTGTTTTGATGACGCTTTCCGCAGCGAATAGCCACAATGGAAAACTAAAAAAGAGTGTTAAGAGCAACAAACGTTTGATCATAATTATCCCACCTGTTTTTCTAATGATTAAATCGAGTATGAATTGGTATCAATCTAATATAATTTTGATAAATGCTCTAGAGGTTGTCGCAAAGAGATTTTTTTAGGAGGAAAAACCTTTCCCTTGGATTTAACCGGCAAGACCGTTATCACCATACCCCTTTTATTGACAGGTAATGGGTTGACAAGGGTTCTATAATTCTATAATATAGAATTATAGAAAACCATTAGGAGTGTTTCATGTCACAGATTAATATTAAAAATAAGGAAACTTACCGTTTGGCGCAGGAACTTAGCCGCTTAACCGGCGAAAATATGACCCAGGCAGTAAATCAGGCCATCCGGGAGAGACTTGATAGGCTGAATATGTCCAGACAAAAAAGCAGGCGGCATCGGCTTGAAGAAATCCTGGCCATTGCAGACCAATGTGCAGCTTTGCCGGAACTCGATCCACGCCATCCCGATGAAATCCTGTATAATGAACAAGGTTTGCCGAAAGATTCGAACTGATGATTGTCATCGATACATCGGCATTAGTGGCGATTCTTTTAAAAGAACCAGAAGCCGAAGAATTTTCAAAGATAATTTTGCGAGATGATCAACCACTTATATCCGCAGCTTCACTCGTTGAACTATATCGTGTGATGAAAAGTAAAAGAGGAACGCAATCAAAAGACCTAATTGATCAAATCATGGAAGTATTTGAGATATCAGTTGTCGCTGTGAGCACGGAACAAGCCCTTCTTGCATGCCAGGCAACGTTTCAATATCCTATCCTGAATTATGGTGATACGTTTTCATATGCTTTGGCCAAAGACCGCGACATTCCGCTTTTGTACAAGGGTAATGATTTTTCGATGACAGATGTTGTTGTACTTGGGCATTCTTGGAAAAACCGATGAAGGCCGGGATGGCTAATATTCAGATATAAGAATTAATTTCTTCTTCAGCAATACAATCACCTTATTCGTAAACAAAAAGAACAGGCCGTGTTTTAAAAAAACACGGCCTGCCTTCAGGAATATTATCTATTCACTTAATAACAATTTAGTAAAGCGACCAATTTGATACAGCGGTTCCGTCATCACCTAATATAGTGACATTATCCAAACCCCAGAACCAACTGTCCGTCCCCATATTCATCCAACGAATCACGACCTCCTGTTGGTCATCCGCCGCGTCTAAACGATAGCGCTCATAACGTTTGCTTTCTGATTTATCATCATTGACACGAGGTGAAATAAAGGCATCCAATTCATCGACAGGAGAGGCAAATATATAATAGCTGTAAGGAAATGCCGTTCCATCAGCAAAATTTTCCTCTGTAAATGTATCAGCAGCATTGGGTGTGCCATCTTCATTAAAAGAGATGTCTACATCCTCCAAAAGATAAGCGATAGGAAGCCATGTTCCACTTATCGTTCGATCATCACTCAAATCACCGCCATCCACACTGTATTCAAGGACGCCAATGTTATCCTGATTCTGCACATAGTTACTTTCAAAAATTAACCACACGTCACTTACACCACTCAGATCGATCGGTTCAGTTAACAAATGAGCTTCTTGATAAGGTTCGAACGCATCGGAATCGACATAAGCACTTTTACCATCAAACACAGGAACATTCACACGGTCTCCACCATAAGAAGCCAATGTTTCCTGTGTGATGACCGTCCAGGTTGCGACCAGATCATCTTCAGGTGTACCCGTTAAAGGATCATTGAAATTCACCTGTTTAAAATTGGAAGGTAATTCCCCTTCATCCGTGGATTCAAAATCTTCAAAAAAGATGGTTTTCAAATTCCCTGGTGTTGTTATTTGAAATTCAGCAGGTTCAGAAAAATTAGAGGAAGCACCATCTGTATCATCATATGATACTCGGGCATAGATGGTTTCTCCCATCGGCACTCGATAGTAAGGTACTTCAATTTCGGTTAATTCTGTTGTTGTATCACTCCGAAAGACCAGGGGATCAAAATTCTCATTTAATGAGACTTCCCATACGGATTTATTGTGCTCTGCACCTGAAGGACTGTTAAACGTTGAACCACGAAGGACAATGTTTGATGATAAGTTTCCGGGTTCATTCACTTCTACTGTAATGTTCGGTTGAACCGGCTTGGATATGTCGCCACCTTTCACCACAACATTGTCGATCGCCCAATACCAATCAAAATCATGATAACCATCTTGATCAGAATCACCAAAGAAACGAAATTGGATCCCTACTGTTGTGGCATCTGCAGGCTTTTCAACCGCTTGGATTACATGTTCAATGTAATCCTGATTATCTTCATGGGTATCGTCACTCCATGTCAATACAGGTTCATACGTTTCTCCATTATCCCATGTAATATCCAAAGTCACCATCTGATTGTCATTATGTCGATAATGGCTGTCAAATTCGATGATCACCGCTGATGCATCAACATCAACAATTGGACTCTTTAACCAGGAACGAGCACCCCGAGCCCCAAACAAATCGGAATCGGCAATCATAAGTCCATCAAGAAATCCAGGGACTTCCATTTCCCGATTGCCATCTTGAGTATCCCATTCAAAATTCCAAAGAGCGACCCATCCGGGATAAGGCCAATCGAAGTTAAATCCATCATCTTCGGGTCGTAATTCGGCTGTGATTTCCCATCCTTCCGGGATAATGGTCTTCAATACACCTTCATCCAAAGGTTCTCCCGTGTCAGGATGTATTACATCCACTAACGGGGCTGAAGCAGCGGCATCATCAAAGTTCTCTTCTATGAGAACCTGGGCCATACTCGGAGCCACAAAACATGTGAGCACCATGAGCGTGTAACCAAATACTTTTTGCATAGGTATTCTCCTAACATTTAATGTTTAGGAATGAAAATCATTCTCTAGACGGTAACGAGTAGAAATTCAAAAGATGAATGGCAGGATGAATTTTCATTCTTGGATTGGATAATATTTTATACATGTATATAAGACTTGTGAATGTGTCTCAACCCAAATTTACCCGTTTTCTTCCACGCAGCGATTCAATCGCAGCCTGACAAATACGCGCGGTGAGTAATCCCCGCCCGGCATGGGAATAGCAAGGTTCACCCTGCTGAATTGTACGCACAAAACCTTCCAACTCGAAGCGGTAGGGATCAGTCTTTGGCATTTGCCCCAACGGTTGGCCTTTTTTCGCTGCAACCGTATCTTGAGCAGCAAAAGCGGAATTGTCTTTGGATTCAGTATCAACAATTACTTGGGTGGTTTTTTGCTCTTCTTTTTCAGGATCCCAACCCGCTTCCCAAAACAGGTAGGATTCATTCTCCCGGGTTAGTAAAATGGTGCCTCGTGTCCCCATCACCAGTTCATAATAATTTTCAAAGCCATTGGTGAGGATAGACGAATACATCACAGTTTTACCCCTTGGGTATTCCAACATAGCATAAATATGATCAGGAATCTCCCGCTCATCGTGATAATGATAAATTCCCCCCATTGCACTCACCTCTACCGGCGATGCATCATTCTCTTTATCACCCAAAAACCAACTTGCCACCGACAATTGATGGCTGGCCAATTCAGTCCAAAGCCCATGAGAATAATGCTTAAACCAGCGCCAATTAACCAGATGCAGCATATCTTCATAACCCCATTTTGTGGGATCAAATCCTTCCAATTCAGGCGCGTCCGAATCATAATGCACGCGGTAATCCCAATTGGAATTGCGATGCCAAACACAGCGAATATGATAAACATCACCTAAGGTGCCACTATGCACCATATCGGCAGCCTGCCAATAAAGGGGATTATAAAAACGTTGGTAACCGACCTGTACATGCAGATTTTTCTGTTCTGCCAGGCGTTTGATGTCTTCACACTCTTGCGGAGTATAAGCCATGCTTTTTTCAACAAAAACATGCTTCCCCGCTTTTAAACATTCCAACGCCATTGGTCCATGTAACCTTAAGGGAGTGGCGATCACTATCGCCTCAATATCGGCCTCCTCTAACATTTGATGGTAATCGGTGTAAAACTCGACTGGACCATGATGCAACTCTGCCTGCTCTATTCCTTTACGCTTGCTGTCAGGGCGGATATCACAGAGTGCCTTTAACTCAATCAATCGCCGATTCATCACACTGATGAGAATACGCCCTTCCACACCGGTCCCGATTACACCTACTTTAAGCCGCTTACTAATCGCTTCGGCTTGATTAATGCTTGAAACGATTGGCGTTATGGCCGCCGTTGCCTTTAAAAAGTTACGGCGGCCAATGGTTTTTTGCTCTTGGGTTAAATTCATATAAAACCTGTCAATTTATGAAATTGAGGCTGCACCCGCTTCAGCAACTGTATGATCGTTTTCAACTGTACTACCCGATACTCCAATCGCACCAATCACTTCGCCAGCCTTGTTCTTAATCGGAACACCACCGGGAAACGTTATGAGCCCACCATTTGAATGCTCAATGTTATACAACGCACCCCCCGGTTGAGACAATTTCCCAATTTCACCGGTGTTCATATCAAAAAATCGGGCTGTTTTTGCTTTTTTGATCGCAATATCGATCGAACCAAGCCATGCATCATCCATTCGCGCAAATGCTTTAAGATTCGCCCCGGCGTCCACAATAGCAATGTCCATTTTTACCCCAAGTTCTTTTGATTTCTCAATTGCTGCAGTCACCGCACCACGTGCTTGTTCCAAAGTAATATCACTCATTGAATCCTCCATTTTTTGTTAATTCATACCATTTAAGATTATGCTTTTCAATAAGTTATATGAATATTGAAAAACAGTTATTAATTTAAATTATAAATTTTATCGAATTTTTAACTATTTGCAAGTTAAGCACCCATGAGCATGTTGTGGGCAATGAATCCTATTAACTTATTAACTTCTAGCATGTGCTAAAACCTTAATTTTACTTTTTTAGACTATGTAAATTATATTTACAAATAAAATTATTTTGAAAAATTTATTGACAAAATCGATTGTGCGTGATAGAAATACTTACTGAAATAAGTAAACATCGAAAGAATTTTTTATGAGTTGAGGGTACCAAAATAACCGCTGTTACAAATTAGGAGGGTGATGATGGGTAGCCACGTTAAAGAAGAAATTATAAGTTTATTATTCGCAGTGCTTTTTGTTTCATCGCTGTTAATGTTTTCCTTTAGTTCCCAGGCACAATCAATATTAACCAACAACTATAACGAAAATCTAAATGCCGAACGTTCTTTTTCCCCAAACTATTTCAAATTGAATGATGTAATCAATGTGAAAATTGATTTACATAATTCAAGCGATGAAACCAAGAATGTTGTCATCAAAGAAAAACCACCATTGTTCTGGAATGTAAAAAGTATCAGCCACGGAGGTTTATTGGTTAACGACTCAATTTATTGGAATTTACCTTTATCTCCCGGTCGAACATCCATTGAATACAAAATCCAGGCACCGATTCTCTTGCTACAAAGCAGTCAGTGGAATGGATGGATGAATGATGAACCGATTGAGGGAGATAATCTTCTAAATTATGTTTATCCAGCCATAGGCCAATTTGATGGTCATATGGATATTGGAGCACCTAAAATACATGGCGGTGTCCAGAAAGTTGGAACTCAATGGTCCATCACCGCAAATGGGAAGGGAATTGGCGGGAAAGAAGATAGTTGCCATCTTCTCTTTAAACATTACCAGGGGGATTTCAAATTCACCATCGACTATCCCTATCTTGCCCCCACAGGTGATCATCCAGCCACAAATCTGTTAGCCAAAATGGGAATCATGGTGCGTGAAACCTTGGATTCATCTTCTCCATTTGTATTTGCCAACATCGGTAATTTTAACCGAAAACCCGTTCTCCACTGGCGCAACCTTGATGGGGTGGAAGCCTATACGGAATCCAATAACAATATGGCTTTAAATATACAAAACAACATAAAATCATTGGTTTTACGCCGCCTTGGTGATACCCTGATCATGAGCGTGATTGATGGAAGAGGCAGCGAACATCTCGTCAATTCACACGCTCTCCCCTTATCAGATTCTGTTTACGTTGGCATTGCAGCCACCTCGAACCAACCTAATGCTTTGGTGAAAGCGTCCTTTCGTAATCCCCGCTTTGAAACCTCTGATGGTTTGTTTATCTACTCGAATGATTTTGAAGAAAACGCTGGCCCCGAATGGTCTAGCGACAGCATCGATGTTACACCCCAAGGTGAAAGACAGTTTCTTGGACAATTTGCCAATGACCGCATTATTCTCAATCTAAACCAATTGCCTGAGCATAACTATTTATCCCTAACATTCGATTTGTACCTGATTCGTTCATGGGATGGAAATAATGAATACCAAACCTTGGGACCGGATGTATGGTCGTTATTCGAAGGCTTATTCAATCCATTAATATCAACCACATTTAGCAACGATCATGGAAATTATCAGAATTCATATCTGAGTGAAGAACATGGGGATTTTTATCAATCCTTCCCCAAGCCATATTCCGTTGTAGCCGCCAAAACAGCGGATGGAGATGTTCAATATGATGGCAACAATTACACTGGACGATGGGGAGCGATTGAAAACAATACCCTGGGTTATACCTTCCGCGAGGAACCCATGGACTCAGTTTATCGAATAAGCAAAGTTATTCCCCACAATGGCCAATCAGTAAACTTTCAACTAACCGCCTCCGATCTCCAAGGATTGCAAGATGAGAGCTGGGGAGTGGACAACGTCAGCGTTTACGCCATTCAAGCACAAAGGGCTGAACCGATCCCAACCGAAACACCGACGGCAATCCCAACTGAAACGCCAACTGAAACACCAACTGAAACACCCACGGAAACTCCAACGGAGACACCCACAGAAACTCCTACCGAAAATCCTACTGAATTACCTACCCCTATTCCCACACTAACTCCCAATTGGGATGAAAAGGTCTTATTAATGGGAACCTTGCGTGACTTCAAAGATTCCCATCCAGATTTTCAACATTTCACCGGTTCGGAAGTGGAAAAAGGCATTGTTAAAGCATTCCTGGGATGGGATGGCAAACCAGTTTATAACGATAACTCCAAGCATAAAACTGTTTCCAACAAGCAGAGTTTCAACACCTGGTTCCATGACGCCTATCCCAAAAATCTTTCTATCCCATATTCCATCGAACTCACACTGGATAATGCGACGGATAATGGCCAACCAATGTATCGTTTCGACAGCCGTGAATTCTTCCCCATCGATTACCTGTTATTTGGCAATCAAGGTAATGAACATAACTTCCACTTTACCTATGAACTGCATGCTAAATTCGTCTATGAAGGACCAACGCAGCTTAAGGTTTCCTCGGATGATGATATGTGGGTCTTTATAAACAACCACTTAGTCATCGATTTAGGTGGTGCTCATCCTGAAAAAGGAGGTAGTATTGATGTGGGTACCTTGGGATTGCAGCGTGGCAAAACCTATCCATTGGACATTTATTATGCCGAAAGGCATACCCACCAGGCCAGATTTTCTATACAAACCGGACTCCGGTTGAAACAGCGGTTTATCCATTGGCCTATTCAACCGCCAACCCCCACACCAACACCAACCACTAAACCTGAACCAACACCGATAGAAACCAAAAAGCCGACGGCGAAACCTACCCAACCGCCTCATCATGGACGATTTATCCTGGGAGGTGGGCAGTTCACAGTTCAACCTGGATCGAAATTTGTTCTTCCCATTCTGGTTGAGAACATGCCTCAAACCAAAGCCCTCTCGTTTGACCTGATTTACGACGATTCGGTACTCCATTATGAAAAAGAGTTTTCCACTAACAATACGCTCTTAAAAGGCTGGAAGACCATGGACGTGAATGAAGCCAATAAAGGCCGATTGCACATTAATGCGGCAGCGTTCTCATCTCGTTCAGTTGAAGGGAATGGCATTCTGCTCAATTTGACCTTTAAACAAAAACATCATAAGGGGTGGGGAGGCCGAACGGCCATCAAATTGACCAACCTCTACGATGGCGTACGTGAAGCACTGGCCAAAACAATTCTAGTGAAAATAGGGCTAAAAGGCGATGTCGATTCAAACGGTGCCATCACCGCACGAGATGCCCAACAATCCTTCGAAATCTCCGCTCATCGCCTTCATCCCAACGACTATCAGGAATGGGCAGCAGAAGTAACCAATGACAAGCGCATTACGCCCGCCGACGCCCAAAAAATATTCGAAGCTTCATTAGGACGTATTGGCACATTGGATACCATCAATGCAGATCAGTTTAGTTTCGTCGAAAATCCCTGGTTGGGCTTGGAAAGCCCGTCCGTTCGCCCCATGTTGAGTGTTGGCCGCCTTAAAGCAAAACCAGGACAGATCGTTGAAATCCCGCTTTATCTGTTCAAGCATCAAACCATAAAATCCATGACATTGGATTTATCCTACGATGCAAGCCAGCTTGATTATCTTGGTGAGATTAAAACCAATACGTTGGTGGAAAAATTCAAAGCGGTGGATTCGCGTCAAATCCAACCGGGATCTATTCGAGTGGCGGCAGCCGCTTTTAATGCACCCCCCATTGATGGCTCCGGCATTTGCTTGAAGTTGCGATTTCGGGTGAAATCGAATACTCAAGGAACATCCATCATCTCGATCGACCAGACCGCCGATGATATCGCAAACGCTGTAACTATAAACGGCCGAGTGATTGTCGAATAAGAGGCACGATTAAAAACAAAACGTAAATTGATAAAAAAAATCCCCAATCTCGCGGGAGTGAATCACATCCTTCTTTCACTCCCGCATTTTTTTTGTACCTTAGCTAAATTCAATTAAGCGTAACTCAATAGTCCTCTTATCTCCTCAAAAATTTGTTCGTCCGTAAACAGATTCTGCCGCGCGGCGCCAGAGGGGCAGGCTGCCACACAGGTTCCACACCCTTTGCATAAGGCTTCGTCGATGGTGGAAACCATTTTCTCACGATCCTCAATAATCGCGTCATAGGGACATGCTGAACTGCAGGTTTTGCAGAACGAACATTCCTCATCCACAATAAAAGCGGTATTAGGTTCGAGTTGAAATTGGCCGCTGTCGATCAAGGCGATAGCCTTGGCGGCTGCCGCATCCGCCTGTGCCACTGTGTCCGGGATATCTTTCGGCCCTTGGCAGGTTCCCGCAAGGAATATCCCATCGCTGGCGGTATTGACGGGCGCCAGTTTGGGGTGTTTCTCCATAAAGAAGCCTTCATGAGAACAGGATATACCATACAAGCGGCGGATTTCATCCGCATCTCCCTGCGGCTCCAGACCGACGGATAAAATCAGCATATCAACATTGATTCGGCGAACTTCGCTCAGTAAAGTGTCATCCACCTGAACCATCAGTTGGTGTTTTTCATCTCCATTCGTTGAACTAACCGGCCTGACATCCCCCACCTTGCCACGGATGAAGTAGACGCCCTCTTCCTGCACACGGTTGTAAAATTCTTCGAATCCTTTGCCGGGGGTACGAATGTCGATATAGAAATTGTATACATCGGCACCGGTTTTATCTTTAATCAGATGGGCCAGTTTTAATGAATACATGCAGCAAACCCGGGAACAATAGGGATGATGATTCTCATCCCGGCTGCCCACACAATGGACAATCCCTACGGATTCAGGTTCATGCCCACCTTGCAAAACCATTTTCCCACCTGTGGGTCCTGCAGCATTTAACAAACGCTCCACTTCGAGGCTGGTGAATACATTGGGGTATTTACCATACCCGTAAAATGGGATTTTAGCGGCATCAAAGGGTTGATAACCGGTGGCGACAATAATGGCGCCCACTTCATAGGTTTCATAAGTGTCTTCCTGGTCCAAATCGATGGCGTTTCGATCCCCACAGGCTTCGATGCAAGTTTGTTTGCATTTTCCGGTTTTAAAATGAATGCAATGCTCCATATCAATGGTTGGAATGGCTGGCACCGCTTGAGGGAAGGGTAGGTAAATAGGTTTTCGTTTCCCGATACCTGCGTCAAACTCATTGGGAATTTTGGGATTTTTCACTATACAATTCTGGATGCATTCCATGCAGCCCATACATAGATCTTCGTTTATAAAACGAGCCTTGCGCCGGACCGTGACTTTATAACTCCCCACACTGCCTTCCACACCGTCAACTTCCGAATAGGTCTGCAGTTTTATATTGGGATTATCTTTCACCGCCGTCATTTTGGGCGTTAAAATACAAGCCGAGCAATCAAGCGTGGGGAAGGTTTTATCGAACTTGGCCATTTGACCGCCAATCGTTGGTTCACGCTCGACCAGAATCACTTCCTTTCCTGCTTCGGCAGCGGTTAATGCCGCTTCAATTCCAGCAATGCCTCCACCTACAACCAACAGCCTGGGAGTGATGGCGACAAATTTTTCAGTAAGTTGATCATGGTGGGCCACTCGTTCAACCGCACCCGCCAAATGGGATTTGGCCTTGCGCAGAGCTAATTGTGGATCCTTTGTAACCCAGGATACCTGCTCGCGGATATTCGCCATTTGTACAAGATATGGATTCAGACCGGCTGATTCGGCAGCCTTTCGAAACGTTTTTTCGTGCAACAAGGGTGAACAGGCGGCCACCACGACACGATTTAAGTTGTGTTCCTTGATATCCTTACGCACCAAATCCTGACCGGGATCGGAACACATATATTTGTAATCACGTGCAACAACGACGTGTGGCAACGTTTCGGCAAATTGTTGAAGTTCATCTACTGGTACAACTCCAGCGATGTTACTACCGCAATGACACACATACACCCCAATACGTATTTGGGAACCGTTGGTTTGGCTCATGCGGCCACCTCCTCCTCTTTGTTGAGTTTCACGCTTTGATAAACCAATTCTCCCACATCAACCACTTGCAACCGGTCTTCTCCACCGGTGGTTTTGACGGCATCTTCGAACATGGCCAGGTCTTTGGGACACGCCACCACAAAGAGTGATACATCCGGCATGTTCAGGGCTTCCTTGATTCGATTGGATGCCGGGCGTTCAGTCACTCCCTTTTCATCCTCCATCCACATCTTTCCACCACCGGCGCCGCAGCAGAAACTATTATCCCGATTGCGCGGCAGTTCGGCTGAATCAAGGCCAATGCAATGCATGACATTTCTTGGCGCGTCATAGATACCATTGATTCGTCCGAGATAACATGGATCATGAAACACCGCCCGCCCAGCGATATCGTTTTGGGGAAGGATCACTCCTCCTTTCAACAATTCTTCAAACAGCTGAGTGTAATGGATGACCGGCGCTTCCAAACCAAACGAACCATAGTCATGAGTTAAGGCATGATAGGTGTGGGGATCTGTGGTGACGATACGTTTGAATTTGGCCTTCCCCAGGGCTTTCATGTTTTGCTCAGCCAGCATTTCGTAAAGCCCTTCTTCACCAGTACGCCGCACATCGTTTCCGGTGCTTTTTTCGGCTTCATACAATATACCGAAGTCCAGCCCCGCTTGATGGAATAACTCGGCGATCTGTTGAGTCGCTTTCAATGCGGAGGGGTGATAGGACGCGTAATCACCCACAAACCAAAGAATGTCCACTTCCTCTTTACGGGCATCTTTGATTTTGAATGATAGCCCTTTGGTCCATTCCGCTCGCTTGCGTGGTGATTTACCCAATGAGTTTCCATAACGCTGAAGCGACATTAAGGCATCCTGCAATCCCGCATCCATGCTTCCCTCTTCGACAAATTGACGCCTCATTTCAACGATCAGAGGAACATGCTCATTTCGAACGGGACATCGCTCCATGCAGGCCTGGCATGTTGAACATCCCCAGGCCATATCCGGTGTGATGGTTTGCCCCAAAAAGCCATTGCCATTGGTTTTTTGACCTTTTAAATGACCAAGCCCCTTATCCATCACGTATGTTTTAAAATCGTGAATGAGCGATTTAGGGGATAAATTCGAACCACTTGTAGCCGCCGGGCAGACTCGTTCACATCGCCCACATTCGGCACATGAGAAGGCGCTAAGTAACATACGCCAGGAATATTTCGATAACGGTGTTGCTTTTTCGCCTTCGCTCTCCTCATCGTTCGGTGGCGTTAATGTTCCCTTTTGGGGAAGTTCAGCCAGAAACACGGCAAAGGGCGCCCATAAGAGGTGCATGTGTTTGGAAAAAGGCAAATAAACCAGAAAGCCCAAAAGAATAAAGACATGAATCCACCATGACCAGAGGGTAATTCCTTCGATCGTCGTTTCTTGTGCACCCAACGAATTCAATACAGATCCCACAGCGTTGCCGATAGGACGATAGGCTCCTTCATCCGGAGGTGTTCCTGCTTCGGTGAGGAGATATGTAATCATCAAGCCACCGATTAATACCAGAATTACCGAAGCATCCCAGGTGCGCTCCAAACCTTGCGGGGTGAAGACATAGCGGCGAATTCCCGCCGCCACCAAGCCAACAATGACCAATAAGGCAAACAGATCGACTATCGATCCCAAAATGGGAATTTCTTCCACTTGGGAAATATGCACACTGGGAAACATGCCTCCAACCAGCATCAGGAGCGAGGCGATACAAAACAGACAGAATCCCCAGAATATTATAGGATGCGCCCAGCCGATTACGGGCTCTTGAAACAGGCGGGTTTGGCCCATTACTTCCTTAAACGCGGTTTTAATCCGTAAAGGGATATCATTAAGCCGATTTTCTTCCCGGCCTAATCTCAATACGCGATAAAGGGTCCACATTCGCCAGCTAAAAATCGCTATTGCCGCGATAAATAGAAATCGCAGCCAGGCATAGCCGCTTAATCCCAGATATATGTATTCCGTCGGCATAATAGACCTCCCTATACACTGGCTTTTTCAGACAAAGCCTCCGTCAACGACGGAACCACATCCAGTAGATCCGCCACCACACCGTAATCCGCTGTATCAAATATAGGGGCATTGGTATCTGTATTGATGGCGATGATGAGTCCTGAATCTTTCATCCCTTCAATATGTTCAGGCGCTCCACTTACACCTAACGCGATATACAACTTGGGTTTGACGGTCATGCCCGATTTACCCACTTGTCGGGTAGTGGGCAGCCAACTTTGATCCACCACGGGCCGGGACGCGCATAAAACGCCACCCAACGCATTCGCCAGTTCTTCGGCCACTTCAAGGTTTTCTTCCCCTTGAATGCCACGTCCCACGGCAATAAGTACATCCGACTGAGTAATATCAATATCACCCGCATCAGGTAGGATCATTTCATTAAATGTAATCGCACCACCCTCCAAGGAAACAGGGCAGGGAATATCTTCGACTTGGGCTTTCCCGTCCGTTTCACTTTTATGAAACCGCCCAGGCATAACAGTCAAAATAGCCGGTGTCTTATCAACAGACACATTGGACATCATTTTTCCAGCAAACATTTGGCAATCGATTTCCAACTGGCCCTCGTTTGCTTTAATCGCACAGCAACCGTTAATGCATGCTGTTTCCAGTCGTGCTGCCAAGTGGGAGGCCAGATCCAACCCAACGGATGTGCTTCCCAGCAGCACAACTCGTGGGGTTTCTGTTTTAACCACATGTTCCAATACCGCTAAATATGGCTCAGGAGAAAATCCCGCTAACCTGGGATCATCGATTACCAAAATACGGTCCGCTGCCCGTAGCGTGGAAGCGATTTCCTTTATTTCATGCCCTGACAACACCGCGATTACCTCACCACTGGTGTCGTTAGCGGCTTGTCTTGCTCCCCCCAAAAGTTCGAAAGTGATCGGAGCCGGAGCACCTTGATGCACTTCTGCCAAAACGAGGATGTCGTTTGCACTCATTTTAATACCCCTTTCCCCTGCATAATTTCAATTAGTTTGCTGCTTATCGTGTCGGTATCCCCTTCCAATATCTCAGCCCGTTCACCTGTTTCCGGTGGATATAGTCGATTAATCCGTGTGAGAGATTCTTCCGCAGGTAACTCCACTTGCTGTTCGTCGAATTGGATGCTCTTCATAACAGAGCGAATTCGGCTTATGGGAACATACCGGGGAGGCTGACTGGCGGTTAAGATGCCTAATACCGCCGGGAGTTGAATGCTCATCGAGGCTTTGGAAGCCCCGGGAAATTCCTTGTAGGCCTTAATTGTTTTTCCCGCTTCACCTTCGACTCCCTGGATGAGACCCAAATACGGAAGCTTCATTTCAACCGCCAGCAAGGGCGCCATGTTTCCTTCCAATTCATCGTAGGATTGTACTCCGACGAGAATAAGATCAGCATCCAGTGGCCGAATTACCTGCGACATGAATGCCGCGAGCGCTTTGGGAAGTGGGGGATTGTCATCGTCATAAGGGATCTTGATAACTCGATCGGCTCCTTTGGCCGCAGCAGCGTAAAGGGTGTTATCCACTTCACCATAATCCAACGCCACCACTGTAACCTGGCCGCCATGAGCCTCTTTCAGCAGCAATGCCTGTTCAAGCGCATGTTCATCATATTCATTGACGATAAATGTCGCAAATTCCAAGTCCAATGCCGAGCCACTCTCATCTATTTCCAATGGTTCGATCAGATCGGGGAGTTGGCGTAAAACAACGACGATATTCATGCTTGACCTCCTTCTTGGATACCCATTGATTCTGCAATAAGTTCAATAATGTCACGTACCACCAGTTGATTTTCCAATCCCGTCACTTTGATCGAATCCTCAAAGCGTGAGAGTTCATACGGACATGAAACCGCCAGTATGTCCGCGCCGGTTTCAGCGGCTTGCTTCACACGTTCATCGGAAAGGCGATGACCGCCGTTTTCAGTGATGTGGGCGTCCAGCCACATTCCTCCACCCCCGCCACCACAGCAGAGAGCATTATCATAATTCCGTTCCATTTCTCTCAATTCGATACCAGGGATAGCCCGCAAAAGCTCACGTGGTGGTTCGAAACATTTGCAACGCCGTCCAATACAACAATTGTCGTGATAGGTGACTTTGGCGTTAATCTCGTTCACGAGTCTTGGTTTCAAATCGTCCAGCCGTTCGGCGAGATAGGTTGTATAGTGTTGAGCGGGATAGTTTGCGCCGTATAACGGGTAAAAACGCTGCAACGCGCGAAAGGCGTGTGGATCAATCACTAAAAGTGTTTTAAAATCGTATTTATCCAACAATTCAATGTTGTTTTCAATCAAAAGTTCAAATAATCCCTCTTCCCCATACAATCGGTCACAATCCCCCAGGCACTTTTCTTTATTACCCAATACTCCCCAGTTGATTCCCAGGGATGTTAACAAGCGTGCAAAAGAACGGGAGACCACATGATTACGTGGATAGTAAGAGGGATAACACTCGACAACCCATAGTGTATCCACCGGTTGAGGATTCTTGGAAATATCCAAAACGGGCACATCCAACCCTTTTGTCCATTGCAGCCGTTTTTTGGGCGATTCACCCAAGGCATTTCCATACAAATAGATATTCTGGAACGTTTTCTGCAATTCGGCTGGAGGTTGAATCCCATCCTGTAATGCACGGTCTCTTAACGCTGGCCAAAGGCTGTCGGTTAACTCAATTCCCTTGGGGCAGCGGTCAGAACAGGTGTAACACGAAATACACATCCACAACGAGGGATTTTCAATAATTCGCCTGGTTTGTCCCGCGCGGGAATGTAAAAGAATCTTCCGCGGTGTGAATTCCATCGCATATCCAAGTGGACATGAACCACCACATAATCCACACTGGATACATCCCCAAAAGTCATCCGATCTAACCATCTCTTCCAATGGTATGGCCGGGATGGCTTGATCTCTACCTTGAACAGATACAGCTTGTTCGATCATGAATGTCCTCCTGATGTGTATAGGTTTTTACCCCAAATCGCACGAACACAATCAATGGTTTCGGTTGACTCGGCCTATCCTTATCCATTTCGTTTACGATAGATAAACCATCAACCTGAAAAATTGATTGCTACACCTGCGAATTTAAAAAACAACGTTTAATCAGGGAACGATAGATAGACTTATCCCCTATTACTCATGAAACAAATCGTTACAAAAGCCTGGGGATCCCAAGAAAATGAGGAAAGCAAAAGTGGATCAAATAATCAAAGTACAGACATAATATCAATCAGAAATTCCGATGGTGTGCAGGCCTAAGTTGAGTATTGGATAAGCTTTAGAACCTATCCACATTTCAGCCAATGCATGATATATGTCCCCAGCATAACATGATAAATGACAGTTTTTTTATTGCTTTAATATATATATGATCTACTCATTTAGATCGTTTTGCCATTTTAAATAGATATAAGTTATGCTACACATGGATTTAATATTAACCATCTATGCGAAAGAATGTCAATAGGATAATTCCGTTTAATGCATAAAAAAAAAGAAAAACCAAGAATCTGTAGATTCTTGGCTTGAAAATGAAAGATAAAAAATTTACTTTATTTGTTTACTTTAATATCTATCAAACGCTAAAAATAACCTATTTTTGATCATTGATCATATATCTTCTCACTCATTCCCTAGTAGTTGTTCAACAATTTGGGGGGCTGCCTCCAAAGAGGTTTTCAGTCCACTGGCATTGGGAGCACCACCTTGAGCCATATCTTTTCGACCACCGCCGCTTCCCCCGGCTTTTTTAGCCACTTCTTTGATAATCTTATTGGCATCCAAACCACAATTAACGGCTTCCTTCCCCAATCGAACCACAAAGTTAACCCGGCCGTTAACCTGGGCTGCCACGACCGCCACGGTTCTGGTTTCATTATGATTGGCGATCTGATCACCCAGATCACGTAAAACCGGCGCGGTATTGCCCTCTACCTCGCCAATATCAATCGCTACCACTTTTATCCCATTAACTGACTCAGCATGCTCAATTGCCGATGTCACCTTGGCCTTGCCAAGTTCACGCATCAGTTTTTCATTTTGCGCCGCGAGTTGTTTCCGTTCTTCAATCACTCGATTCAGCCCTTGTTGCAATTCGTCTTCGGAAACATGAATTGTACTTTGAACTTCTTTCAAAAGATCAAACGCCTTTCGAGCACGGCGGTAAGCCGCTTCACCTGCAACCGCTTCGATACGGCGAACTCCAGTTGAAATGGCTCCCTCTTTTTGAATGAAAAAAGCACCAATCTCTCCCGTGGTGCGTACGTGAGTTCCACCACAAAGTTCCTTACTGAAATCGCCGATACTCACCACTCGTACGTCATCTCCATATTTATCTCCGAAAAAGGCCAGTGCGCCTTCAGCCTGAGCTTCATCCATATTCATTTCCTGTGTTCCAACAGGAAAATCACCACGAATGGCGGCATTTACTCTCTGTTCAATTTCGTTTAATTGTTCGGGAGTAACAGATTCATAGTGAGTAAAATCAAAGCGCAAATAATCAGGAGTGACCAATGAACCGGATTGCTTGACATGATTCCCCAACACCTCTCGCAAGGCATGGTTCATTAAGTGGGTAGCTGTATGATGATGGGCGGCATTCCAACGGCGTTGATCATGCACCTTAGCCTGTACTTTAGCACCCTTTTCTATCTTGCCTTTTGTCACTTTACCGATATGCAGATAATGCCCTCCCGCCGTTTTCTGAGTATCACTCACTGCAAAAGTTCCGCCGGAAGCAGTCAAACTGCCCCGGTCGCCGATTTGCCCCCCGCTTTCAGCATAAAAGGGGCTGCAGTCCAGGATGATCATCCCCTCCTGCCCCTCTTCCAGGGCATCAACTTTTTGGTTACCGGCGATGCAAAGTTGAATTATTGCATCATCATGTAACGTGGTATAACCAGAAAATTGGGTTGCGGGTTGATCCCTCAGAAGCTCTTCCAGCGCGGCTTCATCACCTTTGGATTTTTTTGCCTGACGGGCGCGTTTGCGCTGTTCCTGCATTAACTTTTCGTAACCCTGCCGGTCCACTGTCATGCCACGGGCGGGTGCGATATCCTCTTCAATAAAGTCGATCGGAACACCATAAGTATCCGCCATACGAAACGCCACGTCTCCCGGTAGGACTTTCTCATGCTTACCAAGCGACTCCATCTCCTCATCAAGTGCACGCAATCCTGAATGAAGCACGGATTGAAATCGTTCTTCTTCGTTGGTGACTACCTTCTCAACCACTTTTTCATTCCCGGATAGTTCAGGATAGGCATCCTTCATCTTTTCGATAATATGAGGTACCAACTTGGCTACAAATGGTTTATCAAATCCCAGGTTACGCCCATGCAGCACCGAGCGCCGCAACACTTTGCGCAAAACATACCCACGTCCATCATTGGCAGGCATAATGCCGTCGGAAATGAGAAACGTCAGGGCACGAACATGATCACAAATCACCCGAAATGCGATTCGTTTTTGTTCGTCAGCGTCTTTGTATTTGATGCCACTTAACGATTCAATGGCTTTCATCAGCGGTTCAAAAATATCAGTGTCGTAGTTGGACCGGCTGCCTTGCAGTAAACTAACCAACCGCTCCATCCCCATACCTGTGTCGACACTTAAGTTCTTCAGAGGAACGAGTGAGCCATCCTGCATGCGTTGAAATTGGATAAAGACCAGATTCCAGATTTCCAGACTATTTTCTGTATCGATGGGACCATTGGGATCGTCACTATTCAAATCGATGTGGATTTCACTACACGGGCCGCACGGACCGGTTTCCCCCATTTCCCAAAAATTCTCTTTCTCATCAAAACGCAGAATACGCTTGGGATTCACATCGGTGTTGTCTTTCCAAAGTTGTTCAGCCTCGTCATCATCCCGAAAGACCGATACCCACAGTTTACTTTTCGGCAGTTTGCATTTCTCTGTAAGAAACTCCCACGCCCACACAATACTTTCTTTCTTGCCATAATCCCCAAACGACCAGTTCCCCAGCATTTCAAAAAGAGTATGGTGGGTATGATCGACGCCGACCTCCATCAAGTCATTGTGCTTTCCGCTAACCCGCATGCAACGCTGATAATTTACCGCTCGTGTATACTTGGGCTCTACATTCCCCTTTAAAATATCAACAAACTGATTCATCCCCGCATTGGTAAAAAGCAGTGTGGAATCCGGCGGTGGAACCAAAGAGGCACCAGCCACATATGCGTGATCACGCTCTTTAAAGAATTCAACAAACATCCTGCGGATTTCGTTAGACGTCAACATACCATAACCTCAAATATATGAATTAAATGTGATTTTCCTGATTAAAACACAAAACTATAGATTATCCCTCAAACACGAATCATAAAAGGCTTTAGAACTGTGGGAATAACGTAAGTGATCAGCCATGTGTAGTTCCATTCCCCTTCCAAGATTGGGAGGGGCTGGAGGAGGGTTGATACAAATCCTTATTCCCGCCTTCATTGAGGGGATGAATTGTGGGACCAATTTATAAGTTTTCACTCTCTTTCCTCTTCATAAGGCTGCTGAATCTTGGAAACTTTATGAGGCAAAGACAAACCAATCTTTCCTTTGTTTGTACCTTGGTTTTGATCGTGTTGCTCTCCATCCACCCAACATATGGGCAGGAAAAGTCCAACAAAGCGAATGATGATATTCTCCAGCATGCACGGTTATATCTCAGGCCCGTAAAACCATACGGTCATTTGGGATAGGTGTTACCCAAACTTCCGAACACGTTGGGAAAGCACTTGGCTAAAGCCATTCCATTTTCAAAACAAGATTTGCGAAATTATTTAGAGAATCAAACCATTTCCGAAAATGAAATCGGTGGAAATCTCTCTCAAGCGCCCCACAATAAACTTATCAACAATGTTAAATAAGGGGCTATTTGTTTGACGGATAGTAAGGGCGGGGAATTGCAGAGTGTTTCTAAATTGATTGGATACATAACTCAATCTCTCATTTTGCAGGGGCGAACCTTCGTGTACGCCCTATATTGAGTGTTCGCCCTATTATTTTGCTGAGGAAAATGAAGGATGAGTTATGCGAAAATCTTTGTGTGTTAGTCCCCCATAATAAAAAAGGCCGGCAATTCCTGCCGGCCTTTTTAGCTCTTATGAGATGTTTATTTCGTTAGTTATCTGTATTGCGTTGTTCGGGGTTCATACCGATCCCGTTTTTAATGGGCTTGGTGGGAACCGGGGTGGGATCGGATTCACTTAGAAAAGAAACACCGGATTCAAAAGCATTATCTGCACCCAAGGCGACAATCATGTCGTTAAGGGATTGCAAGCCTTGAGTCATGGAATCCAACTGCTGATCGGCATGTTCCGCCATGGTGCTGAACTGCTTGAATACATCCTGCAGTTTTTGCGTTTCATCTGGATTGCTGTTCTTTTCTATCAAATTATTCGCCCGGTTCCTTGCCTCTTCGAATTGCTGTATCAGGTTCTCTCTGGCTGAACTGAGCTTATCACTCAGTGTCTTAATGCCGGAAGAGAGGCTTTTGATCTCTGGCGTTTCCTTGATGGATACTTGACCACCTTTGAGTGACTTGATGGAATTAGAGATCGCCTGAACGGAATCTGTTAATTTGTTGAGTTTCTGACCCGTTTCTTCCTTTATTCCGGCAACTTCAGATTTGAGTTCAACTTTGGTGCCTTCCAATCCTTCACTGGTTACGTAAAGGGCCTTCATGAGTGAACTGTTGGTCGAATCGATTTTCCTGGCAAAATCACCGAATTGAGTCTGCAATGAATTCAGGCTCTTGTTAACATGTTTTTCAAGTGTATTCGCGCTCTTTTCAATGACTTGCAGTTGCTCTTCATTGGATTTACGCCATTGGGGAAGTAATTCATTTAGATTTTGAACAGATGTTTTAGTGGTTGTCACATCCGACTTGAAGGCATTCACATCCTTATTCAGGGAAGTTAATTCAGATGATAATTTACCTGCATCATTTTTAACACTGGTATGATAGGTGTTCAAAGTGGATGCAAGATCAGCCAATTTCTCCGTTTGATTTGAACCTGCTAACTCAATCAAGTCTTTGATGGTGTTCGAAGACGCCTCAATTTTAGACAAGATACTCGTTTTTACTTCATCAACATTCTGGTTTAAATTGCTTAAAGACGAGGCCAAACTCGACGTTGTTTTCCCGGTTTTGTCTACGCTGCTAATAATTTTGGTTAACTCTTGGGCGGTTTTTTCTTGATGCCCGGTAATGGCATCAGATAAATCTTTGGTTGTTTTTACCGCAGATGCAATTTCTGAACTCTGGTTCTCTAATAAAGATTTGTTTCCATTCACCGTTGATATAACCTGATCAAACCGTTCTTTCTCTTTATCGGTTAGATCAAGAATCCCTTGCGCCAAAACAGCGGCTTTCTCCTTAAAGGTTGACTCTAATTCATTTTGTCTGGTTGTAATGGTTTCACCAATACTCGATATGTTACGGCTAATTATACTTTTGTTATTCTCCAGTGTGGACGTGATGCTCTTAGCTTCTGTCGAAATCACACGCTGGTTTTCTTGACTTAAATCCTTCTGCAATCCGTCAAGCCGATAATCGACATAAGCCGCCATGCCGACCCATGAGCCGACAATAGTGACTAATCCGGCCACGACCAAACTGGTTGATGAACGGCTTTCATTGCCTTGATTTGAAGCCAGTGTTGAACTTCCTCTGGATAGAGGTGGTGAGTTTTGGGGTTTTGTCATTTTCACATCTCCTTGTTTAATGAACCTTTTAGGTTTTGAGAATTTGTCCCTCAACCCCAACTCAATATCAGAATGTAATGTTGTTTTAATCTCATTTTACACAGGCCATTTGTGCTCTGGTCCTGTTTTTTCCTTTCATCCCTGAACCTTCAAGCTGATGAAATGTTTTTAAAAAATGAAAATCACTCCAATCAACCCATGCTATCACGATAGGTGAGAACGCCATGTCTCCTTTCTCCTTAAAGCCGACAAAGCGTTATAAAACGGAAATGGGCAGGCAAATACCTGCCATCAGACTCGATGAACAAAACAATATAATGTGGAATGAGAAGCCGCGAAGATCCTTCTGTCGAAATATAAACACCCAAACATGAAGCCTGTTTCCTGTATGATGGAAAAACCCGGATGGTATAATTCAACTCAGGCCATCTGTTGGTTTCATGTCTCGTGTAATCGACTCGGGGATGTTCTACGGTTCGCTCAAACCAGCATTCATTGTCTTTTACAACGAGCGATAAACCGTATTGTCCCTCAACCCCGATTCGATAATACTATCTTGCCAATAAGTTCGGTGATTGTCAATAAAAACTTTATCAAAATGGCATAAGTTCATGAAAAATATGCACGAAACAAAGGTTTTTCTCTTTCTTTTGACATGGAGATGCAAACAGATTGAACTTTTTGAGTTACAATCTACTCAATCTATCTGTGGGAGGTTAAACAAATGAGCGGTACGGCAATCGAATACATTTATAAACAGGTAAAGGAACAAGGACAAATCTCAATCGATCTTAACATGGAATATGACATTGTTTTCAGTACATTATATGGTAATTTGCCTATTAATAACCGTATTGTGGGTAACATCCTTGATGCTTCAGTGGATTTACAACTCGAATACACATTAATCCCAAATACCAAAGGCGCTTACCCTGTCAATACACGCTTGGCTGGGACTATAGGAGATCAAGAATTCCACGCTCAACTGCCTTATAAAATGGTGTTTTCCACTATTGCGGGCAATATCCCGATAAACACCGGAATTACATGGACTTGGACAGGGGAAGACTACTTTCTCACCATGCCCTATACACTCATTCCAGCGGCCGCTCGTGGCATGATGGGAATAGGAGGGGGCATCAAAACCAAAAAGTTTAAAGCCCCCCAATTCAAAGGCGGTAAAATGATTCAACCTGAAGAAATTCCCGATTCTGATGCATCCGTTATGTCTGAGGCGGGCCGTCCACTGTGCAAAGGTATTTACGGATTTATTAAAGACATCGAGATTGATATCCGTTTTACCTATACCTATTACTGCAACACCAGCAGTGGCCGAAATCCAGTTAACACAAGAGCAAAAGGACTTCTAATGGATCGTTCTCAATCCAAAAAACAGGCTATTTGATCTCATTAAGCGTTATGTTTAATTTCAGATCGTGCTCAGGTGGCTCCCATTTATCTGCGTTCGCAGGATATTGCTCACCCGATCGAATATCCCGTATTTCATGTGATTCCGTATTTTCAACACTTAAAAACCACACATAAGGTATTCCAAAACGCTCTGCGTGACGAATTTGCTTCCCAAATTTAATCGGTTTATGGAACAACTCAGCAGGGATACCACGCTGACGCAACGTCCGAACCACCTCATTCGCAGCCATACGCTGTGTGTCATCAGGTAAAGTAACTAATACACAAGTAGGCGTTTTTCGATTAATCGCAAGCATTGAATTGGAAAAGAGATAACCAAGAATCCGGGTAATCCCAATGGATACCCCAACCCCAGGCAATTTATTCTTCCCATCCGATGAAGCTAAATCGTCATACCGGCCACCAGAACATACAGCCCCCAGATTTTCATGATTCACCAAATAACCCTCATAAACCGTTCCTGTGTAATAATCCAATCCTCTCGCTATATGCAAATCCGCTACAATTGAACCTTCGGGAAGAGAGGAAAGGGATTCCATAACAAAGGCTAATTCATTCAATCCTTCATCAAGCAATTCATTTTGAACTCCAAACTCTTTCACCCTCTCGACAAATGAACAATCGCTTGAATGAATACGGCCCAGTTCAAGACATTTCTTGGCGTTATCCGGCTCAACCTCCAATTGATCAACCAATATGGACAAAACCCCTTCTTCACCAATCTTATCCAGCTTATCTACAGCTCGCAAAACGGAGGTTATATCGTTTATCCCCAATCCACGGTAAAATCCTTCCAGTATTTTTCGATTATTAATAAGGATTCGAATCTCAGGGAAGGGAAGTGCCTGCATAATTTCATATAACAGCCAGGGCATTTCCGCATCGAAATGGAGCGGCAGTTCATTCTCTGCAATTACATCGATATCCGCTTGATAAAACTCACGATATCGCCCCTCCTGTGGCCGCTCACCTCTCCACACCTTTTGAATCTGATATCGTTTAAACGGGAAATTCAATTTCCCCCTGTGTTGCATCACATAACGTGCCAACGGAACGGTCAAATCAAAATGTAATCCAAATTCAGCGTCTTCAGCATTCTCATCTGATACCGCTTGTAGCCGGTGCAGGGTGTAAATCTCTTTATCGGTTTCTCCTTTGGCAAGCAGTTGCTCTAACAACTCAACCGCTCGCGTTTCAATAGGAGTAAATCCAAAAAGTTCGAACTTTTGCTGAATCGTTTTAAGGATTTCCTGCTCAATCAACCTCTGTTCTGGCAACCATTCAGGAAATCCACTAATTGATTTAATTTTCTTCATTTATATCCGTTTACCTTATAATAAATATAGTTTATATAGCCGCCCTTATTTCCACAGGATGGACATCAAATATCACCTCTAACTTTATATTTTGGAGAAGTGTTCGAAGGTTTAAACCAGAATAGGTCAAGAGTTATTTTTTTCGGAGTCTTCCGATTCCTTATTATGAACTGATATGCTGGATTTAGGATCAAGCACCACATAGTCTTCACCAGATACCGCATAGGGTGGTTTTAACACCACTTTGGATTCACCCAGGGCACGTACTGCAATACCTCCCTCTCCCCGAATCATTCCGCTAAAAGTTACCGTTGAACCATCATACGCTTCGATACAGATCCCATCATCCTGGGCAACAATGTGGCAATTCTCAACCAATAACTCACCGTTTGAACAATGAATTCCACCTTCAACCCGAACGTTGGATATAACACAATCTTTCGAATCTTTTATTTTAATAGCAGGGTGTTTTCCTTTAGCAACAATCCGGGTATCTTGCGTCCCTGAACCCAGAAATCGAGTCGGAGAATCAATCGTCATTTCTTCTTCAACCGAAAAATCCCCACTCCCCAATACCACATTTAGTGTCTGTTTGGGATTGGATTTCCGAGCTTCTTCAACGATATCAAGAAGGGAACCACTCTCTTTAAGCTTGATGGTGGCAGGTCTGCTTTGTTGCAACATGCGAAGTTTCCGGCGTATCAAGGTGTATCCGAAAACAATCACGATGACCAATAAGATTAACTGAACGGCAATGACATACCATCCGTAATGCAATAACAGTTGATTTAAAAAATTCGCGTCATTTTCCATTGAACTACACCCGCTCAGCCCATTACTTTCGCAATTCCTTGAATCGTGATACCAATTCACGAACGACTCCAAGAACACGAACCGATGATTCATTCTTCGAAACGCGAATAGGACGGGCGAGAGGTCCTCCTTGTAAAAAAATTTGTTCCCCCATATCAAAATACTTTCTTAAACACCGCCTGTCCCCCAATTGTACGACAACTAAATCCTCATTTTCCACCTGAGACTCTATTTCATATATCGCTTTACAGCCCGGCCACACTCCAAAGGAAACATAAGCATCTGTTTGCACAAAGCAGGCCTCATATTCTTTATCTTCTCGAAACCAATCCCTTGGCAATCCAATCATTCCCAAACCATGCCGTTCATCAAATTCATCTGAACCTTGTGGAATTTCCGCGACAATTTGGATGTTACGAATCTCTCCCGCCTCTTCAGATTTTCGCGATATCACTTCAATCTTGGGTTCACTCGTAACACCAAGCATATCATCAATATTTTGCCAGGCTTCATGGGGGGCTATTACATCCGGCAATTTTTGCTCTTCTCCCAATCGAATCGATTCTTCGATTGTTTCACTCAATCTATGAAAAAAAGAACCCACATCAACTGCATTTTTTACTATATCTTTTCGTTTTGAAGAAGGCTGACGGCATATCAAACGCTCATCTGGGGTTAAAAGAAGAATATCATACATCTGCCCCAGGAAGGATAACCAATAATTGGGTTGATCTCCCAATTCGGAAAGTGCCCATGATCGAATATCATCATGTGTTTTCAAAACATATAATGCTTCATCTTTCTTTCGATTATGTTTCTTGTCATTGAGATCGATTGAGAATTTGGCAACCCGTGGAATGGCCTCCACAACATCATTAATCTCTTGCTGAGTTCGATATGAAACCACTTTTTGTGGCACACATACTTTGTTACCAGCAAGAATATAGCCAATCTTTCGTGTGGCTTTAGTTAAACTTTGTACTTCCCTCTCTTTTTCAGCAAACTCCTGAAATCCCCGCTTCTCATCCGGAGTAAGCTGAAGAATTGACATCATTTTATCAACCAAAATGTGGGGAGGCGGGGGCTTAAAACCACTTTCCATTTGAGCAATGTAAGGAGAGGAAAGCCCTAAACGGTCAGCTAAATCCTGCTGAGTCAACCTTCGCCGTTGTCGAAAATCGCGAAGAAGTTCTCCAAACGTTTTCAAGGAAAATATCTCCTTACTGGTGTTAGTAATCAATTCATAGTTTACCTTGATGTGTTATAAAAACAACTCAAAGTAAACTTGTTTCATTACTGATTTTATATATTTTTATCATATATCCCAAGAAACTTGATAGTTTTGAAATATTTTAATCCATAATATCGTAAATAATCAAAATTATCCCTGGAATAATATGATCAATTTACGAAAAAGCATGGTTCTATTTTACTAAATAGCATATTTTTCATGTTAAGCACAATACAATTTGAAGAAATATAACACTTTGATTATGAAATTGTGATGTGGGAACAGGATATTCATTATTAATGAACACTATATAGATGCGTTTCTTTAGGTACCAGTTATCCAAATGAGATTATATTTTTTGAATAAAAGGTTGCTTAAAGAAAATTATTGTTAAAAAATCATAAAAAAACTTGACAAAATGAGGAAAAGGATATTTACTTACTGGAGTAAAGTAGAAGGCGTGAAAGACTTCTCAACACAACTTAGAGGGAGAACTACATCGAGGCCCCCTCCTAATTCAGGATAATTTGCCTACGTTAGAACACGTAGTTCTCCCTCACCTTTTTTTGTTACTTCTTCTGGCGCCATTTTTGTCATCACTGCATCCCACAAGTTTACTCTCAATGAATTAGCAATCACCTCACATTTCGCTTTTAAAATAAAATAGACTCGAGGATCAGCATGAGAAACGGTCTCGTAATTGGCTTGCCCTTTTGATAGAATTATGTTCGCATGCTCATATTTATCAATGACTTCGGGGCTAGCCCTTTCAATGATAGTCCCCAGTTGATCGTTCCCATTTTCCAAAACATTGACCACTTGATCCAAACCCACCAATTTGGCATCATCAAGTGTTGCATCATTCAATACAGGAATGCTTCGCACAATAGCCGTGATATTCAACGCTGGGTAATGCTTAATCAATTCTTCCATAAACAACTTATCAAATACAATTTCACCGGCATTGTCACATAAGTAAAGTAATTCTAAATTATTACGATGATTCAATTCCTCTTCTAATTCACTTCTAAACTGGTTGAATTGATTCTGCTTAAAGCCTTCATTCAAAACCTTGTTGATCGTTGCATCAATATCAAATTTTTCATGAATTCCCATATCGATGATATTTCCACAAGCAGCAAGCTGACAAGCTGTATGAATGGGATCATCACTCCTTTCCACATGTTCTTTAAGGGAAGGGTAAAGTTTAAGAGCCATTTCGTTGTTGGCTCGTTTTATTTCAGCGAAAGGATCGAATGAATCGGCGTGCTTTTGAGCTGCCCGTATAGCGATTAAAGACAATTCCGCTGGACTCATGGATGGATCAACTGAATCTATTTTGGTCTCCAATTCATGCTTCAACGTATCTAGCGTATCATTTTGATTTTGTTTACCTTGACCATCCATGGCAATATTAAAAATTCGTAAACCCTGCCGTTTAGAACACTCAATACATGGTTTTTGAAAACGCATATTTATTTAACCTTTTGATTTCTTTTTTGATACATCACTTAAGTTTATACCACAATACAACTTTTGGCTGCTACCTGGATTGGCCTCGCGAATATGCCGCCAACGGCCAGCCCGCTCGTCTTCACCAGGCTTAACCGGTGTCGTGCATGTTTCACACCCTATGCTGGGATATCCTTTATCATGTAATGGATGAACCAAAACCTTATGCTTTTTGTTGTATTCTTCAACATGACTGCGTGTCCAGTTTGCAATGGGGTGGAGTTTAAGTCCATCAAATCGGGGATCTTCAGCCAAAATCGGAATACTCTTTCTAGCCCCTCCTTCGGAACGCATCAATCCTGAAAGCATGGCATCATATTGTTCTGCTGCTTTTAAGAAAGGTTCTTCTTTTCTCATTTTGCAGCATAGTTGGTAATCGCCATCACGCAAGTACAACTCACGGCCAAATTGTCGAAATTGCTCCTCCGGCGTTAAATCCGGTTTTAACGTGATGATATTAACTCCATATTTATCAATCATTTCATCACGCAAATCCACGGTCTCCTGAAAATGATAACCCGTATCAACAAATAGAATAGGAAGATTCGTTAATCTTTCACAGTAGACCATATGAATAAGGCAGGAAGCTGTTTTTTGCATGCTCGATAGCATTGCCAATCCGGTACCGAATGTTTCATATCCCCATCGGATTATTTCTTGAGGTGTATAAAATTCAAGTTCCTTATTGATTTGCTCTATATCTAACGTAGTCGTATTCATGAATTTAGTTATTTTTTATTTGGATTTTGTAAGGTATTATTAAGATTTGCTGGAAACTAATATTAATGTCTACCTAAAATATATACATTAAACACAAAAGCGCAAGGGAATTATGAACTCATAATTCTTTCTGACTTATTTATTGAATTGATAGATTTGATCATGGACATGCAATTCATTGACAGAAGCATCAAAAATTACTGAATTTCCAACCTTTAGCGACGCGATGATTTCCAAGTCATCCATGATTAGAGGTCGTTCAACAGCTTGGACTTTTTCCATATAATGTTGCCGCCAAACTCCAGGAAGGAGCCCATCATCAATAGGTGGTGTGAACCAACGTGATCCTATCTTATAAAACAGATTGGTTATGCAACCTTCTGTGAAATGCCCCTTTTCGTTGCGGAAGATCGATTCAAAATAACCTAATCCACGGGTTTTTTTCAGTTCATTGTTATAAAGCGAGCGATTGGTGGTTTTGTGATAGAAGAATCTATTATTGGAGTCAATACAAGTGGGAGCTAGCTTAATCTTCACGATTGAAGGAATTGATGTCAGTTCCCGGTGAGTTATGGATACTCGGCCATCAGGCTGCAATTCAATCCGGAGTGCCAAATCATCGTTATCCAGATTTTCGATATACCGATTAATGGATTTTCTTAGCATGCTCTCATTGAATTGGAAATCCCAATAATACGCCGATTGTTCAAGCCGCTTTACATGCTCATCTATGAAAAGCAAACTCCCATTTTTATTCAATCGAATGGTTTCGATTAAAGAAAAATAATTGTCTTTTTCACTTATAAATTTAGACTTAAGTTTAATCTCTTTATATTCATTCTCTGTTTCGGAATCCCACACGATTCCCCCACCAATTCCCAATTGAAATGATTCATTCACACCATTCAATGTACGTATGGCGACATTAAAAACAAAATCCCGATTCGGATGGATGATTCCCGCACACCCGCAATATACTCCTCGTGGGGTGTCCTCTAATGCTTTAATGATTTTCATTGTTTCTACTTTAGGGGCACCCGTAATGGAGGCTGCTGGAAACATCGCCCCCAGCATATCAATCAAATTGACATTTTTCTTTAAAGTCCCTTTAATCTCGCTGGTCATTTGAAAAACAGTGCGATACTTTTCAACCTTTAAAATATTATTGGCATATACTGATCCAAATTCACAAATCCTTCCAATATCATTACGCACCATATCCACGATCATAATATTCTCAGCCTGGTCTTTCTCACTATTGCGCAATTGTACTGCAAGCATTTCATCTTCTTGAAGATAGCGTCCTCGCTTGATGGTTCCTTTCATGGGTTTGGATTTAATCAATTGCCCTCTTCGCTCAACAAAAAGTTCAGGCGATAGTGAAAGGACAGAAAATGTGTCAGTGCTCAAATACATGGCATAAGGTACGGGCTGTGTATGAAATAGTGATAGAAATAACTCATAAGAGGGCTTGTTCCACTGAAATGTAGCTTTGCACGTATAATTTACCTGATACGTATAACCTTGAGCAATCTGATGTTTGATTTTGTTTAAGTTCTTATCATATTGTTCATAAGCCATTTCAATGGTGGGGAAAGGCGTACTAGAAAGACAATTGGGGGGGCTTGGATTAGCATTGATTATTTCCATCGATGATTTGGATAGCATTCCAAACCAAACCAAGGGAATAATATCCGAATTGTCAGGAACGAAACACGGTAGTCCAAAAGCTGCTGCGGCTTCATAAGCCAAAAAACCAATGGCTGTGAAACCTTGATCACATCGGCTCTCCACAACTTTTAAAGCCGGAATAACATCTTCTATGCAATAAGCAGAAATAACATGGTTAAATTGGGATACCTGCAATCCAATACTTCCCAATCCCCATCCCTCTCCTAGTAAAAAGATTTTGGGAGAAAAGTCATCCTGGCATGACATACATTATTCCAAATCTCTTCATGATGAACAAGCAGTACATTCTATTAAAGACAAGTGAATGGCATTAATCGTTGGTACAGGTTTCAAATCCCTTTAATCTCGCTTGCACAGTTTTAAGAAGATCAATTGATTGTTGATATGTGTCAATTGCTCGCTCAATCTCACCTTTGTGGACAAAAGTCAGGGCAAGGTTGTTTAGTTTTTTTAACATACACTTATGGTTATTCTCACAGGACCGGCACATATTAATGGCATCAACATGATAAGCTAAGGCCTGTTCATACTCTTCATGTTCATGCATCCATTGACCATGAGTTTCAAAAATTTTTCCTAACTCACATTTGTCAATAGCTTTAGCACACATTTCTTAACTCCAATAGAATCATAATATAATATGAATTACAAATTGTATGAAGAGATGGACAATCGTCAACGTTTTTTCCAACGTACACCTTCTGGTGTATCTTCCAGAATGATTCCCTGTTGGCTTAGTCGATCGCGAATGGCATCGGCAGTGGCAAAATCTTTACGCTTGCGTGCTTGCTGACGCTGCTGAATCAAATCTTCAATTTCACGATCAAGATTGGATTCCTCTTCCTTTATTATCCCCAAAACAGAGTCAATCTGTTTTAGAGTGGAAAGCACAGTTTTGGCTTGTTGAGAAGGCACAGGTTGACTGTCAAGTATCTTATTGGCTTCCCGTATGAAATCGAAAAGAGCAGCGACTGCCCGTGGGGAATCAAGATCATCATCCATATACATCTCAAATTTTTTCACACATTTTTTCAATTCCTCGTCCAACGTTTGAATTATTTGTGTGTTTTCATTCGCGTCCGATTGGCTCAATGCTTTTAATCGGTCATAGAAATCCATGATACGTTGCCAGCCAGAAAAAGCACCTTGCAACGCCTCCATGGTCAAATTCACCGGTGTGCGGTAGTGGCTGGATATGATAAAAAAGCGAATTGCCATTGGATGAAAATCCTTGGCCAAAAGATCACGCAAGGTAAAAAAGTTACCCTTCGATTTGGACATCTTTTCACCTTCAACCAATAAGTGGCGGCAGTGGAGCCAGTAACGCACGAATCGCTTGCCTGTAACCGCTTCACTCTGCGCGATTTCATTTTCATGGTGGGGAAAGATATTGTCTTCACCCCCGCAGTGAATATCCAGTTCCTCACCCAGATAGTACATAGACATACACGAGCATTCCAGATGCCATCCGGGGCGGCCTTCCCCGATTTCAGTTTCCCAAAAGTGCTCGCCTTCTTTTTTCGCTTTCCACAACACAAAATCACGGGCATCGTCTTTTTCATATTCATCTGAATCAATACGCGCTCCAACTTTCACGGAATCGGGGGTAATCCCTGATAATCGTCCGTAATTTTCAAAGTTCATGATTTTGTAGTAAATTGAGCCGTTTTTTTCGTAGGTGTAACCTTTTTCTTTTAATGTTTTGACAATATCGACCATCTGGGGAATAAAATCAGTAGCATGGGGGTAGTGTTCGGCACGTTCAATATTGAGTGTGTCGAGGTCTTCGAAAAAAGCACTTGAATAAGGTTGGACATAGTCATAAATTGACACATTCCGATTACCGGCTTCACGAATAATTTTATCCTCCACATCGGTGATATTCATCACATGGTTCACTTTGTAACCACGATATTTTAAATAACGCCGCAAGATATCCTCGAACAAATAGGCTCGGAAATTGCCAATGTGGGCATAATCGTAAACCGTGGGTCCACAGGTATACATCCGAACCACACCGGGTTCAATGGTCTCAAATGGTTCTTTTTTATTGGTTTCGGTATTATAAAATTTGAGGTTGTTAGTTGTCTGCGCCATGTTTTTTTAAACCTGAATCACTCATTTGGAATTATCATTATGTGAAATGATTGGAAATAAGAAAGGGCGAGAATCACTCGCCCACAATAATATATAATGTAACGAATTAAAATCAGAAATCAATAACTTTATAATTCCCGAATGCGAATATCACGAAATTCAACCCATCTTCCTTCTCCCGTGTGGGAATCCTGAAGACCAATATAACCTTCTAGCGGTTTGTTTTTGATAGCCTGATTTTGATCCATATTGGTATCAACCGTCTGGTTTCCATCCACAAATATCATGATTCGCCGATTTTTACAAAGAATTCTCAAACTATGCCACACTTCAGGGGATTCGTCTGGCCGGGGATCGGCGGGCGCCAAACCATAAAGCGATCCTGTACAGTGTAAAGCATCCCGGGGAGGCTGTTCATTGGATATTTGACATTCATATCCAGTTACCCAGGGTTGGCCTTCTTCGGGACAGCGAAAAAACACCCCACTGTTCCCCCCTGGCGCCACTCTATATTCCAAGGTAAGGATGAAATTTTGATACTGGCGCTGTGAACGCAGCCAATCGCCACCTTTACCTCCCTCGCTGTGAATCATACCATCAACCACGTGCCAACCCTCAGGATTTCCCATAATCACCCATTGATCCAGACTTTGCCCATCGAATAGGCTGACAAACTCCCCCTGAATTTGTTCGAAGGGAATACTTGAATCCCCCCTGAACCATGAACAGGAACCAATAATGATTGTCAACGGTATGATCATTAATACAATTCGTTTCACGATCTCTAACTCCTTATATTTTGCTCCATATATTTGTCATGCTATACAATCATATAATAAGGGGTTTAGGGAAGAAAGATGGAAAACCTTAAAAAAACATATTGTTTGATATTAGAGACCTTGCCTATACACGTTGAACATGAGAGCATCTTATATCCAGGAATTTATTTCTGGTACATTTTATAAAAACAGATTTAAAGGAGGAAATACCTGAATGCGAGTCATTTTAAGTATGGCCATAGCGTTACTTGTTTGTATGGTATGTATAGGGCTATCCAACGCCCAGGCACCACCAGTTGCATTTGCTGATTTTGAAGATGATGGCAATGGATGGTGGACAGAAGAACATGCATATGGATTAATTTGGGAACCGGAAGGAGCCGGTCCGGGATCAGAAGGTTCAATCTCGGTCGGCATCGATCCAGACCTGCCCGATGACGATTCACCCGAATCGAAAGTCCAGGGTCAGTTGCCAGAGGGAGTCAGCTTCGCTGATTATGAGTACATTTCGTTCTATTATAAGTGTGATAGCGAAGCCTATACCGGCGGCACCATGTTTGTTATGCCCATGAATGAGGATTGGAGTTCAGGAGGTGGTGCTTCCCACAGCGGAACCATGATTGGCGATGGAGAATGGCACTATGAAGAATATCACATGTCTGAATTCGTCAATTGGTGGGGCGGCTGGAACTGGGAAGACTCTTACAACCTGGTTCTTGGTATTTGGGACACCAACGACCGCGGCCCTGCCTATGTGTGGTATGATCATGTCATGCTGTTCAATGAATCAGGTGAAGGCTTGTTGCTAGCAGAAGGTGGAACACCCGAAATAATTTTGACTGAACCCGCTGAAGGTGAAAGCCTCGAAAGCGTGGATGAGATAACTATTACTTTTAACCAGGAAGTTGAAGGTGTTGAAGCTGGTGACTTGTTGGTTAATGGAGAACCGGCCACCGATGTATCATCCAACAATAACGTAAGTTATGTCTTTACCGGATTTCCTGAACCAACCTTCCCAGATTTGACGGATGGAGGAGAAGGAACCGTTACGGTGGAAGTATTATCCGGGAATATTCAATCAACGGCTGGTGAGGCCTTTGAAGGTTATTCGTATGAATTCAGCAAACTGGTGTTTGTTGCTCAGCCACCCACACCCTTTGCCGATTTTGAAGATGGACTCGATGGCTGGTGGGCAGAGGAGCATGCCCACGATATGGAATGGGTTACTGATGACACCGCCGCTCCCTCATCCGCTGGAGCAATCAAAACGGGTATTGATCCTGATCTTCCCGATGATGACACACCCGAATCGAAAGTGGTTGGCAACACCCCCGAAGGAGTTAATATGGGTAATTTCCAATATATCTCCTTTTATTATAAATGCGACAGTGAAGCCTATACAGGAAACACGATGTTTGTTATGCCAATGGTTGATGGCGGCAGTGCCGGAGCCGGAGCTTCTCATGAAGGTTCGATGATAGGTGATGGTGAATGGCACTATGAAGAATACCACCGTGATGAGTTTGAACTCTGGTGGGGAGAATGGACATGGGCCGGTTCAGACACGGTTGTCATTGGTGTGTGGGAAACAAACGATCGTGGCCCCTGCAACATGTGGTATGACCATGTAATGCTGTTTAACGAACCAGGCCAGGGACTATTGGATGGAACGAATGTCGCCAACTGGTCGATTTACCGGTAAATCAATTCATGTGTTACAATCTTGAATGTTTATCATTCGCCCTCGTGACCTCTCACGAGGGCGTTTTATTTTCGTTGAATCGAAAAAAAAGGGAGCCGGATTGGCTCCCTATATACAGGATTGGATGAGAATCAGGTTATCGATTAACGTTATTTAATTTGTATGATTTACCATGATTTGTTTGGAATTCCCACAGGCTGGACAATGTGGTAATAATGATGGCCTTGTGCTTTGACAGGACTCACAACTTTCATATAACTGCTCACCACAGGCGGGACAGATATAAGACTGATCTTCTTCCTGCTCATCCATGGATTTGTCCCGCGTTTGAAATCGTGGACCTCTTGAAGTCCAAACCGCGTGTTTGAATGGACCACGTTTAATTGGAAAACTGCAAACCGGACAAAAATGATGGATATATGCTTCTTTAATTTGTTTGAGACGCCAGTCTGATTTGGGTTTGATCATCTTTTTAATGAGGTGGATGATAAACATTAACACTACAGTAATAGCTGCCACGATGGCAATGTATTTGAAGAGTTCATGGGGAAAATACTGGTGCATAATCGAACCGGTTTTCCACAAGGTTGCAATTAAACCCGCATAAAAAATCGGCACGAAAGCACTTGTTTTTTGTTTGTAGACCAACCATGCCGCCAGGAAGAGCATGGGGATGAGAAAAGCCAGCTTAAAGGATGCCACTTTGATGGAATGAATACGCTGTTGATGTTTATATTCTTCCTGTGCAGGCTCTTTTTGTTGGTTGATTTGATCTCTCAAGGACTGAATTTGCTGATTTATCTCACGTTGTTGTTCACTCAGTTCAGCCACTTTTTTATTGGCCACTTGAAATTTCTTCTGGTTTTCCAAAAAGAGATTCTCACTTTCAGCTAATGCTTTTTGCTCTTTTTCCGTAGGATCAATCCCTTTTTCTATATTCAAGCGATGCATTTCCAGCAACTGATTCATGGTCTCTTTTGTATTCTGAGTGCTGGTTTGCAGAATATCCTGGATTTCCTTTTGATTCTTTATTTGTCTGGAAAGCTTTTCTTCTTGCTCTCTTAAAGTATTAAGCTCATCGATAAGTTTTTGGTCGACATGCTGTTTTTCGATCTCTTCATAATCAGGGCCTGGTAATGTGCCAATATCTCCAAGAACAAAACCAAGCAACCAGATAAAGAGCACGGTAAGCAAAGCGCTCAGTATATTGATTAAATAACGATATCGCTTAGGACCATGTTGTTTCTTGTTGTTGTTGTTCATTACCTTTTACTCCTATTTGGAAATGTTACGTTAGCCTATATTGCATTTTGCATGCCAAGAGCAACATAATTGGAACTTTCACTGTAAGTTAAATTATATAAGTTGTTTATCTATAGTCATGCCAAATAGTAATACTATACCTCCTTCATTGTATATACAAAAAATGTATATATATAATCATTAATTGCTTGATTGGAAAAACACGATTGATTTGGCAATAGGGGGAAAAACAAACAAAAATGATTAATTCGATTGAACTAAGGAATATAATTATTGTATAATAAGTCTACTGCAATGATGTGAATAAAAATACAGAGAGGTTAAGATTATGAGTAACGTGGGGAAGAAAACATTAGGATTTACGCTGATCGAATTATTAATCGTGGTTGCCATTATTGGGATTTTGGCGGCTATTGCGGTGCCAAACTTTTTGAATGCCCAAATACGGGCCAAAGCATCGAAAACCTTTGCCGACATGAAGATGTTGAATGATCAAGTGCATATACGGCATATGGATACAGGGTTATGGTTGATTGACGGAAACGATACCAGCCATGGACCACCTGAGAAATGCAGTTATCCGAATGGAATTAGTTTCTTTGGAGTACGGCCCAGTCAAGCCAAAGGTGTTACCAGTTCGCTGGGGGATAATTTCTTTAATGGCCAAATCTGGGCATTATTAACCACACCCGTGTCCTATATTTCCGGAATCCCAACAGATCCATTCGGTGGTGGATGCTTCTACGGTTATGAGGATCGGGACTGCGCCAATTCACCCCGAGGCAGCCATTGGTTAATGTTCGCCGCTGGACCTGATCACGATTTTGGAGATTGGCTGACCAATCGAAAAGCCACCCCTTATAGCCCCTCAAACGGCGTGGTATCAAATGGCGATATCTGGAAAGCCAAAAAACTGAGCGGAAGCACCAATCCCCGCTGGCAAGAAATCGGCTTGTTTGATACCTATTTTTAGTCGTTTAGTCTTCAAATGCATGCAACATACGGTGGGCTGAAATTCTGCCAATGGAATTTCAGCTCACCTTTTTTGATTCATTCATCAGGGAAGTGACTCAGGTGGAGTGAGATTCTCGGTTTTCCCGCGTTCAATGCGTGATTTTAGAGGGAGTTCATTGATGGTTACTCCTCCGGTTTGCAGGAAATAGCAGTCACTCTCGGTTAAACCGGCGTTGATATTGTTTGTTAATGTGGTTTGGTCAGCGGTAAAAATGGCTTTGGTAAGGGGATACCATTCTTTATCAGTGGAATAAACCCACCCATTCCCGTAATGGGCTTTGTGGATTTTTGTGGCGCTTACACCATTCCGCCAGAAATCCTCGACAAAGGAATAGTAACCTTCCAACAAATCCCCACTCGCCAAGGTGCTGAAACTAACCAGGTGTTTCCATTGTTTTTTATCATTCAAATAGAAATAAGCGGAATAAACTGTGCGTGATCCATCGAGCTTGGCTTTGACCAGGAATTTGTAGGTTTCACCCAACTTCCATTGATAGGGAAACATGGATTTACCGCCAGTCCCTTCATTTCCGAAACGGCTGACATTGACGCCTTCACCTTCGTGCAACACTTTAACCCGCCGATCGGTTTTCACCGATTCGGGATCATTTTGGTCACCGGGGTCCCAGACTGAGAAGATCACCACTTTGTCTTTTTTGTTGCGTATTTCCTGAATCCCAAAATAGCCATGCCGAAAACCACAGGCCATGAAGTAACTGCCGGTGTGGGATTTCTCCACAGTCATCTCGTTATAAAAAATGGTACCTTCAGGGGCAGGATACCATAGATGCACCGAACGGCATGCATGCGGTTTATCATCCTCAGCACTAAAAGCGGGAATGAGTAAAGTGGTAGCGAGGATAATCAATAAAAAAGATGTCTTGGACATTTTATTGTGAATCCTTAATTTAATTAAAACGATAGAAATCGCCACCACTGCGGACACCATTGCTTGAATCGTAATAATGCAAAGGCATGCCTTGGGCAGCTTCGTAATCCGTATCCGGTCCCGCACCATGAAGCACGTATGAACCAAAGTTATTCTGCTGTTCCGGAATCAGGGAAAACGTATTTCCATTTTTCCGGTTTGCGTCGGCATGCTCCGGATCCCATAGCGGATATGCACTATCTTCAGGTTGGAATAAGGATCCTGCGTTTTGGGGATCGACACCTTGGCGGAATGGATCAAGAGGGACAGTACTCATGTAAGCAATCGGAGAAGTAAGCCGGGCCAAACGTGCGTACCTTAAATTACCGGCTGTACTTGGCGTTGGAGGAAACATATTATTATCAACCTGATAGGCTGCCAGAGCTGTTGAAAGCGAACGCATGTCTGCTTGTGAATTGGCTACTTTTGCTCGAATCTGCGCATTGAGAAAATTGGGGACGGCAATAGCAGCTAAAATGCCGATAATAGCGACGACAATTAAAAGTTCGATAAGGGTAAAAGCAGTGGTTCGTGTGTTCATAAAATGCCCCCTTGAGCTGTTAAATTCTTTTTCCAACTGTTTGAGAAAAGAGTATGTTCAGAGGTATTGTATTAAAATTCTGTTTATGGATCAATTGATTTCTATTCAAAAGTTAACAAGGATATTAATAAATTTTGAAAAGTGTTTATTTTACTTTCGGCTTTGGCCAATTCAGATGATGATGTAAAAAGTCAAACGTTCCTTCTCCTCGAATTGAATGACCGCCTTGAAAATAGTCTATTTGGGTTTTGTTCGACAGCCCCAGCTGAGCGTATAGCCATCGTACTTTTGCATATTCATGTGCAACCCAATGGTCTTCTCCAACCCTGTCGAGATGGCCACGTTCCACCATAAAAGGACGTGGGAAGATTAAGTAGGCCATTTCGGCATAATCAAACGTATGCCCGAGATTGAAATAAGGCATTTCCCATTCAATAGTATGCATGAAACTGAACCACTGATCAGTGGCAGCTACCTTTCGTGTCCATTGATTGAAATCACCCGAACATATGGAAAGGCAGTAATCTTCCAGAATCGAGGGAACGCGCATGGCGGTTTCTCCACCATAACTAAGGCCGTAAAACGCCATTCGATCCCCATCGACAAAAGCAAGTGTATCCAACCAATTCAGAATTTGTTGATGCTGGCTGATGATGAATGAAAAAAGGGAGGCTTTCACATTATTGGCTTTACGGTCAAGCCATCGGTATCGGTCTTCACCCCGATACAAGTTATGTGGAGCAAAGGTCACAAAACCACGTTCCGCCAATCGAGCGGCAAATTGGTTATAAGCAGTGGAACCTTCCTCAATGGTAACTTTGGGAATACCCGCCCGGCCATGTTGGCATACAATCACCGGCCTTTTCTCTCCAGGCTTGATGTCTTTTGGAATCAGCAAGACACCCCATGCAAAAACTTCAGGCCACACATCCAGCACGATATCATAGCCTTCCCACGCATCGTTATCATAGATTTTTCGTGTGCGTGGATTGGGAGGCAGTAATGGTTCATCAAACTTTCCCATCGCTTCTTCCCAAAAGTAGTCCCGGTACCATTTGGATTCTTCTATAAATTCATTAGCTGGATGTGTATCGAGTCGTGGTTCGGTTGACCACTTTCGTTGTGTAAACTCAGGCATCACCCGATGAAGGTAAAATCGATCACGCACATGTTCAGATGCACGCACTAAATCCTGTACATATTCTTCCATCTCTTCGAGTTGATTTCTTTGCCGTATACTAGGATCAAATGCGCGCCGCAAGTCTACTGGTCTTTGCTCTGATAGGGGGGCGAATGAATCCATGCCCAGCCCTACAGCAAATGCATTGAGTGATGATTCCGATCCCGGTCCCACTACAGTTTGATCCGGACCATGAATCAACATTTTTCTCTGAAATCCCGGTTGAACGAGAGTCTCAATCCGATTGAATTCGTCCTGTACTTGTTGGAATGATGGTGTTTGTATGGCTCCCTTTTTATCACTGAATTGAGGTGCCGCACTGTATTCGATGATAAGATCACGAGGGGCGATCAACGAGGCAATTTCGGCGTCACCAAATTGCTTGAGTAAGCCCCAAACATTACGAAAAATGGGTTCAGACCATACCGCCTGACGTGAATTAAAATACCCACTCACAAGCACGCTATCGATACGAGTATCCACGGCGGCAGAATAAAAGGCAATCAAACCCCCTTCGCCATATCCTGCCACTCCAATGGTTAAATCGTCACTCATCGTTTCCATAAACCAATCAACAGCCGCCAGTACTTTCTGAATTTCAAATCCAATAACATGGCGTCCCATATGAAAGCTTTGCCGATAAATCCACTCACGGTTGGTTTGTTCGCTCTTTCTGAATTCTTTTGAATCTTGTTGGTGAGAGGAACGATCGATCAAAGTCGGCACAACGACGGTAAATCCATTTTCAACAAAATGACGTGCAAAATGTTCTTTTGAATCCAGATCACGGGTTAATCCTACTATCTGCTCTGGTATTTGATCGGCATCCGGCAATGCAACCACATAACCCACTGGCTTTTGCTTGGGTTGTAAAAGCAATCCTTCCCCTGTCAAACCATCCAACACCGGCCATCGAACCTGATGGATTGAATAGGTTTCCATGTCAGCGATTAAGGCAGGATTATGATCATCACCAAATCTCTCCATGCTTGGATGCACTCGCTTTTCAATTACTCCAATAATCTCTCTCAATCGCCGGCGGTTGGATTCAACAGATTGGTTATAAGCCATTTCGCTGGAAAAATCACGATTCCAGTAGCTTTTTCGATTCCCGATAGACTCGTCGATTTTCCGTTCAACAAATTGATGGGCACCATCCATCATCCTTGAAGAAAGATCTTCTTCCCATGTTAAAGGAGCGGTTTGTGGAAGTTCGGAGGTTTTACTTTCTTGTAAGGGATACGCCATTAGAATAATCAGAACGCATACACTCACGAAGTAATATGGAGTGGGATGATTTTTCATTTTTTCCTCCCAAGCAATATATGAGACGGTTTTTCAACTTAGCAAATCTGGCAACAAATTTCCAGGGAGGGTGATACTTACGTGATTGCCTCAAAACCAGGATGACACATAGGTTAATCCCTATAATGATAGGGGCGAACCCATGTGTTCGCCTGTTGTTGGGATACGCCAGGCATCGGGATTAATCTGTAGACTGTTGAACAATAATATGGGACAATGAAGACTCAATCAATTTTGCGTTATCGATAGACGCTGAAAAGGGAGATGAGACTATGGTGACAAGCAATCGTCGCGGTTTTCTAAAACAATCCGCTTTAACCACTGCAGGTGTTTCTTTGGCGCCCGCTATTGCCAATTCCTCCTTCGCAGGAAATAGCCCGAATGAAACGATTCATATGGCGGTGGTGGGGATCGGTGGCCGAGGAGGCCGTTATGGCGGAGGAGGCCATTATCCCAGTTTCGCCAAAATTCCGAATGTTAAGGTAACCACCCTTTGTGATATCGATGAAAGACTGTTCCCCGAGTCCGTGGCGGATTTGGAAAAGAACTACGGCTACAAACCCAAAACAGAAGTTGATCTTCGAAAGGTTCTCGAAGACAAAGATATAGATGCTGTTTCTATCGCTACGCCTGACCACTGGCATGCGCTGCAAACCATCTGGGCGTGTCAGGCCGGAAAGGATGTTTATTGCGAAAAGCCCCTTTCTTATACCATTGATGAAGGCCGCAAGATGGTTCAAGCCGCCCGAAAATACGATAGGGTTGTCCAAATCGGAACCCAGCATGTCAGTACGCCTCGCGTGCGTGAGGCATTGCAATTCGTTCATGAGGGAGGATTGGGCGACATTTATATGGGACGCGTAATCGTTTATGGCCGCCGGGGGAATATTGGCCATGTTGAAAACAGCCCCATCCCAGAAGGCGTCCATTGGAACCTTTTTCTTGGACCGGCCCCCTACCGTCCCTTCAACGAAAACCGCTTCCATTATAAATGGCATTGGTTTTGGGATACCAGCACCACGGAATTTGGGAACAACGGCGTTCATATGATGGATATGATTCGCCGCGGGATGCAAAAGCGTGTTCATCCCATCCGCGTGCATTGCACGGGAGGGTATTACGTTTACGATTCCGATCAGGAAGTGCCAAATATCCATACCGCCACCTTTGAATATGAAGATGGAATCATGACCGAAATGGAAGTTCGCAGCCTCTATACCAATCCGGAAGGTGGAGAGAAAAATGGAGCCTTCTTTTATGGAACCAAAGGTTGGATGCATCTTTCTCCAGGATCATGCAGTGTGCATTTTGGTTCAAATGATGAACCTGGACCTGAGATAACCGGCAAAAATATGAAACCAACTCATCCCGAGGTAAGTGGTGTCCATCCACATTTCACAAATTTCATCCACTGCGTGAGAACGCGCAATTGGCAAGCCCTCCACGCGGATGTATTGGAAGGTCATCTGTCGACAACAATTTGTCATCTCGGTAACATATCCTATCGAACCGGACGAAAATTAACCTTCAATCCATACTCTGAAAAGTTTGTGAACGACGAAGACGCTGATACCTATTTAACGCGCATTTACCGTGAGCCTTTTGTTGTCCCGGATGAAGTATAAAACTGGCCATGCTTATATTGTTGAAGATGCTGGCGATGGAAAAAGCTTTTGCTCGGGGGGGGAATTGGATATCCCATCTTTTTCCCCCCTCTAAACTTGCAGGATGGGTCACGTTTTTCGACCCATCGATATACGCTGGGGAGGGCGAGGCTCCCCGCCGAGCCGTTTCAACGTACAACAGGACTCTCGATGGGTTAAACAACGCAACCCATCCTTGCTTAAACTCCCCCTGAACGAAACGATGCGTAAAAAATAGCAAGAAACCAACATTAGCAAAATCAACAACTTGCGAGTGTGGTTCCTTGGGAACTGTATTCACGAATAACGCCTCATCAGGAGATTCGCTCTTCCCATTCAATGATCCAAGGTGTTCTAAACTTCATAACAATGGCACTTAAACTATTTATGAGATAAGGTTTTATTAAATATACGAGGAGGGGATTCCTCCATTTTCCATCCAAACACATGGCCTAGTGCCAAGGGAATAACAAGAGTGGCTAGCGGAAGAAACAAACGCACTTCGTTTACCTTCGCGGCTAAAAAATAGATTAAAATATAGACAGGAACAATGATTGACGCTCGCTTTAAAAAATCCGGAGATGATTTCCACCCCTTATATGCCCAATACCACAAGGGACCATAAAGCACGAACAGCAATAATGAACCTTCTGTTTTCAAATTGTATGTGATATGAAACCACACTGTATGAACATACTCTCGTTCACCAAAATGCCAGCGTAAACCAGCTGTAATAATCAGCCAGATTGAACCATAAATCAGTATATAGGGCCACCAATTCCGTGGATGTTGGCGGCCATGGACCAAAATAAAAATGCAGAGCAAGATAAACGTGGTATCAAACCGGTTAAAGGTTTCGATCATTAAAAGGGGGATAAACCAGTTCCAGCGTTGTTGATAAAATAGCCGCATGCTCATGATGAAGATCATTAAGGAGAAACAACTGCTGGGTTGATAATGGTAATTGAAGTAACTCAATGGGTGGATTGCTGCTAAAAAAAGGATTCCAATTAAGCGTACAGGATCAGTAAACCAGACACGTAGATAACGCTCGAAGCAAATAAAAGCAAGAAATGTAGTAATAAATCGTAAACTGATTTGATATAACAAAAAGGCATGGCGATAGTTCGTTAATGGTTCTACAAGTTGAATAAATGCTTCGCATCCCACATGTAGTAATACTCGAAATTGATAAGGGTAATCAGCCGACGATGCCATAAACGTTTGATGATGCTCGATTTTTTGGCTCAATGTCGGTTCATCGATGTTTCTCAAATGAACATAAGTCAGGATTAATGTGAGATGCAAAGCAGTCAAAATAAAAACGGAATTAGAGATTCTCTGTGGTTTCATTAGCCTGCTTCATTCTTTGTTTCTCTTCATTTATTTCTGCTCTCATCTGAGGAGCATACACAAAAACCCAGAATCCCAAGCGAATGAGGGTATTCTGGATTTCCAGCATTTGTTTTCTCCATATCCGAGGTCCTGCTGTTGGCCGTATAATAGCCTTCACCGAGGTATCTATAAACGTGTCATCATGCATAATCTTCGTGAATCGGGAGGCATAATCAGGTGGATAGCAGATATACGATTCAAAATGCTGTTCAAGCATGATCTCCCTCAACATACGTTGAACTTCGAGTAAATTATGGGCTTTGTGCGGGAAACTAAATACATCCTCATCTGGAATTTCAGCTCGCTTTAAATCAATGCGAATGAGATGATTAATCGAAACCGGTTCGTTTACTCCATGATATTTTTTAGGTATACCCTCTATTATCACAAGCGCTTTAACCGTTTTCTTTTGATATAGCTCAACAGCCGTATCCAACGAATAACCCGCTCCGCCAATCAATACCACATCTGCCTTCTGCATAGGCGTTTCATAATAAAGCGCAGAATAGAGAACCCATTCCAACGGCCCCCAACACACAAACACATAGAGGAAGACCACTAATAGAAAGAAATAGACCAAACGCCGCTTCCATCGTTGAAATGGAGTGATACGAACATCTTGGGATTGTTCTTCCTTCGTGGTATTTTCTACCGGTTGAGATTGATTCTTCATATTATCATGCTTTAACACCTTCGTGAATTTATATCTCTTCTTGTATAAATAATTATTGAAACAATTGTGTTGGGTATTATGAACCAAACTTGTTTACAAGATAAGAACCTTGTTATTATCGGTGGAACCTCAGGGATTGGCTTGGCTACTGCAAGTGCCTGCCTTGAACATGGTGCCCGCCTGGTTACTGTCGGGTTGGATGAATCGAGTGTAAATCATGCTCAAGAAATCCTTGGTGAAAGGGCAATTGTAATGCAAAGCGATGCGACGATTCCTCAAACCGCTCAAAACGCTATCGATACATTGCTCCGATCATTTGGTCCTTTGCATGGATTATTTCATGTCGCCGGTGGAAGTGGTCGCCGCGCTGGTGATGGCCCATTGCATGAAATTCAGTTGGAGGGGTGGGATTATACCCTGCGTTTGAATCTAACTTCAGTTTTTTATTCCAATCAGGCGGCAGTGCGGCAGTTTCTGCAACAGGAGACCGGTGGGAGTGTTGTTAATACATCGTCGGTATTGGCTTTTTCACCTTCAAAACTGTTCTCGACTCATGCGTATGCAACGGCCAAAACAGGGGTAATTGGATTGACCCGATCTTGCGCTGCGTATTATGCTTCCAGCGATATTCGGTTCAATGTTTTGGCTCCTGGTTTAACCGATACACCCATGTCAAAACGCGCTATGGGTACTCAAGTCATTCAGGATTATATAAAATCCAAGCAACCTTTGGATGGAGGAAGGGCAGGGAAGCCTTCGGATTTAACCTCCGCTGTTCTATTTTTGCTCTCAGATCTATCCAAATATATGACAGGCCAGGTTATTGGTGTGGATGGTGGCTGGTCAGTCAGTGAGGGACATTATTTTGAAACGGAATAAAGGGACAATCTAAATTTAATGACAGCCTCGATGGACTATTTAAAAGCTTGCAGGCAATTGATTGAGATCGTAGAGCAGCAGCACGAAGCGATCCAACGGGCTGCTGAGTGGTTTGCTCAAACCATATTGGCAGGCCGTATGGTTCACCTCTTCGGATCAGGCCATAGCCGGATTGTGGTTGAAGAAATGTGGCCGCGATATGGATCGTTTCCCGGCTTTAATCCAATGGTGGAATTGTCTTTAACCTTTCACAATCCGGTTGTGGGAGCCAATGGCCAGCGGCAAGCCATGTTTCTGGAGAATGTTTCCGGTCTGGCCACTCGAATTTTAAGGAATTTTGATCTTTCTTCAAATGACTCCGCCTTGGTGGCATCTTCCAGCGGTTCCAGTTTGGTATCCATTGAAATGGCGCAGGAATTTCAGGCCCTTGGCATTAAAGTGGTAGCTCTCATTAGTGAACGCCATTCCGTCGCTTCCAAAAGCAAACGGGCGGATGGCGCCAAATTGCAGGATTTCGCCGACCTTGTGTTGGATACCGGTGCGCCACTTGGTGATGCAATGGTCACTATCCCTAATCTCGAAACGCCAGTGGCTCCCGGTTCGACCGTGGGGGGGTGTATGTTGGTAAATGCCATAAAAGCTGAAGTTGCCGACCGTTTAACCCAGGCAGGTCAACCACCAAAAGTATTGACCGCTCCCGCCTTATTAGGAGCGGATCGTTCTTCTGATCTATTTGAAGCCGCTTATGACGAACATGCCCATCGACTGGCTAAACTTTATGAAAATGTAGGTAAATAACATGCAAGAGCAACCTTTACGAACAACTGTTATCGGGAGTTATCCTTTTCCCGGCTGGTTGAATTTCGCCATGGAATTTTTGGATGAATTTGGGCGTGACGATATCGCCGAACTGCAGGATGATGCTGTTGTTGCTGCAATTCACGATCAGGTCACTGCCGGGTTGGATGTCATCACGGATGGCGAACAAAGCCGGCTTGATTTTAATCTCTCTTTTTATGGTTATTTAGAAGGAATTTCATTAGAAACAGAATCACCCCGCCGATTTGGCCCACCTGCTCATGATCAACGTGGTAAGCATCAGGTTATTGCTGAACTTGGTGCGCCTGATGGATTGGGAGCCGTGGAAGAATTTGAGCGATTAAAACGCCTGGCTCCCCCTGGTCCTGTTTTAAAAGCCAGCGTACCGGGACCCTATACAATGAGTGGCCGTTTAATCCCCAACGAACTCTATCCCGACCGATTTGCTTTGACTGAAGCTTTGCTTCCCATCATACGGGACGAACTGAAGGCGTTGGTGGAAGCCGGGTGTACAGAAGTGACCGTGGATGAACCTTCCATGAGTTGTTACGCTTTTCGCGAAGATACCAAACGGTTTGTTGATATCTTCAACCGGACGGTTGAATCCGTAGTAGGCCGCTGCCGCCTTTCCACTCATCTTTGCTTCGGAAATTATAAGGGGCATCCTGTGGGTTATCGCAAATATTCTCCCATGTTCCCTGAATTTATGAACCTGAATGTCGACGAAGTCCACCTCGAAATGGCCAATCGTGAATTTGCAGAAATCGAGATTATCGAATCCATTGCCCCTAAAAAGGATGTCGCCATTGGTATCGTGGATGTAAAGAGTTATTACATTGAAACAGTCGAAGATATCGTTGAACGTGTCAAACTCTGTTTGAATTATGCTCCTTCCGACCGTCTGTCTTTTGCTCCTGATTGTGGATTAAGCCAGACCGCTCGCTGGGCGGCTCGAAAGAAGTTAAATCATATGGTGGAAGGGGTTCATCGAGTTCGCAAGGAGTTAGGTCTATGATGGAACCGGTATTGAAAGACGATGGGTTTCTTGAAAATGTAAGACACTATCTTGAAGAAAAACAGGGATTTCGTCTCTGGTGGCTGGGGCAGAGTGGCTATTTAATTCAATGGAATAAACGCCACATTCTCATTGATCCCTATCTCTCCGATTCTTTAACCAAAAAATACGCCAATACCGATAAACCTCATGTCCGCATGACGGCAAAAGTGATCTCGCCGGAGAAATTGGATTTTATCGATGTTGTAACATCCAGCCATAACCATACCGATCATCTTGACGCTGAAACGTTAATTCCTTTGATGAAAATTAATCCTGATTTACAAATTATTCTTCCAGAAGCCAACCGAAATTTTGCCTCTCAACGCTTACAGTGCGATGAAGATCGCTTTATCGGATTAAATGACCAGGAAACCGTTACCATAAAAGATATTGAATTTGTTGGAATTCCCGCTGCCCATGAATCCATCGAAAAAGATGAACATGGTCAATTGCATCATCTTGGATATTTGATACGATTCGGGGAATGGAGTATATACCATAGCGGCGATACAGTTTGGCATGATAGCATTGTCGAGCGATTGAAAGATCAACATGTTGATTTGGCAATATCACCCATCAATGGGAGCAAGCCTGAACGGCGAGTGCCAGGAAATTTAAATGGAAGAGAAGCGGTTGGTTTGGCCCGATCAATTAATGCCCGTTGGGTTATTCCATGTCACTATGATATGTTTGAGTTTAACACCGTTTCACCGGATGAATTTATATCAGCAGCGGAAGAATATTCCCAACCATATCGTGTTCTTCATTGTGGAGAATGCGTGACAGAGAAAGATTTTAATTTAACGAGGTAATTTTAATGGCAAAATATAAAGTAGCAGGTATCAATTTTGATCATATGCACATGGGTGATAATCTCCGCATGGCTTATAACCACCCCGATGTGGAAATTACCGGCTTATGTGATGAGAATCCGGAACGAATGCAAACCGCCAAACAGGATTTTCATATTTACCAGAATTGCATTTTCACCGATTACCGTGAATGTCTTGAAAAAACCAAACCCGATATTGTCATTTTATGTCCAGCGACTGCCCAACATGGCGAATGGACCAAAAAAATTGCCCCTTATAATGTTCATATCATTATGGAAAAACCATTTGCCGCTTCCTTGCAAGAAGCGGATGAGATGATTGAAGCCATGAAACCAACTGGTAAAATTCTTGCGGTTAACTGGCCACTTGCCTGGTATCCTCCTCACGTCACAACCAAGCGCCTTATAGATGAAGGCCATATTGGTGATGTGATTGAAATTCACTATTATGACGGCAACCGCGGCCCTCTATGGCATGTGGCCGATAAGGTGGAAACAGATGCTGAAACAGTAGCCCGTGAAAAGCCACATAGTTGGTTTTATAAAAAAGCTCATGGAGGAGGTTCGCTGTTGGATTATTTGGGCTATGGCGTTACGTTGGGGACATGGTATCAAGGAGGTAAAAAACCTATTGAAATAACAACCGTTGTTGACGAACCACTTGAATTGGAGGTGGACGAACATAGCATCACTGTTGCACGATATGAGCATGGACTGGCAAAATACGAAACCAGATGGGGAACGTTTACAGATCCCTGGACTCATCAACCTCAACCCAAATGTGGTTTTGTCATTGTGGGCACCAAAGGGACCATTAGTAGTTATGATTTTGAACAAACCGTTCGGGTTCAAACGTCTGAACAGCCAGAAGGATGGGTTATGCCGGTTGATCAACTCAAACCACCTTATCAAAATCCAGTTCAGTATATTGTCGATTGCATTGAAAATGATAAACCGGTTACAGGCCCATTGTCGTTGGAAATCAGCCGTATCGGCCAGCAAATTGTGGATTCCGCGGTATTAAGCGCCAATGAAAAACGAACTATCCCATTGATTCAAGCATAAAGAATGCATGTAAATGCATAGTTATAAAGGTTTTATATTGTGATGAGATTGTCTCAAAACCTACACAAATGTAGGGGCGAACCTATGTGTTCGCCCTATGTTGTGGCATGGCAAACATCAGGATGAGTTTTGATACTATCTCTAAAAGGAAACATAGGAGTTTAAAGCGTGACTGACCAAACCAATGATGATTATGGTATAGCCCAAAAAGCGGATTTGGAGCCAATGGAAGCTCCTGCAATTCCTTATCAACCACCCGCACCCAAAAGAAATGATCTTTCCATCGGGTTGATCGGTTGTGGAGGAATTACCGCTCACCATCTAAAAGCATACAAAAAAGGTGGATTTCAAGTCACTGCTCTATGCGATATTGTTCGTGAACGGGCAGAAGAACGCCGTAATCAGTTTTATCCTGAGGCTAAAGTCTTTGAAAATTATCAAGATGTACTAAAACAGGATGATGTTGACGTGGTTGATATTGCCACTCATCCATTAGAACGGATATCCATTCTCGAACCGGCTTTAATGTCAAGAAAACATGTTTTAAGCCAAAAACCCTTTGTCTTGGACCTTGATTATGGTTACAGAATGGTTGAATTAGCCAACAGACAAAATGTTAAGCTCGCAGTCAATCAAAATGGACGCTGGGCTCCTCATTTCAGTTATATTCGCCATGCCATTGAAAAGGGAATTATCGGCGATGTCATGTCATCCCATCTTGCTGTTCATTGGGATCACAGCTGGATTTGTGGTTTGGAATTTGAAAAAATAAAACATTTGATCTTATATGATTTTGCCATCCATTGGTTTGATATAACCACCTGCTTTATGAAAGATACACCTCCCCAACGCCTGTTTACCACTTTAACACGATCACCTGTTCAGAAAGCCAAACCAGCCATGTTGGCACAAACCCTCATACAATATGAGAACGGCCAATCCAGTTTGGTTTTTGATGCTGATACCCGTTATGGCCCCTTGGATCGAACCACTGTGATTGGTTCCAAGGGAACCCTCCATAGTGTGGGGCCTGACCTACAACATCAAAACGTAACGTTATTTACCGGCGATGGATATGGTTCTCCCAACTTGGAAGGTCAATGGTTTCTGGAAGGTTTTCAAGGCACCATGGCTGAATTACTGTGCGCGATTGAAGATAATCGTGAGCCTAATAATAATGCTGAAGATAACCTGAAAAGCCTTGCTTTATGTTTTGCTGCGGTTGCCAGTGCCGAAGATGGAATGCCAAAAGTGCCCGGTGAAATAAGGTGCATGCCTTCTTGACGGTTTATAGGCAATACCGGCTGGATGCATAAAGGGTTCGATATTCGTGTATCCATTTCGATTGAATTTTAAAAAAAAAACATTTATTTTGAAAATTTCTTTTGATTCAAATACCTTTTTACTCTAAAATAAATTCGAAATATTTTTAAGGCGTTGATTTGAAATATTAGATGCAACCCTATCGAATCCCTTGTGTTAAGATGAATATTTTTATAGGATTAGTCATGGTTTATAACAGTTTGGGTTCGGTGTAAAATACTATGGTTGAATTGTGAGTTGAGCCGGACGGGAAATTTGATTTGTTAATGGAACATCTAGATTATATTAAAAGGAGGCTGTGACATGCCATCATTGAAAAATAAATTGGCAGAAAAGATTCCCGCATTGCGCGAAGAATTGAAGAACATCGTATCGGAACATGCGGAAAAAGTAATTTCAGAAGTCACCATCAAACAGCTGTTCGGGGGGATGAGGGGTGTTAAGGGCCTTATTTGTGATACCTCTCTGGTTGATCCCCAAAAAGGATTGATTATTCGTGGCCGTCCGATTATTGAATTGGCGGATAAACTGCCAGAAGAAATTTTATTTCTCCTTATGACCGATGAACTCCCCACCCAAGAGGAATTGAAAGATCTTGAGGGTGAATTTGGAAAACGAAGTGATGTTCCAACTTATGTTTGGGATGTGTTAAAGGCTATGCCTGAAGACTCACACCCAATGGCTATGTTGGATACTGCCGTATTGGTCATGCAAAAAGAATCGGTTTTTGCCGCTCGCTATCAGGAAGGCATGTCCAAAGAAGAATATTGGGAACCCATTCTTGAGGACTTTCTTAATCTTATTGCACGGTTGCCATCAATCGCCGCTTATATTTACCGGTTACGTTTTAAAAAAGGCGACAGGATTGATCCTGATCCCAATCTCGATCTGGGGGCTAATTTCGCCCGTTGTCTTGGTTTGGACGATCCTAACGGTGAATTCACTAAATTAATGCAACTCTATCTTACCCTCCATTCTGACCATGAAGGTGGAAATGTAAGCGCATTCACTTCTTATACGGTGGCTTCTGCTCTCTCTGATCCATATTACGCTGTTTCAGCGGGCTTAAATGGTCTTGCCGGTCCCTTGCATGGATTGGCAAATCAGGAATGTCTACGTTGGGTGATTATGATCAAAGAAAAATTTGGTGGTGTCCCAACGGATGAGCAACTGCAAGATTTCGCCTGGGAGACCTTAAACAGCGGCCATGTTATTCCAGGTTATGGGCATGCTGTTTTACGGGCAACTGATCCACGGTTTACCGCATTCAAAAAGTTTGGTGAACAACACTGCAGCGATGATACCATATTCCAAACCGTGATTAAATTATTCAATATCATCCCTAATGTGCTCCAGCAGATCGAAAAAATCAGCAATCCCTGGCCCAATGTTGATGCCATCTCCGGCTCCTTGCTGTATAAATATGGTCTGAAGGAATTTTCCTATTATACGGTCTTGTTTGGTGTTTCCCGGGTACTTGGTTTTGCATCCCAAATCACCTTGGCTCGTGCATTGGGAATGCCGATTGTTCGACCGAAATCGGTCAACACCGAATGGGTCAAAGCTCAAATAAATCAATAATTTATGTGAAATAGAATAAAAAAACGGATGCGAGAAAAAATCGCATCCGTTTTTTTTTGCTGTTTTGAGAATCAGAATATTAACTTGCGTTTTCCTGCACGATTCCTTCATCCGCCATGGCTTGCAAGTATTTTTTGGATGAGGCCTTAAATTCACCCTTGCAACCATCACAACAGAATTTAACCACTTTGCCTTTGTGTTCCATTGTACTGTTTTCATTGACCTTATGGCCTGAAATTGGGCATGTGGTTTGTTCCAGGGTAATCAAAGTGGGGGCTACCCCAGCCTTCAGCATTTTATTTATTACTTTTTCCGGCTCTTTTTCATAAGCGGCCTTGCAATTAGGGCAGCAAAATCCCACCATCTTATTGTTTTTAATCGCTGAAACCTTTTCATTGACTGGCTTTCCGGAAAGTGGGCACTTGGTTTGTTTTTTCATATCAGCAGCCAAGGCTGGTTCTTCTTTGTTCTTGCGAATTTTCAAGATGGCACTTAGTGGATCTTCTTTCACCACTTTGGCGCAATTGGGACAGCATGTTGCTATTCGGTGTCCCATGAAGGTAATGCCATGCTCTTTTGATATCTCTCGTCCACTAATAGGACATTTGGTTTGCTCTTTCCTTTCCTTCATGGCTTCCAGTTCTTTTTCGATTTGTTTTGCCGCTTGGTCTGAATCGGCTTTTTCCGATGTGAAAACCGGCAGTGCAATTCCGATGCACAATCCAGCAATCACAATGTAATGAAGTACTTTTTTCATCTCTTTCTCCTCCATAAAATTTGATTTTTCTTAAGCATTCTTAGTATATTGATAAAATTTATCAAATACAAATACCAATATTGATTTATCTGTTTGATTAATCGTCCTGTTTCACGTAATAAAAAATGAAACCATGATTGTTTTAACTTGGAATGTGAAGAATTTGTGGTCCTTATTTTGATCAAAAGTCCCTCAAATCCTTTTTAACTGAATAAATGGAGTACAAATATCTATTTTCAGATGATTTAGGCTTCGAAAAATCCTTGATTATTGATAGAATCTAAAAAAAAGATTATAAAATGGATAGTTAAAGTTATGTTATTGCTTTAACGGAACTTATCGCAGGAGTACCTTATGACCACCTCTGCCGTACCTCCTTTTTTCTTGATTCGATTACAATCATTACTTGGTATTATCCCCATTGGAGTTTTTTTTGCGGAACATGCCTTTACCAATAGCCTGGCCTTTTTTTATGGGGCAGAGCGTTTCAATGAGCAGGTTGAATTTTTGCAGGGATTACCGTTTGTTTATTTCCTGGAGATCTTTGGTATTGGGCTTCCCATACTGCTTCATGCTGGAATTGGCATCTATATCTGGCTTCGTGGATTAAGCAATGTTCAAAATTACAGTTATTTTCGTAATTGGCTTTATTCATTGCAGCGCTGGAGTGGTGTTATCGCCATCATTTTCATTATTTATCATGTGTATAAACTGCGAATTGAATGGATGTTTACCACCGATTTGACCCACGTCAACGCTGAATATGTGAGAGAATATTTCAACGAAACCTGGCATATTCTCTTTTATTTTGTGGGGGTATTGGCTGCTTCATTTCATTTTGGTAACGGCCTTTGGAACTTCCTCATCAAATGGGGAGTGACCATTGGAGACCGTGCTCAACGAGTTTCGGGCGTCATCTGTATCGTTATTGGGATTATCACATTTTTATTCTTCATGTCATCACTTTACGCCTTTAGTGTGTAAGAGGATGGGAAGCAGGAAGGAGCATTTAGATTATGGCATCTCCTCATTTTATCGTCGTCGGCGGCGGGTTGGCCGGATTGATGACGGTTATAAAACTGGCGGAAGCCGGTCATACTGTCGATCTATTTTCGGTCGTTCCGGTTAAACGGTCCCACTCCGTATGTGCCCAAGGGGGGATCAATGGGGCAGTTAACACCAAAGGAGAAGGGGATTCACCTGAGATCCATTTCTATGACACAGTTAAAGGTGGTGATTTTCTCGCCCATCAAGCCTTTTGTAAGGACATGTGTTATCAGGCTCCGGCGATTATCTATTTGATGGACCGCATGGGAGTAACGTTCAATAGAACCGATGAAGGTTATATTGATTTTCGCCGCTTTGGGGGAACCCTCTACAATCGGACCGCGTTTGCGGGGGCAACCACGGGCCAACAATTGCTCTATGCCTTGGATGAACAAGTCCGGCGCTATGAAGTCGCCGGTTTGGTTAATAAATATGAACATTGGGAATACCTCGGTATGGTGAAGGATTCTAACGGAACCTGCCGTGGTATAATCGCCGTTGATCTGGACACGCTTGAAATCAAATCCTATCCCGCTGATGCCGTGCTTTTGTGCACGGGTGGCCCTGGGCTTATCTTCAGATTATCCACTAATTCCATGATCAACACCGGTTCGGCAGCAGCATCTGCTTATCAGGAAGGGGTGAAATACGCCAATGGAGAATTTGTCCAAATTCATCCAACCACCATACCCGGCTATGATAAACTTCGCCTGATGTCTGAATCCGCCCGGGGAGAAGGAGGCCGTGTGTGGGTTCCCAGGAAAAAAGGTGATGACCGCCAACCCACTGATATACCGGAAGCGGAACGATGGTATTTCCTGGAAGAAAAGTATCCCCGTTATGGTAATCTTGTTCCTCGAGACATAGGCGCTCAGGAAATTTATGATATTTGCGTCAACAAGGGGTATGGTGTTGGCGGAGGTAATATGGTTTACCTCGATCTCTCCCATTTGCCCCGTGAACAGTTGGATCGCAAATTGGGGGGGATTATGGAAATATATGAAAAATTCGTCGGTGAAGATCCACGTGACGTCCCCATGAAAATCTTTCCTGGCGTTCATTACAGTATGGGAGGGCTTTGGGTCGATTATGAACGTACCGATGAAGGTCTTTTGGATCCTAAAAGCCCTCGAGTTCATATGACCAACATACCCGGTTTTTATGCAGTCGGTGAAGTTGACTATCAATATCACGGCGCCAATCGTTTGGGCGCCAACTCCTTGCTCTCCTGTATTTTCGGGGGGATGGTTGCTGGACCAGCTGCAATTGAATATACCAAAAATCTCAATGGAAGCTGTGAAGATCAACCTTCATCTCTTTATGAAGATGCTGAAAAGCGCTGGCGGGAAAAGTTCTTTAATTATCAAAATATGGCTGGAAGTGAAAATCCCTTTAAAATCCATGAGGAATTAGGGGATTTGATGATCCGTACCTGCACCATTGTTAGAAATAATTCAGACCTTAAACCCACTTTGGATAAATTGAATGAATTCAGCGAACGTTGGAAAAATTGCAACGTGCTGGATACCGGCCATGCGCGCAATCTTTCCGTTTTATTCCTGAATCATTTACAAAATATGCTGGAATTGGCAAAAGTTATTGCCAAAGGAGCATTAATGAGAGACGAGTGCCGGGGAAGCCATTACAAACCCGATTTCAAACTCGAACAACCCAAGGATCCCAACTCTCCGGAATATCAGGAATATCTTCATAAATGGCATGAACAAAACGAGAAATGGTTAAAAACCACCATCGCCCAATGGACAGAAAACGGTCCTGAAATTACATATGAAGAAATCGACACAAGTTTAGTCAAGCCTGTTCCAAGACGGTATGACTGATTTCTTTTCAAAAGGTAGGTAATATGGCGGACAAAATTGAAGTGAAAATTCGTCGGCAACAAGATGGCAATAATCTGGCATATTGGGAAACCTTCCATATACCTTATCAACCCAATATGAATGTCATTACATTGTTGCAGGAAATTCAGCGCAATCCGGTTAATGCTGAGGGACAATCCACTACCCCGGTCTCGTGGGATTGCAGCTGTTTGGAAGAAGTATGTGGAGCGTGCACCATGGTAATCAATGGTCATGTCCAGCAATCGTGCAGCGCATTGGTGGACCAATTGGCACAACCTATTGTGCTTGAACCGATGCGTAAATTTCCTGTCATTCGTGACCTGGTTGTTGATCGCTCGCGCATGTTTGAGGAATTAAAGAAAATCCGTGCCTGGGTGGATATTGATGGTACCTATGACCTTGGTCCTGGTCCAAAACAGTCTCCCACCGAGCAACAGGATATGTATGTTTATTCCCGCTGTATGACGTGTGGGTGTTGTGTGGATGCCTGCCCTCAATACAACTCCCTCAACCAATTCGTTGGTCCGGCCGCTCTTGGCCAGGCATACTTGTTTAACAAAAATCCAACCGGCCAATTTAAAAAAGAGGAACGTCTGCGTGCTTTGATGGATGAAGGTGGCATTCATGAATGCGGGAATGCCCAAAATTGTATCCGCGTATGTCCCAAAGAAATTCCACTTACCCGGGGAATCGCTGCCCTTAACCGGGATACAATGGCCCAGGCATTGAAAGATTTGCTAAAGAAATAGCATTTGATTAATACAAGAACAACAAATCCCATTCGATCAGTTATTAAATCGAATGGGGTTTTTCTTTGTGGTAAGCTTTTTTTCTCTTTCCTTATCCATATGTGCGTGACGAAAGCAGGAAAATCGTAACCAACTATCAACTGAATACCTTTATATAATCATAGACAATTTGGTTATATTTACGTATCATGATACATCTCTTTTGAAGCCTCATAAGTTACTTTTAAAGGCTCAATAAGATTGACCAATTCATCATGAATAATCCAGAAAAAGAAGGAGACAAAGATGGAAGTTATTATAAAACCGGACTATGAAGCCTTAAGCAAAGAAGCAGCCACTTATATTGCCAAAATGGTAAAAAATAAACCCAACTGTGTGCTGGGCCTGGCAACGGGAAGCACCCCCATCGGTTTATATAAAGAATTGATTCGTATGCATAAGGATGAGGGGCTTGACTTCTCTAAAGTCACCACCTTCAACCTTGATGAGTACTATGGGCTTGATCCCGCTCATCCTCAATCTTACCACTATTTTATGCATGAAAACCTGTTTAAACATATTAATATCCAACCTGAGCGAATCCATATTCCCAGTGGAACCGCCGATGACATTACCGCTTTTTGCCAATGGTATGAGGATGAAATTGAACGCGCAGGCGGCATTGATATTCAAGTGTTGGGAATCGGTGGTGATGGCCATATCGCTTTTAATGAACCCGGTTCAGCGCTTGGTTCACGCACGCGCATCAAAACTCTGACCAAACAAACCATTGAAGATAACGCCCGCTTTTTCGACACCATCGAAGAAGTCCCCCGTTATGCCGTCACCATGGGCGTCGGAACGATTATGGATGCCCGTCATGTATTGCTGGTTGCCAATGGTGAAAAAAAGGCGGATGTCATTGCCAAAGCCATTGAAGGGCCAGTAACGGCCAGTGTTACCGCCTCAATTCTTCAACTCCACGTCGACACGGTGATTATCCTTGACGAAACTGCCGCCTCCAAATTGGAACGCGTCGACTATTATAAATGGATCTATGACAACAAGCCCTCGTTCCAAAAATAATTTCTTCTTTTCATGAAACTAAAGCAGGAAAGTGAGCGATTAATAGAATGACTTCATTTAGAGAACTCATCACAGCTAAACCACCCTAAATTAACCGTATTGGAGGTATTGAATGAAAAGATTGGGATTGTTTGTATTACTTGTTTGTGTTACTGCCTTATCTTTTGCTTCGGAATGGGATACAAAAAAACTGGAAAACTGGCACCAATGGCGAGGGCCCAACGCCGATGGCGTTGCGCCAAAGGGTAATCCTCCAACCAATTGGAGTGAAACCGAAAACATTAAATGGAAAGCCGATATTCCTGGGATCGGTTGTTCCACTCCAATCATTTGGGAAAACCAGGTATTTATTCTAAGCGCAGAAAAAACCGATCGCGTGGATGAACGTCAACAAGAAACGTCTGCTGAGGAATCAGATGCCGAACCACCCCGCCGCCGCCGGTTCAGACGCTTCCGCAGCCCGGAACCGACAAACTATTATAATTTTAACGTCACCAGTTATAACCGGAACACGGGTGATATTCTTTGGAAAAAAACGGCAACCGAAGTTGTTCCCCATGAAGGGCATCACCAAACTTCCACTTTTGCTTCTGCATCACCCATCACGGATGGTGAATATTTGTATGTCTCTTTTGGCTCCAGAGGGATCTATTGCTATGATCTCCAAGGCAACCTTCAATGGGAAAAAGACCTGGGGAATATGCAAACCCGGAATAGTTTCGGTGAGGGTGCTTCACCTACACTTTACAAAGACAATTTAATTGTCAATTGGGACCATGAGGAACAGTCCTATATTTATAATTTGGACGCCAAAACCGGTGATATTAAATGGCAAAAGGAACGCGATGAAGTCACGACCTGGGCTACTCCATTGGTGGTTGAACATGATGGAAAATCCCAAGTTGTTGTCAACGGAACCAACCGCAGCCGGAGCTATGATTTGGATACCGGTGAGTTGATCTGGCAATGTGGTGGTCAGACAGATAATCCCATCCCTTCTCCTATACGTTATGATTCATTTGTAATCTGCTTGAGTGGTTTCCGCGGTGAAGCGCTTTATGCCATTCCTTTAACAGCCAAAGGGGATATAACCGGAACAGATAAAATTCGCTACTCCTATAATAATGACACACCCTACGTTCCATCGGCCTTGTTATATGACAAAAATTTATACTTTGCCAGAGGCAATACGACCATTCTGACATGCTTGAATGTCGAAACCGGCAAACCGGTATACGGCGGCACCCGTCTGCCCGACTTGACGGGTACTCTGTATGCTTCACCTGTTGGAGCCGATGGCCGAATTTATTTCCTTACCCGCGATGGAAAATCACTGGTGATCAAGCATGGTCCAGAGTTGCAGGTCCTGGCATGGAACGAGTTGGACGATGAATTCAATGCCTCTCCCGCTGTGGCCGGAAACACCATGTTCTTGCGTGGCAAAAACACCCTCTATTGTATTGAAGAAGGTTGAACGTTAGAGTAAAATTTCCTCTGTTGAAGTTTTATGGAAAGATTTCAGGCTGAACCGGTTACGGTTCAGCCTGAGTTTATTGGAGAGAAAGAAGCATGAGTATGGATATTAATGAAACAGATGTCCAAGAAGCTTTGAATATTGCCGAAAAGACAATCATTTGGGCCAAAGAGAGACTTTTGAGAAAAAAAGAAGAATGATGAGAGGATGGTTTTTTTTGCAAGGTTAGGAAGGATTAGAAGATTATATTTCACTTCATTTCAAATATTTCTATAAAAGGCCCCGGTTGGTTTCGTTGCCACAAGTCGGTTACTGGAGTGTAGGTGTCTTCCAAATGGGCGGGTGCAGGATTTCGTTTGTCCAGCCAGGGTTGAAAAACAAGCAGAGGTTGATTGCTGCCCGTAAAGTCTTGCACGACGTTTCTGCGTTCAAAATAGGTATCCTTAAATCCTCCAGTAAAGGTGGCGAAGGAACTGAGGGCAACGTACTTTAACGCAGGTGGGGGGAGCTGGTTTAATCGTTCAAATTCGTTGGATGCAAGATTATCGATCCAAACCAAACCGCTAAATGGATAGGAAAGCACATCGGCAACCCCTTTATATCGAATGGGGACCGCATATTGTCCAACGGCTGTTAATCCATTTGTTCTTCCCTCAGTCACAAACCACTTTAAACATTCAATGCGTGTATCGGTTTGTTTAATAAGCCAGTTGCTTCTTACATCTTTAATTAATGGTTCGGCTATACAGCCGATGGTTAATAGGCTAATCAAGACATTCTGGTTCCACGGAATTCGTTTGCTAATTCGCACCAACGTGTAGGCCGCCCAGATAGAGAGCCAGGGCATGATCGGCAGGCAATAACGGACGAAAAACATTTTATGTTTTGACAAGACCAAAAAGAAAAAAATGGGGAAGATTAATATTTCCCAGCGTTTTTGCTTTGCCAAGAGGAACAGGCCAACAGCACTCAAAATTGTGATTAAGAAACCTTCGCTTAAAAAGAAAGATTTGACCGCTGCAATAGCGAAAATTCCTTCTTCCTGCCCTGGTGCATATATATTGGCACGGTGATACTGTTCCCAAAAATCCGGCCAGAAAGAGGAGGGATCGGTAATGGGAAAAGGACAGATCATAAAAAAAACCAGCATGGATATCAAACCGATAGCAGTGCATTGTCCAAGTAAAATTAAGATTTTATTGATACGATGTTGTGTATAATGCACAGCGATCCACAACATAATCAATATAACCACGACCGGCACAGCGCTGTATTTCATTCCCACACTGATCCCTGCTGTCACAGCGGCAATGAGCATCACCTTGAGTGATGTACGCTGATAGGCTCGCAGTCCAAGCCAGAGCGTCATCATGAGGAAAAGGATCATGGTTGTATCATTGACGGCGAAATGGCTTTCTCTGACATTGGCGAATGAGCAGGAATAAAATAGGGCCGCGATGAGTCCTGTCTGGTTGTTGAATGTCTCGCGTGTCAATAAAAAGACAATCAAGGCGGTTAAGGCTCCTGCCAGGGCGGCTAAAACGCGTGAACCTATGACCAGATCAAATGGGCGGTATTGAAAAGTGCCGATGACATGATTGGTGGGTTGAAGCAGGATGGGATCGATCCCAAGCCAATCCGGAACGTCAACGGGTTTGCGAATTTGCAACCAAAGTGGATACCACGCTGCATTCAAATAGGTATAGCCAGGTGGGTTGCGATAATAGTTGGGATTCCACTGGCCTTCATGGCATCGTGCCGCTCCGGACACATATTTCCACTCGTCAGGGTGGAGGCGAAAAGGCATTCCCCAATCCAAACCATCCACGCGCAGCCATAAACCGAATAGAATGATACAAATTATAAACAGCATGGTTTTACGTTTGGTTGCGTGTTCTTGTTTGACGTTATTCTCTGTTTCCATACAACAACCTCTTTTGCCGATAGAGCAGGTATATCCACAATAAGATTAAAGCGACTAAATGGGGGCGGTAAAACAGATCGTTTGAGATGGGATCAAAGGCCAAATGTTTCATCCAAGGGGTGAAATTCATTACCAATACCGCCACATTAAATCCCACGATCCCCCAGCCATATTTTGAGGGATATTTTTTTAAATCAACCACTAGCAGAATAAGGGGGAGGTAAAGATAGATATAGTCATGCAACCGGGAGATGGGGGATAAAAAGATCAGGCTGGTTGTGAATAGGGCGATATTCAAATATAGAGACCGGTGGGATTGCAAACGCCACGTTCCCCACAAAACCATGATCCAGCCGGCGAGTAATAAAAAGCGGATAACGTAGATGGAATTGCCCAGTTGGTTGTGCATATCGGGGGTAATCCATCCTTCATACCCGTCAAGTATCAGACGGTAATAAGTTCCAATCAACGTGTGGTTGATGCCATGATATTCGCCCAAACTCATGTGGGGAAATATCACCGTTAAGAAATACCAATTCGAACGAATTCCGGTTAGCAGGATAATCAAACTGATAGTGATCAACGAGGATATCACGATTTTCCAGCGTTTTTGCAACACCCAAAAGGGTAATAGAGCCAGGGGGGAGCATTTCAGCATGATAGCGGCTGCAAGAAAGATTCCTGCACCTATGTCTTTTCGTTCGAATGCCCACATGGTATGGAGGATCAATAAAAATAAGATCACAATGGTGATTTGGCCTACCCGGAAGGCTAAAAACATCGGAGCCCAATAAGCCCCCAAAATGAACGCCAGTATGCAGCCTGTTCTGTTTAATTCACTTTTGTGGTAAAAGGTGTAGATGAGATATCCAATGCCGCTCCAGTAAACCGCTATAAGGGTGATATTCCAAAACCATTCGGCTGTTTCATAGGAAAGCCAGGTGTAGGGATATAAGCAATAGGCAAGAAAGGGAGGATAGAGATAATTGGGAATCGATCTCGATTCCGGTCCGGTAAAAATGGGCATATCACGGAGAACGTTGTCTTGAAGCAAAGGCCAGGGAGCAGGATTGTAGATCGGTTTACCCTCTTTCACCGCCGTTGCGGCAGCGTAATAGGCCGTGAAATCCATCTCAAAAATCCCAGCCGTGAACACTAGGGTGCCCATAAAAAATTGATATATGGTATAAAGCACGATAACGGCGAACAGACCTTTAATGAATGTTCGCTCTCGCTCGCTCAAACGGGAAAGTTGGAATGACATCATGAATGCTTTTTCAATTTAGAGGTATAAACCCGAGATAAAATCTGGTTTTCAGTATAGCATTTTCTTGAAAAGAGGGTGCAGGTGTGTGAATACTATATATATATTCGATTCGGGATGATAAAAGTTCCACCGTATGGTACGCAATGATTTAATATTGATACCATTGAGGAATAGAGGTTTGGTCCTCTTCATTTTTGGTTAAAGAAATTGAATAAAGTCCCGTGGTATACGACTGACTGTCAACCAGAATATGATATGTACGGCCATCTCTTAACTGTTGGACTACTTTAGAGAATGATAATTCACCACTATCATCATCCTGATTGATAAGAGTCTGGCGATTGTTTGGTCCGAACAATTGAATGGTGGTGTCTAAATACTCATAACCAGGAAATGGATGGGTTTCAATGATGTATTCGCCATTCTCTTCCACTTCGAACTGATACCAATCCATATCATTGGAAGGCCAGATTCGCCCTGCTCGAGGTTTATCATCCTTATATAAGGTTGGTGTACCTGTTGATTCATTAAAAACCTGAAGGGTAATTTGTTTGTGAGATGATTCACCGTTGGAACTAATGGCTTCAATTTCAAAGGTATGGTTGCCATTGGATAAATGGTTTGTGTTGAGTGTTAAGGAGTGGGTGTAATCGACTTTGGGTGGGAAAAAGAAGAAATCACTTTGCGTATTTGGAATAGCAGAACCATCGATTGTGTATATCAGCTGAGATATACCCCTTGTACTGCCGGATTGGATGATGATGGGAATCGTATCTTGTATAACTCGACGATTAGTGGGATGGAGAATGGATAGACGAGGACGATTCATGTTGTAATTCAAGCCGGTCAAGCATAAGGCAACTTGTTGGGATTGCCCAAGATTGATTTTGCCATCAATGCGAAGCGTGTAGTTACCATCCTGTGGATTCTCAATGTAAACCTGCTCGACGTTATCCCGGTGGTTTTCACGGTTTTGGGTGGCGGGCTGATTGGGGCTGGATGGATCCAAGGTCCAGGGATAATGTTTTCTGTCCGGTCCATCAATACTTAAATCCAGATCATTAACCAGGATGGGTTGTGGATCATCCACACCATTCGAAGTTGGAAAACCAGGGGGATCGATCCAGACCAACGTGGCTTTGATTGGCCCGAAACCCGCATAAGAAAGGGGAATCTCGATCGCTTCGCCTTTATATGTGTCAAATTCAATATGCTTGCCAAGATTGCCAAGCAGTTGAATGAAGTCCGCCGCTTTACGGGCGTTCATCAATCCCCAGCCAAATTCATAATCCGGCCCTTTTTTGGAACCACCATCAATTGCGGTGTGCAGCAGAAGGCTTTTCATGATTGCCGCATCCGGATCAGCTCCACCAAAGCGTTGCCGATAGAGTTGGGTGAGAAGCGCAATGGTCCCGGTGACCACGGGGGCGGCAGATGAGGTGCCACCCATACCTAGATAGGCATTGTCGGCATCAGCGGATAATGAGAGGAGTGATGTGCCATTGGTGACAATATCCGGTTTGATACGCCCATCATCTGTTGGTCCCCAACTGGAATAGGTTGTCATGCTGTCATCGGATGGTTTGGGGGGTTCACGGGTTAAATCATTCACAGAGCCGACGGTGATCAGGTTTTTTGTGGTCCCCAATGTCGTGATTGTGTCATACCCATTATCGATTTGGCCATTGGCGGGGCGAAAAGTGTGGCTTATCTTATCGCTGTCATTCAAATAATATGGCGTGTTGGGGGGTGGAGAGGTTCCATTTCGATCATTCCCTGCCGCAGTTACGATAATCAGGTTTTGGTCATGTACCAATCGGTCCCACGCATGAGAACGGGCATTATATTTTCCAAAGAGAAACGATTCTGTGGCTTGTGGTTCCAATTGTCCATACCAGCGCCACTGATCCTTCGTTTCATCATATTCCCATCCGACGCTGGTGCGATATGAATGGTTGGAGGCGGTAATAAGATGAGCATGTTGTTCAAGTTCAAAAATATCGTCTGTTTGATCAAAACATAACAGTTCTGCTGCCGGTGCCATCCCTTTGGCATTAGCGTTTCCTGCACCGCTTGCCACCATCGTCCCCGCAACGTGGGTGGCATGTCTGTTTGGTGAGTGGTTATTATCCATTTGAGTGGCTCTATTTTGTAGTTGTTCATGATTTGTTCGAACAGCACCTGCATCCCATATTCCTAATGTCACACCGCTTCCGTCCAAGTTGTAACCGGTACCGACGCCGGATTGAATTTCATTCACGTTCGAACTGTCCGCTGCGTTAACGTTGCAGGATTGATAGGGGAAATCGGGGTAAGTAACAAGAAATACACTGTTTTCATCTGCCAGGTCAGATAGGTTTTCGCTTGGAACGCGAATCGATGCAAACGTTTCATGATAATCATATCCATTGTGATTGTAATCTATGTGCGCATTATAACGGGATAAAATTGTTACAGCCTTCTTATAGGGTGTTCCTCTCTGGAAGATCACTTTAACGGCTTCATATTTTGAAATGGATGCTTTTTTAGCACTGGATTTTGCTTTTGGGTTTGAATTGATATCAACTAAATGTTTGAGTTTCTCATTAGTGGAAATAGGAACAAATTGTATATTTAGATCGTTACGATCTGAGAGAGCAATTAAATCATCCCCTTTGGCTTGAATATAATAACGCGCTGGAGGTTTGTATTGCAGACATTTTATTCCGGCGGTTTCTAATTGTTTGCGAATTGCCAGAGTGGGTGGGTGATCAAATTCCATCCACCCATGAATGGATTCTGTCGAATCATTTGGCGTTAATTCTGAAATGTCATATGGATAAGTCGTAGCAGTAATAATGCAAGAAATAAGCAATCCTAAAAAAATTCGATTCAAAATTACATTAACCATTTAGTTCTACATCCGTTTTGTTCAAAAGAATACGAATACTGATGTGAAATAATTATAACTCACTATTAAGAGTATCATGGGAAAAGTGATTTATCTGTAAATTGATGTAAAAAAGGCCCTCACGTTTTGGTGAGGGCCTTTCATGTACTTTATCAGGAATGAATTTAACTTATATGGCGTTCCAACCCCAACCTTTTCGGAAGTCGGGTTTGATATATTGGTTCGCTTCTTTGTTGTTGAGGAATTGCATCTTGTCACCGTCATATAGCAATTCTTCTTCAAATCGAAGGGCAATCACCCCGGCGATTATCCACTCGGTGAAGGGAGCTGCATATTCAAAGTTAGAGCAAGCTTCAGGGGCTTGACCTTTACAGGCACGCACCCAATCACGGTGATGGCCAGGTGAACGAGGCAATAATTTCGGTGCTTTATTATTCCATTCTTTGTTTAATTCTTCAGGATACAAGCGTGTTCCACCTGCATACGTTCCAGTGGTTAAGTAGCCTTTTTCTCCGACAAAGAACGATCCATTGTCTCCATCACCCAATCGGTAGTCATCCGGGATGTCATGGGGACGTGGGGGCAGCCAGCCGCCATCGTACCAATACACCGTTACTGGATCGAAACTGCCGCGAGCAGGGAATTCAAATTTAATGATGGATTTGTTAGGGAAGGTTTGATCATTTTTGCCTTCGATTTTAATGCAATGGACACTCGTTGGAGCAGTCAATTGGAGTGACCAGTTGGGGGCATCAAGGATATGGCAGGCCATATCACCTAATGCACCAGCGCCAAAATCGTACCAGCCACGCCAATTAAAGGGGGCGTATCCTTCATTGTAGGGTCGATAGGAAGCCGGCCCGAGCCAAAGATCCCAATCAATATTTTCTGGTACCTCTTGTGCATCCAGCATATGGGGCTTTCCTTGGGGCCAGATGGGACGGTTGGACCAGGCATGAACTTCACGCACCTGGCCAATGGCACCAGCCCAGATCAACTCACAGCATTCACGAATGCCATCGCTGGAGTGTCCCTGGTTACCCATCTGAGTGGCAACACCATATTTACGAGCGGCTAATTTCAGTTGCCGTGCTTCCCAAATGGTACGGGTAAGTGGCTTTTGAACATATACACCCAATCCACGCTGCATGCAAGCCATAGCGGCAACGGCATGGAGATGGTCTGGGGTTGAAACGGTGACGGCATCCAAGGTTTTTTCCCTGTCTAGCATGATTCGGAAATCACGGTATTTTTTAGCGTCAGGAAAAGAACGGAATGATCCAGACGCACGGCGCCAATCGGCATCGCATAATGCCACCACATTTTCCGTATTCCCCGGTGCCCCGATATCACTGCCACCCTTGCCTCCAGCACCGATAGCTGCCAGATTCAATTTTTCGTTCGGAGATTTATATCCGAGTTTCTTTAGGCTTTGGATCGGTGAATAGGTTACCGGCTCAGCAGATTGTTTACCAACAGTGGTACAGCCAACCGTGGTCAAAGCCGCCGCTGAACTCATCATAAATACTCGGCGTGATACTTTATTTTCGCTCATAATTACTCCCCTCTTGCTTTTTAAAAATTTCAAATCCCTCTGTGGGTTTTATGGGAAATGTTTGGCTTAAAGATGATATAGCATCTGATCATCTTTATTATAAATGAGGCATTCATTCGATTTGATTTCAAATCAGGAATACCTTACGCCATATACACAATCCTTAAACATATTATGCTAAAAAAAAATAGCATCGCAACCCGTGGAAGCGTAAGAATTGATGAATCTTAACCAACTTTTTCAAGTCAAAATCAACCATGTTTGGTCACAAATTCTTCCATGAATGAAACAAGGGCTTCTATTGTCTCTTTATTGCAAGCGTTGTATATACTGGCGCGTAATCCCCCCACAGAGCGATGGCCTTTCAGGCCGGAGAGTCCGGCTTTTGCTGCTTCGCTGATAAAGAGGGCTTCGAGATCTTCATTAGCCAGCCGCCAAGTCACATTCATGGTGGATCGGCAATCGGGATTCGCGCATGGCTTCCAAAAGTCATTGGAATCCAAAACCCGATACAACAAATTCGCTTTTTCTTCGTTGATCTGTTCCAAAGCGGCAATTCCACCCAATGATTGAACCCAATCGGTTACCAATTTTAATAAATAGATAGCCCAGGTGTTGGGGGTATTATAAAGGCTATTGGCATCCGCATGTGTTTTATACCGCATGAACAAAGGCACTTCATCTGAAACGCGATCAATTAAATCCTTGCGAATAATGACCAAAGCCAGACCGGATGGCCCCAGGTTTTTTTGTGCACCGGCATAGATCAAGCCGAATTGGTTTACATCAATGACGCGAGACATAATTTCACTGGACATATCAGCAATCAGCGGCACCTCGGTTTGTGGAAAAGTGGGATATCGAATACCACCGATTGTTTCATTGGAGCATATGTGAACATAGGCTGCATCGGATGAGAAATTCAACTCATTGGGGGAGGGAATACGCATGTAATTTTCATCTTTGCCATCCCAAGCCAAATTAACATTGCCAGTGGTTTTGGCTTCTTTGATCGCTTTGGCGGACCAACTGCCGGTGTGAATATAATCAGCCGTTTTCCCCTGGCCTCTTAAATTCATGGGGATCATGGCAAATTGCAGGCTTGCCCCTCCCTGCAAAAAAAGGACAGCATAATCATCACTGATATTCATTAATTTCCGAACATTTTCTTCGGCGGCTTCGATGACTTCGAAAAATGTCTTAGACCGGTGAGACATCTCCATAATAGACATGCCTTCGCCTTTAAAATCGAGTAATTCCTCTTTGGCTTTTTCCAAAACCGGAAGGGGTAAAGCCGCCGGTCCGGCACTGAAATTGTGAACTCGTTTCATCGATTTATCCTTTCTTTTTCAGTTTTAGGCGGCATCTGAAACGTATTTTGAAATTGATGCGTTCCATTACGTTAAATCCTTGCATCCAGCGTATATGAGTTCAAATAATTCGGGAATCTGTTCCACTTCAATGCATGAAAAGGCAATTCGCAGATCGGTTTCATTAACCGAAATGGTTCCCACGCCGTATTTATCTAATAAATGGACACGCAGATCTTCCGCCTTTACATTTTTTAATTCCAGGCACATGAAGTACCCGGAATTAAAGGGATAGTAAATAAATTGGTCAGTATACTTGCCTGAATCGAGCACTTCCTTGGTTTTAATGGCACGTGCTTTGAGTATCTCGAATTTCTGTTGTTTTTGAGCGGGAAAGTCAGGGCTGTCGAGGATACTGAGGATAAATGTTTGGGAAGGATGTGGACAGTTTGATATGGTTCCACGGATCAATCCCGTCGTTTTTTTCTCAAGGGCTGTTAATAAATTGGTATCGGCATTGGGAGCAGTGGCTGCGAATGTGATAAAACCAACACGGAATCCCCAAACGAATTCCTCTTTGGTCGCACCATCCAATTTAACCGCCAGCAGGTTTTTACTGCGATTGGCAAGCAATCCAAATATGGATTCTTTTAATGTTTCTTCATAAAACAGGCTGAAATAGGCGTCATCGGTAATGGCAACCATCTTAATTCCGCCCTCAGCCAGTTCCACCAATCCATCAGCCAGGGCTTGTGCTTCAGCGACAGTGGGGGTATAGCCAGAGGGATTATTGGGGAAGTTCAATAGCACCACCACTTTCTGACTTTTTTGTCCGCATTCACGAACTTTATCCAGCATGGCTTGTACATCAAAACCGCCTTCAGGGGTGAAGGTAGTGAAGGTTTCAATCGCTCCACCTCTACGGACCACAAATGTCAATCGGTAGTTTCCCCAAAATTTATCGGGAAGCACCAGGCAATCGCCAGAATCTACAAACATATCCGCACAAATGCTGGTGCCATGAGTCAGGGCGTTGGTTACCACAGGATTACTCAGTGTTTTCCCAGCCAATGATGGATTTTCTGCCACCATTTTTTCTTTCCAGCGTTTTCTCAGTTCGGGTTTACCGGAGGCTGGAGCATATGGGAACAAGTCTTTGGGTTCAAACGCATTCAGCTTGTCATATATGGTTTGAAGGTGCATTGGCCCTTTGCCTTCCGTGGCTATTCCGATGGTGGCATTGAATTTGTGGGCTTTTTCTTTTGCTTCTGCGGATTGGGTCAGGATCCCTTTTGGCATGAACAGGGATTTCCCCAGGTCAGAAAGCATGTCGAGTACGGCTGGATTGTCAGCGGCGATGTTGTCGTTCAATTCTTTGGCCAAAGGATTCATGGCTGTCCTCCGATGTGATAGATGGATATGTATTGCATTCAATTTGACTTACAAACAAGTTTAAAATATATATTCTTCCGTGGAAAGGCGGTTTTCAATCTCTTGAATCACGCGCTTTTCATCGTCCATATCTTTTGCTTCAAAGGTCACAGTAAAGCGTAAAAAATGGCCCACATCATCCCAGGGCACGGATGAGATGAGTTTTTCACGAATCAGATAATCACAAAATTGTTCAGCCGATTCGAACTGCCGGCCACTTTTGGTTCCCTTGGGGATTTCGAAATACAAGTAAAACGTTCCTTTGGGTTCGTTGACGAAAAATCCCAATTTTCGTAGTATATCCGCCAGCGCTCTCATTCGGCGCTGATATTTTTCTTTCACCTTTTCAATAAGTTCTGGATGCTTAAGGGCATGGATAGCCGCTTTTTGGATGGGGATAAACTGGCCTGAATCGTTATTATCTTTCACGCTGGCAAAGGCTTTTACCAACCAGTCATTGCCACAGACAAAGCCAATGCGCCAGCCAGTCATATTGAAGGATTTGGAAAGTGAATGAAGTTCAACGCCGACTTCTTTCGACCCTGGTACCTGGAGGAAGGAAAGCGGTTTTTCACCATAGGTTAATTCCATATAAGCGGCGTCTTGAATAACGGCGATTTCATTCTCTTTAGCGAATTTTACCAACTCCTGGTAGAATTCCTTGGGAGCCAATACACCGGTGGGGTTGTTGGGATAGTTTATGTAAATTGCTTTGGCTTTTTGACGAATATCAGCTGGTATGGATGCTAAATCCGGCAAGAACTGATTTTCCTTTCTAAGCGGTAATGGATAGATATCACCGCCTAGATATTTGCTGATGGTTCCAGTGACGGGATAGCCTGGAATCGTGGTCAGGAGCAGGTCGCCGGGGTTAATCAGGCAAGAGGGAAGCATTGCCAATGCAGATTTAGAGCCGATGCTATGATTGACTTCCGAGTTGGCATCCAAATCAACACCAAATCGTTGTTTCATATAATCCACGACGGTCTCTTTGAATTCCTCGATACCGTTGTCCGAATAAAATCGATTTTCCTTTTTTTCCGCTTCTTGTTGAAGCACGCGTACAATGGAATCATCGGCTTTGTCATCGGGTTCACCAACACCCATGTCGATCAATTCCTGATCGGGATGGGCTTCCATCGCCGCGCGTTTGGCGTGTTTGATTTTTGCAAACTTATAGACGGCGGTGTCTTTACCAAACTGTTTTCCACCGAGCCGTTCAGCTATAAGATTTTCCATCCACTGACTCATATGTTCACCTTTTTCCAAAAATATTCATGTATAAAAAAAGACCACATGGGCCGATAAAAACAATGTTCAGCATTGATTAAGATTCAATTATAACTTCAGGCCGGCTGGTAGTGCAGTGGCAAGGAAGGCTGACTGCCAACTTTTAATGCCGTATGGATGCTGACCCAATAAAAAATTCAAAAATGAAGGAGCTTGCCAGGCATTAATTTAAAGCCTGTTTGATTGATGAAGTGATACTTTTCATATTGTTCAGATAATCCTTGGCAAGCGGATCCATCGATATCACCGTTCCACCGATGGCTTTGGCGATTTTTTGGGCAATGTTTTGGTTAAACTGTTCCTGAACAAAGATGAATTTGACATTGTGCTCCTTGGCGTATTCGATATACTCATTCAGTTGTTTTGCCGTGGGTTCCTTGCCTTCCAATTCAATAGGCACTTGTTTTAATCCATAGGTATCGGCGAAATAGCCCCAAGCGGGATGAAAAACCATAAACTCTTTAGTTTGTAAAGACTTTAACATGGATTTAATCTCTTGATCCAAGGCTTCCAGATCTTTTATGAAATCATTCAAGTTGTCTTCATATATTGAAGCATGGTCTGGATCGATTTCCTGCAAGGTGCCACAGATGGTTTGGGCCTGAATTTTAACCAAGGGAGGACTTACCCAAATATGTGGATCTTTGGTTTTATCTGTGGCATGATCTTCATCATGATGATGGTGGTGGTGAGCTTCAACTTCCCGCAAGGGGATGCCTTGCCTGAGATCCACCATACGCATGGAAGGATTGTTGGCCTGGATTTGATCGATCCAAATAAGCTCAAAGGGAACGCCAATGCGAAAATAAATCTGTGCTTTGGATAAATTTGCCATCTGCCTGGGGGTAGGTTCATAAGTCGCTGGACTTTGGCCGGGACCAACCATGACATGTACGTTTAAAAAATCGCCTCCAATGCGCTCGACAAAATAAGCTTGTGGAATAATGCTAACAAATATATTAATTCCATTATCTGATAATTCCTGATCTGTTGAAGGAATAACCAGAAATACGATTATCATGAACACAAATATACCTGCGATGATCCCGAAAAATGATTTCATAATGATGATCCTTGTTTATAATTTGAATGAAAACTCTTTCAAGTATTTGTAAGTGGTTAACCATTTGAAGCACCATTCCCCCCCCAAGACTGGGAGGGGCTAGGGGAGGGTTGATAAGAAATCGCTGAGCAAAATCCTTTAACCCCCACCTAACCTCCCCCATTTCATTGGGGAGGAATAGTGGGACTGATTATAAGTTTTAACTCCCTTTTCACTTCATATGGCTGCCACGTTACAAGAATTTAAACTCCATTTATAATCGTTTTGTCAGAAATTTAAATGCCTGAGAGAGAGGGAGTGCGATTCCGTTGAAACCAATTTTAGCTCAAAATTTATCTATTTTAAAGAAGACACATGCTGATTTATTCCATTTATTGAATAAACATGTTCCTTCCATTGCTTCCTTCACTGCTCCGAATAGTGTGAGTGACAAAGATTCTGATTGTAATGATGAGATAAAAAAACAGATTCAATCCTCCATGGATGGGGGATGTGATTTTTTCTATTTTCTGGGGATTGGTGATGGTTCAGTCTTGGTGGAAATATCACCGTCCATCATAAAAGATAACAAAGGAATTTTTATAATTGAACCGTCATACGAACTTGTTGGGGAAGTGTTTGCCCAAAACGATTTACGATCATTGTTCCGGTCGCAACGTATCTTTTGGGCAGTGGGTGATGAGATAGAAAAGAAAATCACTTCTGTTCTGAATGACACGCTTTGCTATGCGGCAGCGAAACCAGCCTTTTTTATTCTTCATCCGGATGGGAATCATAATGATACGTATGAAAGTATATTACAGGCAGTTAAATCAGACGTTAATGATCAAAAAAAAGAATTAACCACCAAGGTCAATCAGATAGCAAACCGTCTCGGTCAGAGTGATAACACCACGGATCGTCTCAAAGTATGGACATTTGAAGATTTGCGTAATAAAGCCCGTTATTCTCTTATTGAACATGTGTTAATGCGCACCTTGATGTTTCAATTGAGGCGTTTGGGATTTAAAGCGGAGTATACAACGTTAATGCCGGGCTGTTATTATCCTCCTTATTTTCGTATTATAAAATTGGTAATGTTTAAGCCGGATATAATATTTCTCTGTAATAGTGCACCTGCGTATGAATCAGCATTGGGCGAGGAATTGAGTCGCTCTCTCCCTATTCCTAAAGTGATCTGGTTTGCAGATGATCCCATTTATGGTGAACATTTGATTAAGCGCCATAAAACCTCGCCCGAAGAGACATATTTAGTGGCTGATTATGAATGGGAGGATTCACTGAAAGAGCAAGGGGCTGAGGTGGTTCACTATATGCCAGGGGCGGCCACTAAAATTCGGCGTGGCAAGAAACGGGGTTCTCATCATTGTGATATTGTTTTTGTGGGGCAAGTTCGGGAACAATCGGCATTTTTTAATCAATTATCGGAGGCTTGGAAGCACTATTGCCGGTTGGTGGTTCAGGAAAAATTACGCTATCCACGCAAAAAAGTACGGGAAGTGATGAATCAATTCCCCATGCCTGGCGAGCTAGCGGAAGACCGGCTCGATGAGTTTCGGCAAAAACTGCTATGGGAAGCGAATACGCGGTTTCGCTTGCGAGTCATTCAAGCCTTGTCTGGTTACGACATACGTATATATGGAAATAGTGATTGGACCACACTCCTGCCACCTGATATCACGCAGAGGTGTTTTAAGGGCGTATTGCGATTTAAACGATTATTTGATGTGTATCGCAATGCCAAAATTGTATTGAACATTCACAGTTTGCAATCATATACGTGTATGAACGTACGTGATTTTGATGTTCCCGCTGCTGGAGGATTTTTAATCTCTGATTGGCTGCCCAAGGCGGATGAAATTTATCACCCTGGATTTAGCCATGATCTTCCCTTGAAAAATGATTCAATCCAAGAGGTCTTTTTTTATCGCTCGTTGATTGAGTTGCGAACACTGGTTGATTATTTCTTGAACCATGAAAAGGTAAGGCGGGCGTGTATTGAACGCGCCCGCCATAAAGTGTTGTCTCAACATACTTACGCACACCGGGCAGAATGGCTTGCAAACCTGTTTCGCTCGTTAATTAATCACAGCAGAGAGTAATGATGACAGCTAAAACCGTATTCGTTGTATGAGCCGACTTTTGTCTCCCCATTGAGAAGGTACGGCATAAGGGAGTCGGGCTTGAATAAACTTGTTGCCTACTTCCGGAAGACCATACCCCTCAGTAAATAAGGCGATACTGACTGGTTCTTGATTGACGATAGTCAACGTGAGGTTAAGTCCTTCCTCCGGAACACCACGATAGGTCATCATTCGGTAACCTTGATAATAATTTGGAACAAATGTCCGATCGTTCACTTGAATGTGCTTTAACATTACCGTGGCAGGAATGACTAATTGCACGCCATCCGCCCATTCCGCTGTCCTGATATGTAATTGGACAGTTCGCTCATTCTCTTTTGCTGTTTGTGTCACTGTTTTCGATGCAGATCATTCCAAACCAGCAATATTTTTCTCAAAAAAATTGTAACCAATCAAGCCTGGCGGTGCACTATGAAAAGTGAGAACCGACAAGATCAATCGAGATCGGTAAATGAATCACAAACCATTATTTAAAGGAGATTGGAATCATGTTAAAGAAAAGATGGGTAATTGGAATCGCGTCAGTCGTCGTTGTAATGGCCACTTTGGTTTTTATGATTTCTGCTGATGCACAACAGTTTCGCCATGGCCGTGAGCATAGTGCAATAGGTAAAGCACGGGGTGGGTTTGATGGGCATCCAGGATTTCATGGCGGGCCGTTTGGTGGATCGCAGCGGGGTCCTCACTTTGGACCGCCTTTTGGACGACCGTGTGGACCTGATTTTTTGAGTGGATTACATCAACGATTTGAACATTTGCAGCGGGCCAAAAAATATCTCGATTTAACCGATGAACAAATCGAACAATTCAAAGCCCTAAAAGATTCAGTACGTGAGGAATTAAAAGCTGTGCATGAAGCCAAAAAAGCCCTTTTCGAAGCGGTGATGGCAGACGAAGTTAATGACGTGACGATTCGCAGCAAAGCCGCCGAATTGGGAGAAGTGGTTGGTGATGCCGCGGTTAAAGTGGCGAATACGATCAAAGAAGCGAAGGCCATTCTCACACCGGAACAGCAAGAAAAGTTAGAAGAATTGAAAGAAAAGCGCGACGCCATGCGCAATGAAAAGATTGAACGGATTAAAGAACGGCTTCAAAAGATTGAAGAACGCCTGAACAAGGATGACGAGAATTAAGTTGATATCGTTATCGGGCAGGCTTTGGCTGAAAACGGCTGAAGCCTGCCTTTTATCGTTTGCTATTATTGACCGGATAAATGATTATGGATTTATTAATCGACACGATTCAGGTTGAGCCGCTTTCGGTATTTGAACAAAATGTGTTAAATGCCTTGTCGATATATAATATTGAGATGGGCAAAATGGTGTCGGTTCAGGCAAGTAAAATCGATTTAGAGGATATTCAGCTTAGTTTAAAGGGTAATGAACAGGCCTTTGCTCGGTTAATCAAACGGTATGAAAAATCGATAGCTGCTCAGATGTGGCGGTTTACCCGTGATCCAGTGATATTGGATGAGTTGGTGCAGGATGTTTTTATTGAGGTATTTAATAGTCTGAAACGTTTTAAAGGGCATTCTTCTTTTTATTTCTGGATACGGCGTATTTCGTTACGCGTTGGTTACCGGTATTGGAAGCGTAAAGGGCGTGAGCAATCACGATTTGTTGATCCGGATGAGATTGAATTAGAGGCCTTGAAGGCGCCCGAGAAAAGCCAACCCTCAGAAGCGGCTGAAATGTTATATACGTTGTTGAAGACACTTCCCGTGAAGGAAAGAATGGTTTTAACGCTTCATTATTTTGATGGATGTGATATGAATGAAGTGGCGGAGCGAATGGGGTGGAGCAGGGCATTGGTTAAAGTAAGCGCCTATCGTGCTCGGCAAAAACTCCGTGCGAAACTAATCCAGGCTGGATTTGGAGACGATCATGAACCACGATCCACTCAAAGCGGTTGAACAATTAGCCATGCAGGCACGCAACGATGATTTTACACCTCCGGTGGATAGTGTGGCGAATGTGTTGCGCCGTATAAGGCGGCAAGACGAGAGATCTGATAATGTACTAACCTGGTTTGCGGCAGCCAGCACAGCGGCAGCGTTAGGCATGGCTATTTATATAACCACGCTGTTATATACGATGTCCGATCCGATGATTTCACTTTTTCAGTTGTTTCCCGATATGTTGATTTAGGACCTTATCATGGAATACCAAGAGAATAATCACGAGCAATCAGAAACGATCCATATCCCTCGCCGCCGATGGCTGCGTTCGTTGGTGGCCAGTGTATTAATTTTGTGCAGTGGGATGGCCATCGGAAGTGGTATTACCATTGCGTTCTTTTGGCATAAGTTACAGCAATTTGTTCATCAACCAGAAGGATTACCCGACCACATTGTTCGTCATCTGGCCTCACGGCTTGATTTGACAAAAGAACAAGAAGAGGAGTTGGAAAAGATTTTCCAGCGGTGTCACCGGTCTTTGCAATCCATTCGGGCGGAAGCTCATCCTAAAATTCAACGGCAATTGGAAGAAACTCGGCGTGAAATAATGGATATCCTTACTGAGGAGCAAGCCGCCCGGTTTAACCGGCGTTTCAACCGCCTGCGCCGGCTTTGGATGCCACCCCCACCCCGGCCATTTAGGGATTTCTAAAAGGTTGACTTAAATGATTAATCTACCGTCCATTATTTTAACAATATCTTTACTCTGCTTATCTCATACTCTGGCCATTGACGAGAATACCAGTGCTATTAACTCAGAAAACAATCCCACCACCATTTTAAAGGCGTATCCTGAAAATCTGGCAGGCCGTCCTGGGAGCGGTTTTAGAATCACTTATCGCTGGCAAGCCCGTCCTTTGGATGAAGACTACTCGGTGTTTGTCCATTTTGTTGATCAGGATGGGAAGATTGTTCTTCAGGATGATCATAAACCTCCCACACCGACTTCCAAGTGGGATGGTTTGGTTGAGTACACGCATACAATTTATCTGGATAAATGGAAACCGGATGGAGATCGAACCATAGACATTGGTCTTCCAGAAGGAAACTATCCCATTTTGGCAGGATTATACAAAAAAGAAGGCAATCAACGAATCTCACTGCAGATGGGGCCAGGCGTCACAAAAAAAGGAAACAAGCAATATCAAATCGGTGTACTCACAATAGATAAGAATGCTCCTTTTTCAGAGCCAGGTAAAAAGACGCTGGATTTGTCTGATAATCAGCTGACTTTTAACGAGGAATTTGAAGAATTGAATGTATCGGCCTGGGGGCCGATCGGTAAGGATGGTGTCCGTTGGATTGCCCACACTCCCTGGCGGGGGGATTTTGGCGATGCCCGTTTTGTTAGTCCAAAACCGGGATTCCCATTCACGATAAGCGATGGGATTTTGCGCATTGAAGCGAGTAAAAAGGATGGACGGTGGAGAAGTGGCTTGCTATCCGCGGTTGATCCCGATGGAAATGGTTTTAAGCAGCAGTATGGCTATTTTGAGTGCAGAGCAAAGTTTCCCAAAGGACCAGGTACGTGGCCGGCGTTTTGGCTAATGGGGCTTAAAAACTTGAAAAACCTTCCTGAAAATAAAGGGCCTCGGCTTAATCCTGAGATAGACGTTGTGGAACATTATGGTCATTGGCCCTGGCGGCTTAGTTTCACCTTTCATCTATGGGGATTTGGAGGGGAGAAATCAATCCATGAGGGTAAGAGGCTCATTGCATTTGGGATGGAAGAGGATTTCCATACCTATGGGCTGATGATCGATAAGAATGATATCATCGTCTATTTCGACGGTGTGGAGAAATTTAGAAGAGAAACCCATGAGGCGGCAAAAACCCCCTTATATCCGATAGTCAACTTGGCGCTTGGTCCGGGCTGGCCTTTGGATAGGACACCTGATCCCTCTTATATGTATGTAGACTATATCAAAGTGTGGCAAAAGAAGGACGGGTCATGAATGAATTAAGTAGAACGTTCATGAAGATTACCATTAACATATTTGTGAAGGATGCTGGAAATAAATGTTTGGTAAGGTAACCCCTCTTGAACCGCTTGACGTTGTAGTTCTCTTAAATCACGTTCAGAAATACGAATGTTCACTCTTTTATCTTTTCGCATGGTGGCATGGGCATAATTCTTTAAATCTTTCTTTCTTTTTTCCAGGTTAGGTACAGAATTCCATTCTCCTTTTTCAAATGATTCTAGAATGTCATGCTCTTCTCTATTGAGATTGTTTGTCATTTTAATTTTCCAAATATTTTTTTGTTGCTTTACGGCTTGGGATAATGGTTTTTAGAAATATTTCCTCGTCTGTTTCTATAAAAGGGATTAAATAGATGTAATCCTTGATATTAAATACCATAAGTATTTGATTTTGATATTTTCCAGGATTAGGATGTGATAGATCATCAATCAAATATTCATGTTCCAAATAGTATAAAATATCTTCAAAACAGATTCCTCTATTCTCCTTTAGCCAAATATTCTTCTCATTCTTCCAGCTGATTAATTTCACTCTTCAAATTTTACCATTTTGTGTGCATTTTGGCAACTTCTTTTTTTTAGATTACCATAAATGCGAAATTAAATCCACAGGCCTAATCACTTTCGATGATTTCAAATAAGCTAGTTACGAAACCGTATTGGAATTTAAACAAAAAATAAGATTTCTTTAATAAACACTCCAATCTTCAATACCTGTTGTGTCGCCAATTTTTATAGCCTCAGTCAAAGTGGCGGTTTGCCCATCGGGGGTTGTAAGAGTAAGATCGTATACCCCTGCGGGTGCATCACCAGGGATTTGGGCTGAGATAGTGCCATCGAAATCAATCTGTGTTATATCAAGGGGGAGCAGGTTAAGAAAGAGGTTGTTTCCCAGCAAAAAATTAATCCCTTCCGTTGTAATAGTCACATTGCGTCTGTTTGAATGATCATTGATGGTTTCAGGAGTAATGGAGGTAATCGAAAGGGTTTGTTTGGCATCATTCATCAACCAAGCAAGGGTATTTTTTACAAGCGCATTCATCCCATTGCCTGCCAGGCGTTCAAGTGGAAAGGCATAGAAAGCCGCACGATAACTATTGGCATCAATGGTAATGCCAATGATCCCCCGAGGTGAATTTCTGCTGCGAAAAACGGGAGAAACAATTCCACTGCTGTCAATATTCACAATATCGGTTAAGTTCGGGAAATCATCGTCAAAATTTAAACTCAAATCTCGAAGATTGTCGGTTAAGGGATTGTTTGATCGAGTCGTAATCTCCAAACTTGTAAGTTGGGATTGAATCCGGCCAAATCGGTTAAACGTTACGAACGGATCCCGAGAAAAGTTTCTGATGTGGAGTACCTGTTGGCCGAATGGAGCAAATTCTTGCTGATCACTCCAATCCATTCCCGATAGTAACAGGCTTCCACCCCGTGCCAGGTATCGAGTTAACTCTACATTAAATTGATTGCGATCATTTAGATTGGGAAGTAATTCCTCTTCAGATAAAGAATTTAATGATGTTTCAGACATGAACCAAACGATGGATTCAAAGTTTTGCATATACGTTTGATTTGGATAACTATTCAATTCGCTCACCGGCCAAAGGGTCCAAGTATAGCCAGCTTCACTGACAGCCTCGGTATATTGATTTTCGATGTTGGAATTCCCATCATCATCGACTATCAAAATTCGGCCACTGGTAACGGGTGCTTTAAAAACACGAGCCCATACGGGTATCTTTATCAATTGATTTGAACGATCAGTCTCTATTACAATGTCTCCACTTATATCGTCAAAGTCTCCCAAGATGTTTTGTGGGGTTAACTGGACGGTCATATTTACACCAATTGTTTCTCCAGGAGTTAAGTTCACCTCTTTGGGAGTGATAGTGAACGATTGGATACGTGAATCATCCGAAAAATCGAGTGATAAGTTAAGGTGTTGTAGTTGATCGGAAATACTTTCAAGCGTGATTTCTCTCTCGACTGTCGTATCATCCGAGGTCATGATTTGTCCCAGACTCAACGATGAAGGGGAGCTTAATAATGGAAGAGAAAGTGCATGGGTGGGATTAACATGGCCAGCACCTCGATCCATGCTGGAGAGACGGTCAATAAGAGATGGGCGGTCAGCGGAGATAAGCAAAGCCGATTTGATTTGGTGGGGTGTCCAATTTGGATGTTGTTGTTTAAGGAGAGCCGCCACTCCAGTCACAATGGGGGAAGAAAAACTGGTACCATTAGCAAAGTTAAAACCGGATGGATCGAATCCGGTTAGTTCAATAAATTGTTCTTCTGTCACTGCAGGGACGTCATTTTGGGTGGCCGCGTATAATCCTTGGCCAATTGCAGTCAAATCCGGTTTGATGGTGTAACTTAGAGAAGGACCACGTGACGAAAAAGAGCTTAATCTTAATTCCCGCTGTTCATTTTCTTCCAGTGGAAGGGTGAAAAATTCGACTTCCACATTATCTGAATCTTGTAAAGCATCTTTGATATACAATCCTGCATTTCTGGAAATATGGTATGAAGGGATTTCTGAATTTGGAACAGAAGAATTTCGAAGTGGTTCACCCATTGGTTGATCCGCCTCAGCGGAATTGTAGATTAAGGCTCCCAGACCACCTGCGGCCTGTATTCGGTCAAGTTTAGAGGTGAATGTGCATATCCCACGTTGAACCAAAACCCATTGTTTTTCGACTGAAGAAACGGGAAGGGCGTCGCAAACTAATCCATCATCCTCTCCCCCATAAGCTCCCCCATCAATTGAATCGGCGTCAGAGATGGAAAATCGACCTATGATGGGTGTGGAAAAAAAAGCCGGATCAATCCCAAGTGACATTTCCTCAGTGTTCAATATGGTTTCACCATCCGCATAGACATTCATATACACAACGGATGGATCGTCCGGGTTATCGACGGTATGAGAGTTTGTTAATGATCCTACCGTGATTACCTCAGGAAATTGACCTGGAGGACCAATGGTATCCGGTTTACCCGCATTACCCGCAGCAGCGACGACAACTACCCCTGCATTAACAGCATTCTTTACTGCTAAAGCTTCTGGATTGAAGTGTTCGTCAAAGTATTCTTCACCACCAAAACTCATATTGACGACATCCATGCCATCTTCCACACAGGCTTCCAAGGCTCGTATGATCTGGTCAGAGTAAGTAAATTCATTGGTGAAAACCTTGTAATTTCCAATATAGGCTTGAGGGGCTACCCCAGATATCGGTCCTAGTGGAGATAGTGTATTACGATTTCCAGCAGCACATGATGCCACTTTGGTGCCGTGGCCATCGCGATCTCGTGGGGTGGAATTTTCTGCGGAATCACTGGAAACAGGAAATACCCGGGCAGCAATTATTTTCTGATTGGTAAAGTTCGAATCACCAAGAGGATAACCTTCAGGATAGGTGAAACCGGCGTCTTCAAACATCACATGAGTATGATCAACACCAGTATCAATAACCCCGATTTTCACTCCTCTTCCTGCATTTTCTTCTCCACTGTACATTTCCCAGGCAGATGGAATTTTCATGATTTGGTGGCTGTGATTTAAATACAATTTGTATTTTCGGTTGGAAGCAACAGCCAGCACCTCTGGCATGGAGCGGATTTGATCCTCCATGCTCTTCGGGATTGTCATGGATAGGCCATTGATCAAACCAGTAAATCGGTGTTTGTATGATATATGGGGAGAGATTGCCTTCAATCGATTCTCGAACTGTTTCATATGAAAGAGCAATTCATTTCGGCGTTGAATTAATTGTTGCTTCACTTGTTGTTCACGCAGTTTCATACCTCTGTATAATGACTTCCCGCTTTGAGTAAACGCAAGGTTGCACAATGCAGGTTTTTTTAATAAAACGATAACATCTTTAATATTCCCTTCATGAGAAGGAAGGCCGACTGAGAGATTAACGACCAAAAAGCAATTCAATAGAACGCAAAGGATTTGTTTTTTCATAAAGTCGTGTTTATCAATATCCTTTCAACTATGTATTGTTTTCTATTGGCTTGAAATATATCGTAAAAATCCAAATGAGTTAAATATATTATTTAATTTTACCGGTGATAAAAGAGTGATCAAAATGGATTATGTTATTCCTTCGATTAATAATGTATTATTCATACTAAAGGAATCCTGGAGTCTAAATGAAATATATATCAATGAATTAAGGACAAATTGCCCAAGTAAAGCGTAAGATATTGTTAATGTTACACTTAAGATTATATGAGGCGAGACAAAAAGGGCTTTTTAAGGTAAAAAATTAGTAAGCAAACCTATACCAGGGTGAGTACCACTGCTACTCATCTTTCACCTCTTTGGTGTTGATGGTTTCAAATATTTAAGCCATTTAAGGGATTTTGCTATTTGTTTTCGATGTGTTTTTTGGTTTAAATCCTTTCATGTTTGGTTTTTTCAACTATTTCTTGAATCAATTTATCTCTCTTTGTTTCTCTGGGTTCAATTTGTTCGGGGCGCCCCGGTTTATAATTCGGGGGGTGCCGTCGATTTATCCTATTCTTGGTTATCTCAGCGCTTTCGC